>CAZCVG010000281.1:0-3063 GCA_964501735.1 uncultured Gemmatimonadaceae bacterium | reverse complement strand
TCATCTTGGTCTGCGGGGTGGGCGGCATCCCCGCCATGCCGACCTTGTTCAGGCCAAACATGGACAGCCCCATCAGCACCGGGATGATGAACAGCGGATCCTTGAGCGAAAGGTCCGGCAGCCAGAGGAACGGCTGGCCGCGCAGCTCGATGGTGTTGGCCAGCACGAAGAACAGCGCCAGCAGGATGGGCCAGGGCAGCAGCAGCGGCCAGCAGCCGCTGAAGGGGTTCACCCCTTCCCGCTTGTAGAGCTCCATCACCGCCCGCTGCAGCGCCTGGGGGTCGTCCTTGTGCTTGTCCTGGATCTTCTGCATCTCCGGCTGCAGCGCCTGCATCCGGATGCTGGCCCGCATGCCCTTCTGGTTGAGCGGCCAGAGCATGATCCGGATCAGCACGCCGAAGGCGATCAGCACCAGCCCGTAGGAGAGGTGCAGGTTCTCGTGCATCCAGACCAGCAGCCACCGGGCCCCGACGGCGATGGGCCGGATCATGGTCCGGAAGCCCGGCCAGCCGTAGGGATTGATGTCGTAGAAGTCGTGTCCCACGGTGCGGAGCCGGGGGTACTCCATCGGCCCGAGGTACAGGCGGTAGCCGAAGGTGCCCGCGGCGGGCACCGGCATGGTGAACATGGTGGCCGCGTGGTGCACCTTCGCGACCGCGGCCGGTGCGGTCATCGTGGCCCCGCTGATCCGGGCCGCGCCCGAGTCCACCGCCAGGAGCGCGGCCACGAAGTACTTCGACTTCACCGCCGCCCACTCGAAGGGGCCCTCGAGCGTCTGGCGCTCGCCCGGATCCAGCGAGGAGAACTTCACCAGCTTCGATTCGTCGGTCTTGGTAACCACCCCGTACTCGTAGAGGTTGGCCGCCGAGTCGGCCTCGGTCTGCCGGAAGCCGCTGCCCATGTCGGCCAGGAGGTGCCCGCCCACCGGCCCGAGCCCGGTGACCCGGCCGCTCACCCCGACTTGGTAGTCGGTTGCCTCGAACCGGTAGGTCAGCTCGACGGTCACCCCGCCCCGGCTGGCCGCAAGCGTGACAGCGACCGTATCGCCGGACACCTGGATCGGTCCCGCCGCCGACGCTCCCGCCGGACGCCCCGTGAGCGTGAAGCGCCAGTCCGCCAGCGACAGGGTATCCGACCCCACGGTCAGGGCCAGCTGGTGCACCCCGGATCCCGCCGGGATCAGCTGGACCGGCTGGCCCCGGTCCGCCGGATTGAGGGCCTGGTACTTGAGCATGGTGGCGCGCACAATGCCGCCGCCCCGGGTGGCGATCCCGTACTCGTACAACGGCGAGGAGACGTAGACCGTGTCTCCCGGGCCGGCGGGGGCCTCGAGGCCGGGGTCGCCCGGGAGGGAAGACAGCCCGGCGGGGGCGGGGGGCGCGGGCGGGGTGGAATCGGGGGCGGTAGTGTCCGGACGCCCGGCCGCGCCGGGCGGCGGACGCTTGATGAAAAACGTGGGCCCGATGGCGATGACCATCATCAGCACAATGGCCCAGATGACGCGACGGTCCATGCGGATCAGCGGTGGAGGTCAGGGCACCGGGTCATAGCCACCGGGATGCCACGGATGGCAGCGGACCAGGCGCCGGGCGCCGAGCCACCCGCCCCGCAGGGCGCCGTGGCGCTGCAGCGCCTCGAGAGTGTACTGCGAGCAGCTCGGCGCGAACCGGCAGCTGGGCGGCAGGCCCGGCGAGATGAACTTCTGGTACCCCCGCACCAGGGCGATGAGCACCCAGGTAAGCGGAGCCAGCAGCCAGCCGAGCGGGGTGCGGGGCACCGGAAAGAGGCGAGAGGCCGCCAGTCCCGGCGCCGATGACGTACCCGGGGCCGGCTCGGTTCCGCCCGGAGGTGGGGATCCCGGCGCCTGCATGGGTCACGCCCGCCCGTCATCCGAGGCCCGGCCAGCCCCCGCCAGGGCGTCGGCCAGAGTCACGAACTCCTGCCGGAGCTCGCCAAACGAGGCCCCGTAGGCCTCCCGACGCGCCCGGACGATGAGGTCCCGGGCCCCCTGCCGGGCCTGGACCTCACGGCGCCAGATCTCGGTGAGCCGGCGGCGTAAACGATTGCGGGCCACCGCGCTGGACTGGAACTTCGGAACTATCAGTCCCATCCGTGGGTGGCCCGTCGAGTTGTCCATCCAGACGATCTCCAGCAACCGCAACCGCCGCCGCCGACCGGCCTCGAGGCACCGGGCGCGGTCTCGAGGCCGCGACAGCCGGTGCGACCTCGGTTGCCGTTGGTCCGCCGTCAGCGGCTCCCGTGCTTGGTCCCGATCGAGACGGTCAGGGCCTTGCGGCCCTTCTTGCGCCGGCGCGACAGGGTTTCCCGGCCCCAGCGGGTGGCCATCCGGGCGCGGAAACCATGCTTGGCCGTGCGGCGCTTGTTGCGCGGACGATATGACGGATTCATCGGGCGATCCCCTCAAATGAGCCCGCAAAACTACCCGGAGCCCCCCGCTCAGGTCAAGGTTGACTTTTCCACACGCGGCTCGTACAATCGTGCGCCCTTGCGAACGCCCCACCGGTTCTAAGCAGCATGCCGCTGTCCGCAAAAGATCTCTGGAAGCGCATCCTCGAAGAGGCCACCCGCCAACTCCCCGACACCACGGTGCGGGCCTGGCTGGAGCCGACCGAAGCGGTGGCCCTGGAAGATGACACCCTGGTCATCGCCGCCCCGGACGAGTTTGCCGCCAAGTGGAACGAAGCCAATCACGGCGTCCTGCTCTCCCGGATCGCGGAGGGGGTGGCCGGGAAGCCTCTGGGTGTGACCTTCCGGGTCCAGGAAGACCGCCAGCGGCGCCCCCAGATGGACTTCTTCGTGAGCCCGCCTGCAGGCCAGGCGGGATCGCGGGCGGTCACCAATCCGAGCAATCAGCCGCTGAACGACCGGTATTCGTTCGACACCTTCGTCATCGGCAAGTCCAACCAGCTGGCCGCCGCGGCTGCCCACGCGGCCATGGAAGCGCCCGGCAAGACCTACAATCCGCTCTTCATCTACGGCGCCACCGGGCTGGGGAAGACCCACCTGATGCAGGCCATCGCCCACGGGCTGCTCCGGCGCAGC
>CAZCVG010000280.1:0-3063 GCA_964501735.1 uncultured Gemmatimonadaceae bacterium | reverse complement strand
CCCGAGCTGGCGGTGCACAGCAGCATCACCCAGCGGTTCCTCGCCGAGGCGCGGATGATCGCCCGGCTCCGCCATCCCAGCATCCTCGCGGTGCATTCCGCCGGCGAGGCCACCGGGCTGTTCTACTACGTAATGGACTACGTGCCGGGAGAGAGCCTCCGGCAGCGGCTGCAGCGGGAGGGGCGGCTGCCGGCGGCGGATGTCGTCCGCATCGTCGCCGACCTGGCGGATGCGCTCCACGCGGCGGGGCAGGCCGGCCTGGTGCACCGGGACGTGAAGCCGGAGAACATTCTCCTGGACGAGGCCACTGGCCGTGCGATGCTGGCCGACTTCGGCATCGCGCGGGCGTTGGCCGATGCGGACGGCACCCGCACGGCCCAGGGGGTCGCGGTGGGCACCCCGACCTACATGAGCCCCGAGCAGGCGGCGGGGGACGCGGTGGATGCGCGGAGCGACCTCTATTCCCTGGGCGTGGTGGCCTACGAGATGCTGGCGGGGCGGCCGCCGTTCCGGGCCTCGAGCGCGGCGGCGGTGGCGTCCATGCACCTGGCCGAGCAGCCTGCCCCGGTGGAGTCGCTGCGGAGCGAGAGCCCGGCGCCGCTGGCTCTGGCCATCGGGCAGGCGCTCCGGAAGGACCCGGCCGAGCGCTGGCAGACCGGGGCGGACTTCCGGGCTGCGGTGCTGGGAGAGCGTGTCCAGGTGCCCGTCGTGGCGCCCGCCAGGCGGCGACGCCGGCTGCTCCTCGCCGGGGGTGTCCTGGCCGTTGCCCTGCCACTGGCGATCCTGGCCCTTCGGCCGGCGGGGCCACCGGACGGGGTGAACCCCCGGCACTCGATCCTGGTGCTCCCGTTCGAGAACGTGCGGCAGGATCCGGCAGTGGAGTGGCTGCGGGACGGCAGCGTGAGCATGCTGGCCCTCAACCTGTCCCAGTGGAACGACCTGACTGTGGTGGACCACGAGCGGCTGCACGACCTCCTGGCCCGCCGGGAGCTGATGCCTGACGCGCCGGTGGGGCTGGACATGGCCCGCCGGCTGGCCCGCGACGCCGGCGTGTGGACCGTGGTGCTGGGCGACTACACCCGGATCGGTGACTCCCTGCAGGTGGTGGCCCGGGTGTACGACGTGGCCAGCGGGACCCGGCTGGAAGTGCAGCGGATCGAGGGGGCGCCGGGCGAGGATGTGCGCCCGCTCTTCGACCAGCTGGCCGCGCGCCTGCTCAACGTGTCGGGGGCGCCCAGCGGGGTGAGCACCGGGCTGGCCCAGGTCACCACGCCGTCGCTCGCCGCCTATCGCAGCTACCTCGAGGGCATCGAGGCGCTGGGCCAGTGGAACCTGACCACCGCCGACCGGCTGTTCCGCCGGGCGGTGGAGATTGACACCAGCTTCGGGCTGGCCCACTACAAGCTTTCCCTCACCCGGGGCTGGGTGGCGGGGGAGCACGACTCCATCGGCGAGGAAGCGATCCGGCGCGCGGCGCGCTTCAGCAGCCGGCTGTCGGGCCACGACCGCGCCATGATCGAGGCCTACCGGCTCTTCCTGGCGGGCGAGCACGAGCGGAGCGAGCAGGCCTACCACGCGCTCCTGGTGAACGACTCCACCGACGCCGACGCCTGGTACGGCCTGGGGGACGTGACCTTCCACGATCCCCGGCAGGACCAGCTCGCGGCCCACCTGACCACCTCGCTACGGGCCTTCAAGCGCGCGATCGCCCTGGACCCGAACTACTACCTGGCCTTCGAGCACCTGGCGCAGATCTACCGCTGGGCAGCGCTGGACGAGCCGTTTGTGGCCCTGTTGCCGAACGATTCCCTGACGCTGACGGCCAAGGGGGGCCCCCGCGCCGGCCTGGATTCGCTCACCCTGGCCACCGCGCGCCGGCATGCCCGCGCCGAGGGGGTGGCCAGCGCCCGCAAGTGGCTGACCCAGCAGCCGGACAACGTGCATGCCCAGAACGCGCTGATCTTCGCGCTCTCCGCCAGCGAGCAGTACGATGCCGCGCTGAGCGAGATCGGGCTGCTTGCCGCCCGCCCGGGCGGCTCCGGCCGGGCGGACCTGCCGTTTCTCCAGGCCCAGGTGGAGACCGCCCAGGGAGAAATGGCGGAGGCGGTGCGCACGGTGGAGCGGGCGCTCGACACGGTCCGGGCCGAGGACTTCGACCGGGAGCGGCTGCCGTTCTCGACCATCGGCGAGGTGATGCACGGGGTGAACCTGCTCGGATGGGCGGGCAAGCTGAACCTGGCCAGCCGGAACCTGGCGCTCGCCTCCAGCCTCAGCGCGCTGTACATGCCGGACCACCTGGGCTCCCGCCGGGTGGGAAACCGGACGCTGCACCACCACCTCTTCCAGAGCCACCTGGCGACCGCCCTCGGGGCGCCGACCCGGGACCTGGCCACGGCCTGGAACGCCATCGCCGACAGCGCCCGCAAGACCCCGAAGGACCAGCGAGAAGAGGTGGTCACCTACGGCTGGGCGGCGGCCCTGGGGCTCTACCTCCAGAACCGGGGCAACCCCCAGCCGATCGAGGAGTTCCTGGCACTGGGCGGGGGCAGCCCCCCGCCGGAGATCGAGGCCCTGCGGGCCCTGGACCGGCGGGACACGGTCCGCACGCGGGAACTGCTGCTGCAGCCGGACTCGGCCGGGGGACCGGAATACAAGGGCCCGCCGCAATGGACCGGGTACCGGGCCATGATCGCCGCCCATCTTTGGCACGACCTCGGTGAGGACGATCGCGCATTGCGCGCGCTGGACACTTTCGACCCGCGGCACTTCTCGACGATGTCCATGGACGTGCGCTGGCTATTGCTGGGCCAGGCCCGGCTGCTGCGCGGCACGATCTACGAGCGGCAGGGAAAGCGGGACCAGGCCCGCGAGCAGTACCAGCTGGCGCTCACCCAGTGGGGCGGGGCCGACGAGTTGCTCGAGCCGCTGGTGACCCGGCTCAAGTCGAGGCTGGCCGGCGTCGGCGGCTAGCCACCGGGAGGCGGGCGGCGGCCATGGACCCGCCCGGCCCGACCCCCTAGATTCCGGGTGCAGGCTGGACGTGATGATCGCGGGCCGGGCAAC
>CAZCVG010000279.1:0-3084 GCA_964501735.1 uncultured Gemmatimonadaceae bacterium | reverse complement strand
CCGGTGGTCTACGGCATGGACACGCTGTTCACGCTGTACGGCCGGCTGGGACCCTTCGGGCCGGCCGAGCGCGCGGCGGCCATCCACCGCCGGCTCGAGCGCCTCGGGCCCAACCTCGCCGACGGCGGGGATTCCATCGTCGTCGCCGAGGTGGAGGGCCGGAGCGAGCTGCTGGTCGGCGACGAGGTCCTGATGACGGTCCTCGAGGGCGATGCCCAGCCGAACGGCCAGCCCAGGCCGGCGCTGGCCGCCGCGTGGGCGGCCCGGATCCAGGTGGTGGCCAAGGCCACCGCCACCGCCACCAGCCTCCGGGCCCTGGCCATCAACACCGGCAAGGCGCTGCTGGCCACCCTGGTGCTGGTGCTGCTGCTCTGGGGGATGAAGGCGGTGTTCACACGGATCTACACCACCCTCAAGCGGGTGCAGGTACCGCCGCTCCGGATCAAGCAGCTGGAGCTGCTCTCCTCGCAGCGGCTGGAGGAGGCGATCACCATCCTCGCCCGGGTGCTCCGGGTGATCCTGACGGTGCTGCTGCTCTACTTCTACGTGCCCCTGGTGCTGAGCTTCTTCCCGTGGACGGCGCCGCTGTCGCGCAAGATCGTGGGCTACGTCCTCACCCCGCTGCAGTCGGTCGGGGCGGGCTTCGTGGACTACCTCCCCAAGGTCTTCTTCATCGCGGTCATCGTGCTGGTGACGCGCTACCTGCTCAAGCTCATCGCGCTGGTGTTCAACGCCATCGCCACCGGGGCGCTGACACTGGAGGGCTTCCAGAAGGACTGGGCCAAGCCGACCTACAACATCGTCCGCTTCCTGGTGATCGCCTTCGCCGCGGTGGTGATGTTTCCCTACCTCCCCGGCGCCGGCTCCGATGCCTTCAAGGGGGTGTCGCTGTTCGTGGGCGTGCTGTTCTCGCTGGGCTCCTCCGGCGCCGTGGGCAACATCGTGGCCGGCGTGGTCCTGACCTACACCAACGCCTTCCAGGTGGGCGACCGGGTGCAGATCGGCGACACCATCGGCGACGTGGTGGAGCGCACCATGCTGGTCACCCGGCTCCGCACCATCAAGAACGTGGATATCACGGTGCCCAACGGCACGGTGCTCTCCAGCCAGGTCATCAACTACACTACCCAGGCCGCCAGCCGGGGCCTGATCCTGCACACCACCGTCACCATCGGCTACGACGTGCCCTGGCGCCAGGTCCACGAGCTGCTGATCAGCGCCGCCAAAGGCACCCAGAACATCCTGCCCGAGCCGGCGCCGTTCGTGCTGCAGACCAGCCTGGACGACTTCTACGTGAGCTACCAGCTCAACGCCTTCACCGACCAGCCCGGGGTCATGGCCAGGACCTACTCCGAGCTGCACCAGCGGATCCAGGATGCCTTCAACCAGGGCGGCGTGGAAATCCTCTCCCCCCATTACCGCGCCCTGCGCGACGGCAACATGGTCACCATTCCCGCCGAGAACCTGCCCAAGACCTACCAGGCCCCGGCCTTCCGGGTGGAGCAGGTGCCGGCGCCGAGGACCGGAGCATGAGCCGCCGCCTCACGACTGCGCTCACCGCCGCCTTGCTGGCCCTGGCCGGTCCGCTGGCGGCGCAGGACTCGCTGCTCACCGAGCTGGCCCAGCGCTTCAAGAGCAAGCCCCTGAGTCTCGGCGCCCTGCTGCAGGTGGTGGGCGACTACCAGGACGAGGGCCGCACGGCGGGCATCAACGGGTTCCGCATCGCCAACTTCCGGCTCAAGCTCAATGGCGAGCTGGACGGCGGCTACGGCTATACCTTGCAGACCAACTTCGCCGCCTCGCCCGCCATCCTCGATGCCGAGGTGCACTACAAGGCCCACGACGCCCTGGTGCTGCAGGCGGGCCAGTTCAAGGCGCCCTTCAGCCGCGAGCTGCTCACCGGCGCCGGCGACCTCGACTTCATTGACCGCTCCCGGGTGGTCACCGCCCTGGCGCCCAACCGCCAGATGGGCGTGGAGGCGCGCGGCAAGCTGGGCCAGGGCCGGGTGGAATACGCGGCCGGCGCCTTCAACGGCAACGGCATCGGCTCGCGCACCAACGACGACCAGCGGGTCATGGGCGTGGCCCGGCTGGGCTGGTGGGTGCTGGGCTCAGCGCCGGGATCGGCGCGCCGGCTGGAGCTGGCGGCCAACGTCGGCTACTCCCGCGATGCCAGCGTGAATCTCGGTCCGCTGGTCACCGGCTTCGCCGGCAAGCGCACCGTCTGGGGCGCCGACCTGCGCTACACCAGCCGGCTGGCGCTCCTGGCCGTGGAGGTGGTGGGCGCCCGGCTCGAGGCCGATGCCGGCGGCACGGCCAGGCCGAAGGGCTGGCATGTCACCGTCGGGACCAACCCCTGGGCCAAGGTCCAGCTGCTGGCCCGCTGGGACGCCATCCGCCCCGACGGCCTCGGCGGCGACAGCGACGTGCTGGTCTTCGGGGTCCGGGCCACCCCGACCGGCGCCATCCAGTTCCGCCTCAACCACGCGATTGACGTGGACCAGGCCGAGCTCTCGCATCACCGGTTTCTGGCCGGGGCCCAGCTCGGCTTCTGAGACCTGACTTTCTAGGGAGCACAATCCGCATGGACGGCGTCGATGACCAGCTGAAGCAGTGGCTGTACGACCCAACGGTCGGCCGGATGGTGGCGATGATCGCCGGACTCCTGGTCATCGTGGTCCTGATCCGGGCCGCCCAGCGCACCGTGGCATCCCGGATCCGGGACGGCGACACCCGCTACCGGGTCCGCAAGGCGCTGAGCTTCGCCGGCTACGTGCTGGCGTTCGTCTACCTGGCCGCGCTGTTCAGCGACCGGCTGGGCGGGCTCACCGTCGCCTTCGGCGTGGCGGGCGCCGGCATCGCCTTCGCGCTGCAGGAGGTGATCGCCAGCATCGCCGGGTGGCTGGCGCTGACGTTCTCCAATTTCTACCACCCCGGCGACCGGGTGCAGCTCGGCGGCATCAAGGGGGACGTGATCGACATCGGCGTCCTCCGCACCACGCTCATGGAGCTGGGCCAGTGGGTGGACGGGGACCTCTACAACGGCCGGATCGTGCGGGTGGCCAACAGCTTCGTGTTCAAGGA
>CAZCVG010000278.1:0-3093 GCA_964501735.1 uncultured Gemmatimonadaceae bacterium | reverse complement strand
TGGAGCAGAAGGCCGTGGAGCCGGCGGAGGCCTACATGCGGGCGGTGGAGAAGTCGGCCTTTGCCGCGGCGCTCAAGGCCAAGCGGTTCGACACCTCGTTCCTCGGAGACTCTTGAGCCGGAGGGCGGTAGTGTCCTAGATTGGAGGCCATGCGAGCCGACCCCCCTTCGGCTCGCGCTGGCCCGCGACGCTCATCGCGGCGCCGGAGAAAGTCACCGACATGGCCACCGTGCCTGCCGCTGAGCCTGGATCAACCGTCTCCCCGCTTCCCGTTCTCCTTGCCGCCCGTGCCGACGGGCTGGGCGTCCTCCTCGACCTCGCACTCGAAGCCACCGCCGCCACCGGCGCGGCGCTGCTCACGTCCGACGGCGAGCAGCTCCGGGTGCTGCAGGCGCGCGGGCCCAACGCCCCGCCGGAAGGCGAGCCGGTCCCGCTGGCCGGCACGGTGGCGGGCGAGGCGTGGTATCGCAGCCGCCTGGTGATCGGCGCCGAGCCGCCGCCCCGCGGGCGGCAGGCGGCGTTGTGGCAGGACGAGCGCACGGTAGACGTCATGGCGGTGCCGGTGCTGGCGGCCGACCGGCCGGTGGCCGTGTTCATGCTTTATCACCGCCACCTGGGACACTTCCGCCGCAGCGATGCGTCCACTCTCGCCCGGCTGGCGGCCCTGGCCGCGGGGCTCTGGGCCACCGGGGAGGAAGGCTCCCCGGGGCAGGTGTCCCGGGCCCAGCTCGAGGTCCGGGCCGCTGCCCGGATGGCGCTGGTGGCGTCGGGACACTTCGAGGAGGAGGAAGCCTGGGTTGAGGTGGCGCGGACCGCGGCCACCCTGCTGGAGTCGCCCTCCGCCCGGGTGTCGCTGGTGGACGGCGAGGAGCTGGTCTGCCACGCCTCCACCGGCCGCTTCAGCGCCGACCTCGGCCGCCGGCGCCCGCTGGCCTACGGGTTTGAAGGGGTGGCCTACGACGCCGTGGAGGGTGTCCTGGCCAGCGACTGGGCCGCCGAGGCCAGTGCGCCGGGGAGCAACGAGTGGATCCGCTCGCTGGTGGCGGTCCCGCTCCGCCGGGTCGAGCAGGTCATCGGCGTGCTCACCGTTGCCGACGAGGCGCCTGGCCGCTTCAGCGACGCGGACCGCGAGGCCCTGCTCCGCTTCGGCATGCACGCCACCGCCGCCCTGACGGAACTGCGGCTCCACGCGGCGGCGGCCCGGCACCTGACCGGCGGGCGGCTGGCCACCCAGATCGCCGCCGCCTTCGCGGCGGCGGAGGACACTCCCGCGCTCCGGCGGACGATCGCCAGCGAAATCGCGCGGGCGCTGGACGCCGAGGGCGCCCGCCTGAGCGAGATGGTCCAGCGGCGCCCGGCGGTCACCGCCACGCACGGCGATCTTCCCATCCTCGACCAGCCGCCCTTCCCGGGCCGCCAGCTGCTGTGCGGGCACGTCATGCCCGCCGACGAGACGGCCCACCGCTGCACCCTCCCCGACGGGAGCGGGTTCCTGCTGGCGATGACGCTGGGCCAGGTGACCGCCCATCCCGGCTGCCTGCAGCTCATCCGCCAGTCCCGGCCGTTCGTCCGGCACGAGGAGGAGCTGCTGCACCGGCTGCTCGAGATCGCCGAGCTGGCCCTCCTGACCCGGCTCGCCAACGTGCGGGTGAGCCAGTACGCCGACCGGATCCGCTCGGTGGCGGAGGTCACCGCGTCCCTGCACCAGTCGCTCCGGCCGGCCGACGCCATGGGGCAGGCGGCCGAGATGCTGCGCCGGGCGCTGGGCGCGGGCACCGTGCGGATTGCCCTGGTGGACGAGGTCTGGCGGGAGCTGAGCTTCGCCGTGCATCGCAGTGGGGAGCAGGTGCTGGACGGCAGCCGGCGCGCCCTCGGCAATGGCGTGCTGGAGGAGGTCTGGCGCACCGGAAGAACCTGGTTCCTGGCCCAGAACGCCGCGGCCGAGGCCAAGGCGGCTGGCCTGGTCCTGGACTCGGCCGCCCGCAGCTTCGCCGCGGCGCCGCTGCGCACCCGGGGCACCGTCACCGGGATCATCGCCATCGAGGACGAGAGCGAGGACGGCGCCTTCGAGGCCGAGGATGTCCGGATCCTGGAGATCGTGACCCAGCAGCTGGGCGTGACGCTCGAGAATCTCGAGAGCCTCGAGGAGGAGCGCCGGCAGCGGATCACCGCCGAGTGGCTGCGCCAGATGGCCAGGACGGCCACCGATCCCGAGGCGGGGCCGGGCGCGATCTTCGAGCTGGCCGCCGACGCGGCGTTTCACGGCATCGGGGGCAGCTCGTCGCTGGTGGGGTTCCTGGCCGACGGTGAGTGGACCACGATGGCCTGCCGGGGGGTGCCCCCGGCGGACGCGCAGGCGCCGAGGCCCGTCGCGGCCACCGTGGCCGGCTGGATGCTGGGCCAGCAGGGCGCGGTGTTCATCACCGCGGATGCCGCCGCCGATGGCCGGCTGGCGCCGGAATGCCGGGAGTGGCTGGGTGGCTCGGCGGTGATCGCCGTGCCGATCTGGGGGGACAACCGCATCGCGGCGGTGCTCGAGCTCCGGCGCATCGCCGGTGCGTCCTTCACCGTGGCGGAAGTCGAGCGGCTGGCCCAGATCGCCGACCACGCCGGCTCCGGCTACCAGACCGCCCTCGCCGCCGAGGCGCTCCGCAAGTCCGAGGATCGCTACCGCCGGCTCTTCTCGGGGGCCAGCGAGGCCATCTTCACCCTGGATCGCGACGGGCTCCTCACCTCCCTCAACGCCGCGGCGGAGCAGCTCTGGCAGGTGAGCGCCAGCCGCTCGGTGGGGCGGCGCTGGGACGCCGTGCTCCCGCTGGAGGGCTCCGCCCTGGTGGAGGAGGAGATCCGCCGGGCCCTGGCCGGGGAGTCCTGCGCGCTCGAGGTGACGTTCCGGGGGGGGGACGGGGAGCGGGGGGTGGTGGCGATGACCATCTCGCCGCTGGTCGAGGGCGGGGAGACCACCGCCGTGCTGGGGATCGTGCGGGACGTGACCGACCAGCGCCGGGTGCAGTCGCAGCTGCTCCAGGCGGAGAAGATGTCGGCCATCGGCCAGCTGGTGGGCGGCATGGCCCACGAGATCAACAACCCGCT
>CAZCVG010000277.1:0-3098 GCA_964501735.1 uncultured Gemmatimonadaceae bacterium | reverse complement strand
CCACGGTGGTGGGCTCGATCTGCTCGCCGTTCTTGGCCGCGAGGTAGGAGAACGCAAGCCACGCGAAGAGCACGTTCAGGGTCACCCCGGCCAGGATGACGATCATCCGTTTCCAGATGGGCTTGGACTCGAAGAACTCCTCCGGCCCCACCGGCGCCGCCCCGGCGGGAGCGCCGCTCCCCTCCAGGGCGCTGGAGGTGGCTTCCTCCTCCCGGCTGGCCATCTTCACGTAGCCGCCCAGGGGCAGCCAGCAGATGGCGTACTCGGTGTTGCCCCGGGTGACCTTGAGTCCCGGCACCGGGTTGCCCATGCCGAGGGCAAAGCGGTGGACCCGGATGCCGGCCCACTTGGCGGCGAGAAAGTGCCCCAGCTCGTGCACGAAGATCAGCACGCCCAGGACGACCAGCAGGACCGCGACGGTAAACAGGAAGTTCACGCCAGCACCTCACGTGCGCGCGCGCGGGCCCAGCCGTCGGCCGCGCGCACGGTCTCGAGATCGCGCACCGGCTCGATCCGGTGCGCCTCCAGCACCCGCTCGATGGTCTCGGCGATCCGCCCGAACGGGATCCGTCCGCGCAGGAACGCCGCCACCGCCTCCTCGTTGGACGCGTTGAACACCGCCGGCGCGGTGCCGCCCGCGCGCCCCGCCGCCACCCCGACCCCGAAGGCCCGGAACACCTCGCCCCGCACCGGCTCGAAGGTCAGCGGCCCCGCGGCGACCGGGTCGAACCGGCGGGTGCCCTCGTCGGACAGGCGCTGGGGGTGGGTAAGCGCGTAGAGGATCGGCAGCTCCATGCTCGGGAAGCTGAGCTGGGCCAGGACGCTGCCGTCGCAGAAGCCCACGAACGCGTGTACGATGCTCTGCGGATGCACCACCGCCTCGAGCGCGTCGTAGCCCAGCCCGAAGAGGTGGTGGGCCTCGATCAGCTCCAGCGCCTTGTTGACCAGGCTGGCGCTGTCCACCGTCACCTTGGATCCCATCTGCCAGGTGGGGTGGTTGAGCGCCTCCGCCACCGTCGCGGCCTGGATCCGGGCCGGGTCCCAGTCGCGGAAGGGGCCGCCCGAGGCGGTCAGGATCAGCCGGCGGAGATCGGCCTCCCGGCCGGTGACGCACTGGAACACCGCCGAATGCTCGGAATCCACCGGCACCAGCTCGCCGCCCCCGGCGCGGGCCGCGGCGCGGATCAGGTCCCCGGCCATCACCAGCGTTTCCTTGTTGGCCAGGGCCACCCGCTTGCCCGCCCGGAGCGCGGCCAGCGTGGCATCCAGCCCCGCCGCCCCGACCACGGCATTCAGGACGATGTCGGCGTCGGGGTGGCTGGCGGCCTCCACCAGCAGCTCGGGGCCGCGCTCGGCGGTGAGCCCCGCCAGCCCCGGCGCCCATTCGGCCGCCTGGCGATCCAGCGCCGCGCGGTTCTCGCGGGCGGTGAGCGCCACCACCCGGAACTCGTCGCGCTGGCGGCCCAGCACCTTGAGGGCGCTCTTCCCGATCGAGCCGGTGGAGCCCAGGATCACGACGCCCCGCATTACAGCACCCCGAAGAGCCGGTACAGCGCCGCCGACACCGGGAGCACAAAGTACAGGGAGTCGAACCGGTCCAGAACCCCGCCGTGCCCCGGGATGAGCGACGACGAGTCCTTGACCCCCACCTCGCGCTTGAAGAGCGACTCGGCCAGGTCCCCGACCTGCCCCACGACGCCCAGCACCAGGCCGAACAGCAGGCCCCACGCCAGCGGCAGGGCCACCCCCAGCCGCTCGAGGACCAGGGCATTCAGGAGCGGCACGGTGAGCAGCGCTCCCACCACCCCCGCGATCGCCCCCGCCCAGGTCTTGCCCGGGCTGACCGCGGGCCAGAGCTTGGGGCCGCCGATGGTCCGCCCCGCGAACATCGCCGCGGTGTCGCACACCCAGGTGATCACCAGCGGGAAGAACACCAGCCAGGCCCCCGGCCACGACCGCTCGCCGTGCTGGAGGTGGCGAATCGCCACCAGGAATGAAGCGAGCCCGGCCGGGTACAACACGGCAAAGGCGGTGACCGCCGCCACCGCCAGCGGCCGCCCGTCGGGGCCCCGGCGGAGCAGGGTCAGCGTGAGCAGCCCCACCAGCCACACCCCCAGCAGCATCCAGCTCCACCCCAGCACCGCGTCCTGGCCGCACACCCCCTGGTACACCAGCGCCGGTACCACTGCGGCGGACACCTGGGCGGTGCGCTCCAGCGGCTCGATCTGCAGCGCCCGGGCGAAGCCCAGCAGCTCCCGGGCACCCAGCACCGCCGCCGCCGACACCACCAGCACCAGCGCCCAGCCCCCCAGCCAGACGACGCCCAGGGCGGCGGGAATGGCCACCACGGCAAAGGCAATGCGCTTGGTGAGGTTGGATGCCACCTAGACAGTCACCTTGCCGAACC
Source organism: uncultured Gemmatimonadaceae bacterium (assembly GCA_964501735.1). Classification (GTDB taxonomy): domain Bacteria; phylum Gemmatimonadota; class Gemmatimonadetes; order Gemmatimonadales; family GWC2-71-9; genus JADJOM01. The sequence continues at coordinate 691 of CAZCVG010000277.1, read as the reverse complement.
GCCGGTCCCGCCGCTGGTATTCGAGGATGGCCTCCCAGAGATGCTGGCGCCGGAAGTCGGGCCACAGCACCGGCGTGACATACAGCTCCGCGTAGGCAAGCTGCCACAGCAGGAAGTTGGAGAGGCGGAGTTCGCCGGAAGTGCGGATCAGCAGATCGGGATCGGGGAACTCGGCGGTGTACAGCCGGCGGGAGATGGCCTCTTCGTCAATGTCGGCCGGATCGAGGTCGCCGGCCACCGCGGCCTCGGCCAGCAGCCGGGCGGCCCTGGTGAGCTCGGCCCGCGAGCCGTAGGAGATGCAGATGTTCAGGGCCAGCTTGTGGCCACCCGCCGTCTGGGCCATGAGCCGGTCCACCGAGGCCCGGGCCGCCGGGGACAGCCGGCCGAGGTCGCCCAGGAACCGCACCCGGACCCCCTGGGCCTCCAGCTCGGCCATCTCCCGGGCGATGTACTCCTGCAGGAGGTCCATCAGGGCGCCGATTTCGTCGGCCGGCCGCTGCCAGTTCTCCTGGCTGAAGGCGAACAGCGTCAGCACCTCCACCTCGGCGGCGAGCGCGCCCTCGACCACCTCCCGCACCGCCTGCATCCCCGCCTTATGGCCGAACGGCCGCGGGAGCGCGCGTCCGCGCGCCCAGCGGCCATTGCCGTCCATGATGATGGCGATGTGGGCGGGGCGTGAGCCGTGGTGCTG
>CAZCVG010000276.1:0-3116 GCA_964501735.1 uncultured Gemmatimonadaceae bacterium | reverse complement strand
TGTGGCGCAAGGTGCTCAAGCGGTTTCCCAGGCTGCGGCACTCGCTCCAGGTCAGCACCGCGGGCCTGCCAGTACCGCCGGAGCCGGAGCCCGCATCCGGTGGCGGCGACTCCGGGCGGGAGCACCCGGCATGAAGGCGGCGGTCCTCACCGCGGGGCTCGCCCTGCTGGTGGCGTGCCAATCTCCCCCCGAGCGCCCCGCCGCCGAGCCCGCCGCCGAACCCAGGGCGCCGGCGGATTCGCTCGCCCTCACCGCACCTCACGGGGTGGAGGTGTGGTTTACCGGGGCCCGTCCCGCCACCGACTCCGCCGGGATGGCCTGCACCGAGCGGGTCATGGAAATCCGCCGGGACGGTCGCCGGATCGCGATTCCCCTCCTCTACACCGGCCAGGTCCCTCGGCTGGTCAATGACTCGACTCTCGAAGTCCCCATCTGGCTTCATTGCCGCCCGGGCAACGTGTACCAGGTGAGCCTCACCACCGGCCAGCCGCTGAGGGTCCGGTGAGGCGACTCACCGTCCTCCTCGCCCTGACCTGGGCCAGTCCGCTGCAGGCGCAGGGGCCGGGGTTCATGCTGGGGCGGATGTTCACGGATCCGCCCGGGGTGAGCTATCGCGCCGGAATCAACCACCGGCTGTTCGGGCCGGTCGGGGTGGGGGCTCAGGCGCTGGTGGTGGACAGCCGGTACCCCATCGGCAACCTGTGGGGACTGGGCGCCGACCTGGCCCTGTTTCGCGGCGGCCAGCCCGGCGTGTACTTCGTGGGCGGTGTCGAGGGCGGATTCGCGACCACGGGCCGCGACTCCTTCTGGAGTTCCTGGTCGGCCGGCCTCGGCTACGAACTTCAGCTCTTCGGCGGCCTCTCGCTGGCGGCGGAGGGCCGCTACCGCGACATCGCCCCGCGGGACTACTCGGGATTGGAGGTGGGTCTCCGCCTGGGGCTCTACCGGGGGCGGCGGGGCGGGGGCGGCTCGGGATCCGGGCGCACCGGCACCACCGTGAGCAGCACGGCCGCCCCCGAAGCCGAGGAGGTCCGGGACGAACTGGGCCGGGCCGGCGTCCCGGCCGACCGCGCCTCGCTGCTCAGCAGCGTGGTCCAGACTGCGCTCGACGTGATGGGCATGCCGTACCGCTGGGGCGACGACGGCGAAGAGGGCTTCGATTGCTCCGGGCTCATCCAATACGCCTTCGGCCGGCACGGCGTCACCCTGCCCAGGCGGAGCGCCGACCAGGCCCGGGAGGGCACCCAGGTGGCGAAGGAGCTGGACGCCCTCCGGGCGGGGGACGTGCTGACCTTTGCCACGACCGGCCGGTCGGTGTCGCACGTGGGGCTATATGTGGGCAATGGAAAGTTCATCCACAGCGCGACCGGCGGGGTCCAGATCAGCGTGCTCAGCCCCGACGATGTCTCCGGCCGGTGGTGGTTCCGGCGCTGGGTGGGGGCCCGGCGGATCGTCTCCTGAGACCATCGCCCCATAGAGCGAACCGCCCCACCGGGCCAGGCCTGGTGGGGCGGTTTTGTCTGGGGCGCCTCGCCGTCAGTGGTCGTGGCTTTGATGATCGTGTTCTTCTTCCCCCTCGGCCGGCTGGCCGCGCATCTCCAGGGAAGCGAGGTCGCGCTGGAAGACCGGATCGGAGAAATCGATGGCCGGCCAGCGGCCAAGGTCGTCCGGAGTGAACAGCGCGGCGATATGGGCCATCGCCCCGTTGACCAGGGTCTCTCCCGTAGGATTCAGGTAGACCCCCACCACCCGGTAGCGGTGATTGGCCTTGAGCTTGATGCCACGGCCCCGGACCCCCGGGAGGCTCCGGCTCACCCGGCTCACCCGCCCATCGTCCCCGCGGACGGAGTTGACCCGGGCCAGCTCCTTCCCGCTCTCGGCGTCCTCCAGGCGGACCATCACCCCGTAGTCATGCAGGTGCCCGCTGTAGGCGATGATCCGGCCGCCGACCGGCAGCGTGAACTCGTAGGCCTTCTCCGAGCGGCCCGGCGGGACATCGAAGGTGTTGGTGCCGCCCACCGTGAGGTTCACGTCCATGTAGAGCGGCATGACATCCGCCGGCCGGGGCCGGAGGTTGGCCGGGGAATAGTCCAGCCGCATGGTCAGGCGGACGCCGGTGAGGTCCTCGCCGGTATCGTTGTGCCAGGCCACGTAGAACCCCAGCTTCATGCCCGACGACAGCGGCACCCCGACGGTCACCGGCACGGTGGCGTCCTCGGTCTCGGTGCCGGCGCCGAAGAGGCGCTCGGCGGCGGGATAGAGCAGCTGGCGGCGGGAGTAGTTGACGGTGATCAGGTGGTGCATGATGCGCCGCGGCAGCAGCCGCCCCTCGGCATCGCGGACCTCGAGGCTGAACCCCCGGAACCACCCGTCCACCGGCCAGACGAACTGCTGCACCGGGGTGTCATGGGAGGCGCCGAGATCGTGCATGGCGTGGTCCTGCATCGGCGGCATGTCGGGGAGGTCCCAGGGGCCGGCCGTGACCACGACCTGTCGGCGGGCGCTGTCAACGGTGACTTCGACGGTCGGCTCGGCGGAAGCGTCCTGGGCCTGCGGGGCGCTGGCCAGCGCCGTCAGCAGTAGAAGGTGGATCATCCCTGTTCTCCGGACTGGTAGTAGCGGCCGGGTTGGCCGGTGGCAATCTAGACCCGGTACGCCGGTGCGCCAACCGCGGATTGCCGGGGGGTCTGCCGGGTGAAGCCCGCTCCGGCACCGGGAGTTCCCGGGGCGGTGCCCGTTAGCGCTCTCGCTTGACAACTGCTAAGGGTGATTTATCTTCATGTCCGGTTCTGGCAGTCTCGTGGTGAGACTGCCAACTGCATGTAAATAAACAACTTACATTTTCACGACGGCGTGGAGGAACACATGGGCGCTACCAAGGCCAAGCCGAAGCTCAAGATGCAGCCCCTCGAGGACCGGGTGGTCATTTACCCCGATGACGAGGGCGAGTCGATGCGGGGCGGGCTGTACATCCCCGATACCGCCAAGGAAAAGCCCACCCAGGGCGAGGTGCTCGCCGTCGGGCCGGGCCGGATCGAGAAGGGCGCCCGCGTTCCCGTGGACGTCAAGGTCGGCGACAAGGTGCTGTACGGGAAGTACAGCGGCACCAACATCAC
>CAZCVG010000275.1:0-3125 GCA_964501735.1 uncultured Gemmatimonadaceae bacterium | reverse complement strand
CCGCCCGTCCGCCCGTCCGCCCGTCCGCCCGTCCGCCCGTCCGCCCGTCCGCCCGCCCTAGTCCCCCATCCCCATCCGGTACGTCGCCGCCTGGCCAAAGCTCTCCTCCACCTCCATCTCGATGGCGGTGAGGTTCCGGATCCCCATGCCCAGCAGGTCGTCCCGGGTCCGGCTGGCGAAGTACTGGGCGATCATCTCGGCCGTGGTGTTCTCGATCGGCATCATGGCGCAGTCCACCACCGGGAAGGTGTAGGTGTGGGCGCCGAAGTAGTCCACGTGCCGGTGCGCCCCGGCATCCCGGAAGGCCAGCTTGGGGTTCTTGAGCGGCAGCAGGACCTTGTGGTCAATCTCGTCCACCAGCTTGCGGACCGACTTCTTCAGGATCGAGAAGTCCACCACGAACATGGTCTCGTCGTCCACGCTGCCCTCCACCGTCACCCCCACCCGGTAGTTGTGGCCGTGCAGGGTCTCGCACTGGTGGCCCCGGAAGGTGATGAAATGGGCCGAACTGAACACCAGGTAGTCCTTGCTGACCGACACCTTGAAGTCACTGCGCACGGGGGATCCTCGAGTCATGATCGGTTCCGCCAGCCTCAATCAGCGCCACGAAGATTGCCGCGGCGGTCAGGTCGGCGGTGGTGCCCGGATTGCGTGAATTCTCGCTGTCGCGCAGGCGGGCGTCAAACGCCGCCAGCCGGGCCCGGGCCGGCGGCGCGGCGAGGTCGCCGAGGGCCAGGATCGCCCGCGCCTCGGCGCTGACCGCTTCGGCCGCGGCGATCCCCGCCTTCCGCGCGATGAGCGTGTCGGGCTCCCGGGCCAGCAGCGTGAGGTACGCCTCCACGATGGCGGCGTCCCACTCCAGGCCCGCCGTCCGCGCCCGCCGGATTACCGGCAGCAGCAGCTCGAAGGTGAGCGCGAAGCCGGTGGCATACTCGCGGGCTACCAGGTCCCGCTCGGCCGCCATGACCATCGCGGCTCGCAGGGTTACTGTCGGTTCGGCGTGCACGTCCTGCGCCGAGACCTGTCCCAACCCGCTCGGCCGGGCGGCGGCGATGGCCCGGTAGGCCAGCCGGGCGTCGGCCACGGTGGTCGCGTCCAGCACGTCGGCCAGCCTGGCGCGAAGCTCGGCCGGGTAGCCGGCTTGCCGCACCGCCCTGGCCAGGGGCGCCAGCAGCAGGATGATGCCCAGGTTGGTGTTGGCGCCCGCCACCGCCCGGGTGGCCTCCACCGCGGCGAGGATGGTCTCGCCCAGCGGCCGCTCGCCGGCCGCGCCGAGCGGCGGGCCGATCGCCACCGCGCTGGCCACGAAGTCCTCGTACGTCATGTTGGCGAACGGCCGCCCCGGCGAGACGTTGCCCGGCTTGGTCGCCGAGGCCTCGAGGATGCAGGCGGCGGTCACCACCCGGGAAAGCTGCTCCGGCGTCATGTCAGGCGGTCAGCGCCCCAGCAGCTGGCGGATGATCGCGCCGGCCACGTCAATCCCGGTGGCCTGCTGCAGTCCCTCCCAGCCGGGAATGCCGTTCACCTCGAGCACGTAGGTGCTCCCGTCCTCCGCCGGCAGCAGGTCCACCCCGGCGTACTCGGCTTCCACAGCGGCGGCCGCTCTCAGTGCCAGCTCTTCCTGGGTGGAGGTCAGGGTCACCGTCTCCACCGCGCCGCCCCGGGAGAAGTTGGTGCGCCAGCCGGGGGCGCTCCGGGCGATGGCGCCTACCACCCGGCCGCCCACCACAAAGGCCCGGAGATCCCGCCCGCCGTGGGGGATGTACCGCTGGATGTAGTAGACCCCGCTGATGGTCTCGATGACCCGGAACACCCGCCACGCCATGTCCTCGTCCGACACCCGCGACATGCCCAGGCCCATGGAGCCGAACAGCGGCTTGACCACCGCGTCCCCCATGCGCCGGAACGCCTCGAAGGCGTCCTCCGGGCGCTCGCAGGCGACCGTCTCCGGGGTCGGCAGCCCGGCCCGCTCCAGGATGGCGGAGGTCCACGCCTTGTCCACCGTGCGCTCGATGCACCGGGCGCTGTTCATCACCCGGACGCCGGCCTCTTCCAGCCGGTGCAATGTGTTGACCCGGTAGATGATCTGCTCCAGCGACCCGCTCGGGATGATGCGCGGCAGCACCGCAGCCGCCCGGTCCAGCGCCCGGCCGCCGTTGACGACGCCCGGCTCCACCCCCATCCGGCCCACGTTCCCTTCCCACGGCAGCAGCACCGGCTCCGCCCCGGCCGCGCGGGCGGCCCGCAGCAGTTCGTCGGTGTGCCAGCCCGAGGCGGAGGCGAGGATGACCACCATGAAAGAGGTCTGCCGGGGACGAACTCCTACCTCTTGCTTGTCAGGTGCCCCACCAGCGCCACCAGTCCGCCGGTGGCGAAGTTGGCGAGGTCGTCCCCGACGGCCTTGAACCCCGGGGTACCGGTGCCGGCCTTGAGCGCGGCGGCGCTGGGGAAGTACAGCTTGGCCTGCCGGTAGAACGGCGCGGCGGAGCCATCCAGGCTGGAGGTGAATCTGGTCAGCTCCGCCCGGGTGAAGGCGATCTCGGCCGCCTTCTCCCCGACCAGCGGGATATGGGTGGCAGCGTAGTAGGCCTCGAACGCGGCCGCATCGGTGGGCGGCTGGTAGAGCACCGTCACGAAGCTGACGCTGTCGCCCGAGAGCAGCGGCGCCACATCACTGGTTTGCTCGCCGATCATCGCGGTGAGCCCGCCCGACGCGAAGTTGGCCAGGTCGTCGCCCACCGCCTTGAAACCGGGGGTGGCCACGCCCTTCTGCAGGTCGGCCATGTTGCTGAACCAGAGCACCGCCTGGCGGTAGTGGGTCGGCGCCTTGCCGTCGAGCGTCCCGTCGAACTTGGTCAGCTCGGCCTGGGTGAACCCGATCTCCGCCTGCTTGCTGCCCACCAGGGGCACGTGGGTGTCCCAGTAATACTGCTCGAAGGCGGCAGCGTCCTTGGGCAGGTTGTAGATCACCGTGACGAACGCCATCGGCCCCGCCGAGGCCTGGGCGGTGGTGTCCTGGGCCGGCTGGGCGTCGGGCTTGGAACAGGCGGCGGCGAGGGCAAGCAGTGACAGGGCGGCAAGGCGGCGCATGCGGACTCCAGGTGATTGGGAACAGGCAGGGTGAA
>CAZCVG010000274.1:0-3134 GCA_964501735.1 uncultured Gemmatimonadaceae bacterium | reverse complement strand
GGCGCCCCGGGTACGTACCTCTACCGCGCGGTGGCGGGCCGGCACGATCCGGAGACCGATGTCGAGCAGGAGCAGCTGGCGGGCGCGTTCGTCGTGGACCCGCCGGGCGGTTCAGCGCCAGACCGGGTGATGGTGATCAACATCTGGGGACGGCTGCTGGACTCGGTGACCTACCAGAATGCGCTCACCATCAATGGCCGCTCCTGGCCTCACACCGAGCGCATCGAGGCCACGGTGGGCGACTCCCTGCGCTGGCGGGTGATCAACGCCAGCTGGCGTCCGCATCCGATGCACCTGCACGGGTTCTACTTTCGCATTGACGCGCTGGGCGATGGCGCCACCGACCAGCCCTTCCCCGGGGACCAGCGTCCGCTGGCCGTGACCCACACGCTGGACCCCATGGAGACGATGGCCACGACCTGGGTGCCCGAGCGTCCGGGGAACTGGCTGTTCCACTGTCACATCGGATTCCACGTGGTGCCGGATACCCGGCTCGTGCCGCCGGAGGCCGGGAGCCACGACCGCATGGCGCACGATCCCGGCGTCCACATGGCGGGCCTGGTCATGGGGCTGGTGGTGCGCCCGGCGCCGGGGCCGGAGGCGCTGGCCCGGGGGCCGGCGCGCCGGCTTCGCCTGCTGGTGCAGGAGGGGCATCGGCGGGGCGCCGCCCCCCGCGCCATGGGCTACGTGCTGCAGCGGGACACCCGGGCGCCGGCGCCCGACTCGGTGGAGATCCCCGGCTCGCTGCTGGTGCTCACCCGGGACCAGCCCACCGACATCACGGTGATCAACCGGCTGAACGAGCCGGCGGCCATCCACTGGCACGGCATCGAACTGGAGAGTTATTCCGACGGGGTGGCGGGGTGGAGCGGCAGCGGGAGCCACTTGGCGCCGTCCATCCAGCCCGGCGATTCGTTCGTGGCCCGCCTCACCCTGCCGCGGGCGGGAACGTTCATGTACCACACCCACATGAACGACATCGAGCAGCTCACGTCGGGCCTGTATGGCGGGCTGGTGGTGCTGGAGCCGGGGCAGCGCTGGGACCCCGCCAGGGATCACATCTTCGTGGCCGGGTGGGATAGCGAGGCGGAGCCGATCCGCCTGCTGGTGAATGGTGACTCACTGCCGCCGCCGCTCGAGCTGGCAGCCGGCGTGGCCCACCGGCTGCGCTTCGTGAACATCGGGGCGGCAGGCCGGTGGCGCTTCTCGATCTACCAGGACACCACGCTGGTCCAGTGGCGCCGCCTGGCCCGCGACGGCGCCGACCTGCCGCCGGCCCAGGCGGTGACGACGCGCGCGGTGGACCGGCTGGACGCGGGCGAGACCCGTGACGTGGAATTCCGCCCGGCCCCGGGCGACTACCGCCTGGTGGTGGGAAACCCGGCGAAACCGAAGTGGGTCCGGATCCTCCGGGCGCGTTAGGCCCGGACCGCAACCGCACCGCCTGATCCGCTATTGCCGCTTGCCCGTGGCCATCACGTTGTCCTTCTCCCCACGAACCTCGAAGCCGCGGGCCCGGCCCTGCTGGACATCAAACTCGAAGACAAAGTCCTTTGAAATCTCCCACAGCTCGCCCTTTTCCAGGAACCCGGTGACGAACCAGTTGTCCTGGATCGGGAGGAGAATCACCTCGCCGGCCTCCGGCCAGGGCGCGGGGTCCCACCGCCCGATCAGTGAATCGCCCCGCAGGGCCAGGGTGAACTGGAAGGTCTTGGCACTGCCCGGGGGCGCCGAGTCGGCCGGCGCCGCGCTGTCCCGCGGCGGCGGTGACCAGGCAAAGGTGTAGTTCCCCGCCAGCGGGCGGCCCATGGCCGGCGACACCGCCACCCGGTACGACGGCTCCACCTCGATCTCGAGCGGCACCCGGGTGGTGCCCCACTGCATGGCCAGCGTGGTGCCGCTCAGCCGCACATCCGTGAAGGACCAGGTCAGGGCCTCCGTGAACGGCCCACGCCCCGGCCTAATGTCGAACCGCACCTGGCCCGGGCTCGGCATGCTATCGGGGTAAGGGAAGTGGAACCGGCGGTGCAGGGTGTCGAAGACCACCGTCCAGTCGCCGGGCCGTACGATCATCCAGATGGAGTACTTCCCTTGGGGAAGCGGATGCCCGTTCACCCGGACATCCTTGCTGGTTTCGATGGTGGTGGCCCAGTTGGCGCCGGGCGTCCAGACCTCGCCCCAGTGCACCACCTTGCCGAAGAGCGAGTCCCGGCCCCGGGCCCGCGGGCGCGAATACTCGAGTGCCAGCTTCGTCCCATCGACGGTCTGTGACACCGCCGCCGGCTCGCTGGCCTTGACCTGCGCAGGCGCCCGGGCGGGCACGACCATTCCCGAAAGCAGGAGGAGCGGCAGGACAGCGTGACGCAGGCTCACGGAGGTTCCTTTCACCCGAATCGGGCGTCAATGGCGGCGCGGATTTCGTCCAGGCTCTTCCCCGCCGTGTGCAACCGGTGGGCCAGCCGAGCCTCGCCCTGGCAGATATCGCAGTAGCGGGCCATCCCCTCGGACTCGAAACAGGACAGCAGCGAATAGAACCCTGGCGAGTCGGCGCAGCCGCACTGGCAGCGGATCCCGTCCACCACTTCGGGGATTTCGCGCACCTGGTCGAAGATCGGGGCCGCATGGGCCCACCCGGCCAGCTGGGCGGCGGTGAGGACCCCCGCCGACGTGATTCCCGGCCGGGGGTCAGGGTGCGTTCCCGGATCGGCCGGCCGGCGCCGGGACGCCCACAACCGTCCTGGCGCCGCGAGCGGAAGCGCCAGGCAGGCGCCGAGGATGATGAGGGCGGTGCGGCGTGGCGGCCTTGCGGATCGCATGGTCATGGGACGCCTCGGCATCGGGTACGGGGTACGGGCTGCACGCGCGGGGGTGAGGGCCGAGTCCGGCCGTCTCGCGCAGTGGAGATTACGCCGCCGCAGGGGCTACGGATTCCGCCGGTCCCCGGTTCCGGGCTGGCGGCCCGGCCTGCTGGGGTGCATCTTAGCCGGTCACGGCGGCTTCCGTCAGCGCCGCGACCCGCACCCGAGAACGCGCTTCCTCCCCCCCTCAGAGGATCTGCCGATGCCCGTGCGTCACGCCTGGCTCCTGTGCCTTCCCCTCGCGGCCTGCGCCCCCAAGGCCGGGCCCGCGGTACC
>CAZCVG010000273.1:0-3136 GCA_964501735.1 uncultured Gemmatimonadaceae bacterium | reverse complement strand
CGGCCGAGCTGCAGAACGAGTTCGAGGGCGACACCCTGATGCAGCAGTTCCAGGCCCTGGAGTACAAGGGCAGCGCCGACCAGCAGCTGCTGGAACTCAAGAACCGGATGGGGCTGCTCGGCGCGGGCGACAAGCCCGGCACCCGCCAGCTCGGCAAGGGCGACACGGTGGACGCCGAGCTGGTGGACGACGACGACAAGGGCTGAGCCGCCCCGGCGGAGTGCCTCCCGGAGGGCCGGTCCCGCGACCGGCCCTTTTGCTTGGCCGCCCGGGGTGGCGCTGTTACCTTCACCCGTCCCGGCGGGCCGGCTGGCCCGGCCGCCCACTTCCAGCCCCGGTCACCCGACGCATGCCCAGCCCGCGCTACCTCATCCTCGCCGACGGCGAGTTCGGCCCGCTCACCTCGAAGACGGCCAACTCGGTGATCCGCTACCTCCCCGACCGCATCGTGGCGGTGCTGGACCGGGAGCATGCCGGGAAGACCGTCCAGGACGTCCTCGGTTTCGGGGGCGGCGTGCCGGTGGTGGGCTCGATGCAGGAGGGCCTCCGCGGCGCCCCCGACGTGGTGCTGATCGGGATCGCCCCCATGGGTGGGAGGATGCCGCCGGAGTGGCACGCCTGGCTGCTCGAGGCGATCAATGCCGGCTGCTCCATCTGGAGCGGGCTCCACACCTTCCTCGGCGACGACCCCGCCCTGGCCGCCCGCGCCCGGGAGAAGGGCGTCGAGATCCGCGACTTCCGCCGCCCGCCGGCCAGCCTGCCGGTGTCCTCGGGCAAGGCCAAGGAGGTCGAGCCGTTCGTCATCCTCACGGTGGGGACCGACTGCAACGTGGGCAAGATGACGGCCCAGCTCCAGATCACCCGCCTGCTCAACGAGCGGGGCCTCCGCACCCGCTTCGTGGCCACGGGCCAGACCGGCATCATGATCGAGGGCTGGGGCATCGCAGTGGATGCGGTGGTGGCCGACTTCGTGGGCGGGGCGGCCGAGTGGCTGGTGCTGGAGGGCAGCAAGGACGCCGACATCGTCCTGGTGGAAGGGCAGGGCAGCCTCAACCACCCCGGCTACAGCGGGGTCACCTGCGGGCTGCTCCACGGCAGCTGCCCGGACGCGCTGATCCTCTGCCACCAGGCCACCCGTGAGTACATCGGCGATTACCGCCAGGCCTCGTGGCTCAAGATCCCGCCGCTGTCGGAATACGTCCGGCTCTACGAGGACGTGGCCGGGTTCGTCCATCCCACCCGGACCATCGGGATCGCGCTCAACACCTTCGACATGACCGACGCGGAGGCCCGCTCGGCGTGTGAGGCGGCGACCCGGGACACCGGCCTGCCGTGCACCGATCCGGTGCGCTTCGACCCGGCCCCGCTGGTCGAGGCCGTGGTGCGCGCGCGCGAGGCCTACCGGCAGGCCCGCGCCGGGCGGGTGGCGCAGCCCGCCTGAGCCGCCCGTGCCCGATCCGGCGCTCCTGATCGAGGGACTGACCCGGACCTACGCCGGCCCGCCCGCGGTGCAGGCGCTGCAGGGCGTGGACCTCCGGGTCGAGCCCGGCGAAATCTTCGCCCTGCTGGGCCCCAACGGCGCGGGCAAGACCACCACCGTCGGGGTCTGCACCACCCGGGTGCGCCCCGGGGAGGGGCAGGTGCTGGTGGATGGTCTCGACATCCGGACCGCACCCACCCGGGTGAAGGAGCGCATCGGGGTCGTCACCCAGTACAACACGCTCGACCGCGCCTGCACGGTCCGCGAGAACCTCTACTACCACTGCCGCTACTTCGGCATGGGCGGCGGGGCGGCCCGCCAGCGCACCGATGAGCTGCTGGAACGCTTCCGCCTCGCCGACCGCGCCGATGCCATGGCCGTGACCCTGTCGGGTGGGCTGGCCCAGCGGGTCCAGCTCGCCCGGGCCATCGCCCACTACCCCCGGATGCTGTTCCTGGACGAGCCCACCGCCGGCCTCGACCCCCAGAGCCGCCTGGCCCTGTGGAGCCTGATCGGCGGGTTGCGCGCCGCCGGGGTCACGGTGCTCCTCACCACCCACTACATGGAAGAAGCCGACCGGCTCAGCGACCGGGTGGCGATCATTGACCATGGCCGGGTGCTGGTGGCCGGGACCCCGATGGAACTGAAGCGGCGGGCCGGGGCGGAGACCGTGGTCGAACTCTCGCTGGAGCGGGTGGAGGATGCGCTGCTCACCCGCCTCTCCCAGTTCCCCGCCGTGCGCGACACCCAGCAAACCGCCACCGGGCTCCGGCTCCTCGTCACCTCGCCGGAGGGACTGGTGCCCAGGGTGGTGGAGGCGGCGCTCCCCTACGGGCTCCGCGACCTCGCCGTCCATCCCGCCAGCCTCGAGACAGTGTTCATCCAGCTCACCGGGCGGGAACTCCGTGACTGAGGCCGGGGATGGACCGGGGCAAGGGGCGGGGGCGCCGGTCCGCCGGTGGGCAGCCCTCTACGGCATGCTGCTCCGGGATCTCACGGTGCTCCGCCGGAGCTTCGCGCCGCTCATGATCCGGACGGTCATGAACCCGCTGCTCTTCGTCTTCGTCTTCACCTACGTCTTCCCCCGCATCGGCCAGGGCTTCGATCCGCCGGGCGGAATGACCTACGCCACCGTGGTGGTCCCGGGCCTGGTGGCCGTCGGGATGGTCTTCACGGCCATCTCCGCCGTGGCACTCCCGCTGGCCATGGAGCTGGGCGGGACTCGGGAGATCGAAGACCGGATCCTGGCCCCGGTCCCGGTGGAGCTGGTGGCGCTGGAAAAGATCGTGGTGGGCGCGGTGCAGGGGGTGGTGGCGGGCGTGGTGGTGTTTCCGCTGGTGTACTTCATCCCCGCCACCGAGGTGACCATCCGGGTGGCCAGCTGGCCGCTCCTGGTCGTGATGGTCCTGCTGGCCAGCCTGGCGGCCGGCGCCCTGGGCCTGGTGCTGGGGACCTTCGTGCGCCCGGCCCAGATCGGGCTGATGTTCGCCGTGGTGGTGGTGCCGATCACCTTCCTCGGCTGCGTGTACTATCCCTGGGCCATGCTGGCGCCGATCCCCTGGCTCAAGCTGCTCGTGCTGGTGAATCCGCTGGTCTACATGAGCGAGGGGCTCCGCGCCGCGCTGACACCCGACCTGCCGCACATGGCGCCGCTGG
>CAZCVG010000272.1:0-3146 GCA_964501735.1 uncultured Gemmatimonadaceae bacterium | reverse complement strand
CCCGCCAGTAGTGCCGCACCCGCTGCACCGCCCGCCTCGGCTCCCGGAGTGCCACACGCTTCCAGCGCCACGCCATCAGGCCCACCACCAGCGTGAACAGCAGGACGCCGATGACCCAGGGCCAGCCCAGCGCCAGCTTGTCCGCCAGCGCCGGCCCCGCGTGCCGCCACCACTCGGGCGCGTAGCGCGCGACGATGGCCGCCCCGAAGGCAAACACCACCGGATAGGCCACCACCACCTCGAGCCCGACCGCCATGAACCCCGCCGTGGCCGGCACTCCCGCCCGCAGGATTCCCGCCAGCCGGGCCGCCTCGCCGCCGAAGCGCATGGGGGTGAGTCCCGCGGCGGCGTCCCCCCAGGCGTTGAGCTGGAGGGCCTGGCCGAGCCGCACCGGGTGGCCCAGACCGGCCAGGTACCAGCGGATCCGGAAGGCCCGGGCGACGAGGTCGGCGAGGAAGAGCCCGAGGCAGATGGCGTGGGCCTGGAGCGGGGTGAGCACGCTCACCGGCCCGAGCCGAGCAGCTGCTCGTAGGTGGCGAAGATGCCGCCGAACGCCCGGGCCCACGAGTGTTCCCGCTCCACGAAGGCCCGCGCCGCCTGACGGAGCGGCCCCGGCGCCGCCTCCAGCAGGGCGCACGCGGCCCCGGCCGCGGCCCGGGCGTCGCCGGCGGGATAGAGGGCGCCGAGCCCCGAGGCCCGTACCCGGTCGGCCACGCCGCCGGTGTCCACCGAGAGGACGGGAGTGCCGGCGGCCATCGCCTCGAGCGCGCTCAACCCGAAGGTCTCGGCCGGCCCCGGCGCGACGTAGAGATCGGCCGCGGCGAGGAGATCGGCCACGGCGTCGCGGTTCCGCTGATACGGGAGCCAGCGGACCTGCAGGCCCTCGGCCAGGGCGCGGAGCCGCGCCTCACGCGGCCCCGCGCCCACCAGCACCAGCCACGCGCCGGTGCGCGGCCCGACGGTGCGCCAGGCCGCCAGCACGGTCTCCAGCTGCTTCTCTTCGGCGAACCGGCCGAGATAGAGCGCCAGCGGCGCGTCGGGCAGGCGGTGCTGGCGCAGGGTCTCGCCGCGATGCTCCCGCCTCGCCGGCGTGAAGCGCCCGAGGTCCACGCCGAGGGCCACCCGGTGCACGTTGGCCACGCCCTGCTCTTCCAGCTGGCGCGCCACGCTTTCCGACGCCACCAGCACGCCGCGGAACAGCCGGCTCAGCCGCCGCACATAGCGCCACGAGGCGGCGGCCGCGGCCCGCCGCCAGGCGGAGACGCCGGGAGCGCCCGGCGCGATGATCGCCGGAAAGTGGGTGTGGTAGAACCAGACCATCGGCGCCCCCAGGCTTCGGTTGGCCCGGCGGGTGACCCACGGCACCAGCCAGGGGCTGCCCACCTCGATCAGGTCGGGACGCTCGTGCTCGATGATCCGCCGGGTGGTGCGGGTGGCCAGGAGGAAGCGATACGACTGGTCGAACGGGATCCGGGGGCCCCGGAGCCGGTAGCAGCGCACCCCGCCCTGCTCTCCCAGGCCGTCCTCGGCGCCGGGGATGACCAGCACCTGCCGGAGATCGGCCCGCGACTGCACATAGGCGGCCTTGGCCAGCAGGTAGGTGCGGATGCCGCCGGTGGCGTCGCCGAAATACTTGGTGATGTCGAGGATGGTGCGGCACCCGGGGGCGCCGGACGGCGGCGGGAAGGCGGTACGGGAGAGGTCGAGCGGCCGGGCACCGGCCAGGAAGCCGGGCTCGCCGGCGGGCCATGCTCCGGCAGCGTGGGCCCGATCAGTCGGAGCAGTCACCGAGGGGATACACGGTACCGCAGTTCGGGCAGGGGTTCTTGCAGCCCCATGGGCGGGTGGTGACGGGGAAGTGGCAGCGGTTGCAGAGGTTGGGCGATTGGGCGATTGGGCGATTCGGCGATTCGAGCGCCCGGATGCCCGGCGGCGCCGGGGCACCCCTGGCGACTGGGTCTTCGGCCCCAATCGCCCAATCGCCCAATCGCCCAATCGCCCGAACCTCACTCATGCCGATACACCCCCGTGAGGAACGGGTTGGTCATCCGCTCCACCCCGATGGTCGTCTCGGGGCCGTGCCCGCTGAGCACGGTGGTGGAATCGGGCAGCACCAGGAAGACCGACTGGATGCTCTGCAGCAGGGTGGCGAAGTCGCCACCGGGCAGGTCGGTCCGGCCGATGGAGCCGTTGAACAGCACGTCGCCGCCCAGGATCACCCCGGCGCCGACGAAGCTCACGCTGCCGGGCGAGTGGCCCGGGGTGTGCCGCACCGTGAAGCGGTGCGGGCCCAGGGCCAGCTCCTGCCCCTCGGCCAGGTCCCCGTCAGGCGGCGGCGGGGCCTCGAGCGCCAGGCCCATCCATTCCGCCTGGCGGGGAAGCGCGTCGTAGAGCCCGCGGTCGGCGGGATGGAGCAGCACCGGCGCGCCGGTGGCCTCCTTCACCGCCCGGACACCCATGATGTGGTCAATGTGGCCGTGGGTGAGCCAGATCGCCTCCAGGGTGAGCCGCCGGGTGTCCAGCTCGGCCAGGAAGAGCCGGGGCTCCTCGCCCGGGTCAATCATCACCGCCCGGCCGCCGGACCGGTCGGCCAGGAGGTAGCAGTTCTCCGAGAACTGCCCGTTGGGGAGGGCGACGATCTCCAGCTCAGACAACGGCGTGGCTCCGGCGCTCGGCCAGGTACTTCTCCACCGCGATGGCGGCGGTGGTGGCGTCCCCGACGGCGGTGGTCACCTGGCGCACCAGCTGCACCCTGAGATCTCCGGCGGCGAACAGGCCCGGGATGGAGGTCATCATCCGGTCGTCGGTGATGATGTAGCCCGAGGCGTCGTGGGCGAAGTGTTCCTTGATGAGCCCGCTGTTGGGCTTGAACCCGATGAACACGAAGCAGCCGGTCACCGCCAGGGTGGACTCGGCGCCGGTCACGGTATCGGCCAGGCGGAGCCCGGTGGCGCCCTTGAGGCCGGCGTTGTCGGTCCCGAGGATCTCGAGCACCTTCCGGTTCCACAGCACCTCGATCTTGGGATTGGCGAACAGCCGCTCCTGCAGGATCTTCGACGCCCGCAGTTCATCGCGCCGGTGGATCAGGTAGACCTTGCTGGCGTAGCGGGTGAGGTAGTCGGCCTCCTCCACCGCGGCGTCGCCGC
>CAZCVG010000271.1:0-3147 GCA_964501735.1 uncultured Gemmatimonadaceae bacterium | reverse complement strand
ATGGGCACCACAAGGTGTACATCGTGGACGAGGCCCACATGCTCACCCGCGAGGCCTGGAACGCGCTCCTCAAGATCCTGGAGGAGCCGCCGCCGGGCGTGGTGTTCGTCTTTGCCACCACCGAGCCGCAGAAGATCGCCCAGACCGCGGCGCCGGTGCTGTCCCGCTTGCAGCGCTTCGACTTCCGCCGCATCGGCGCCCCCGCCATCCGGGACCGCCTCCGGCAGGTGCTGGCCGAGGAGGGAATCGAGGCCGACGACGACGCGCTGACGCTGATCGCCCGCCAGGCCGATGGCGGCATGCGGGACGCCCTCTCCGTGCTGGACCAGTGCCTCAGCTTCGGCGAGGGCCGGGTCACCGCCCAGCGGGTGCGCGACCTCCTCGGCCTGGTCGCCGACGAACTCTACGCCAGCTTGCTGGAGGTGCTGTCCCGGCGCGACCCGGCCGGGGTCTTTCCGCTCCTCGACCGGCTGGAGGATGCCGGCGCCGACCTGGTGGAGTTTGCCGCCGGGGTCGGGGAGGCCCTGCGGGCCCTGCTGATGCGAAAGGTCGGGGCCCGGCCCGAGGGCCTCACCGAGGCCCTGGAGCTGGCGCTCGATCGCTACGCCGACCAGTTCGAGACCGGTGACCTGGTGCGGATGCTCAAGCTCCTGGGTGAGGCGGAAGCCGGGCTCCGGCGGGCCACCAGCCCCCGGGCGTCGGTGGAGCTGCTGCTCCTGCGCTGGGCCCTCCTGGACCGCACCGTGGACCTGGCTCAGGTGCTGGACGCTGCGGGAACCCCGGCCGCCTCCCCAGCCCAGGGCGGTCCTGCCGGGGCTCCCAGGCCCGCCCCACGGGCACCGGCCCCTCCGGCACTTGCGTCGGCCCCAGCGCCCGCCTCCGGCCCCGGGCCGGAGCCCCGGGGGGAGGCTACCGCACCCAGGGCGGAGTTCACCCTGGACGCCCTCGCCGCTGCCTGGCCGGAGCTGGTGGCCGTGGCCCGGACCCGCAGCAGGTTCCTCGGCGAGGCCTTCGCCGCCGCCCGGCCCACGGCGGTGGACCGCCCGTCGGTGACGCTGACCCTGGCCGACGGGAATCCAATGCACGAGGAGGCCCTGACCCGGCAGCGGGAGGCGGTGGAACGCCTGCTCGGCGAGGCGGTGGGAGAGGCGGTGCGGGTCACCCTTGCCGGGACCGCCGCGACCGGGGCAGGGCCGGCGCCCAAGGCCAGGCGGCTGTCGGAATCCGAGGCTCGGGCCGAGCGCCTGAAGGTCCTTGCCGGGCGGGATCCGGCCCTCGGCGCCGCCGCGGAGGCACTGGATCTCGAGGTCATCGAATAGCCAGCCGTTGCTTGCATCGGACCCGGCTAACCTCTACCTTCTTCATGGTTTGCAGCGACTTAGCGATACTTGATCCTATGGCAGACTGGCAGCAGCTTCTCCAGCTCGGCCAGCAGATGCAGGGGCGGATGCAACAGCTCCAGCATGAGCTGGCCGACAAGACATACGACACGCAGGCCGGCGGTGGCCTGGTGCGGGTGACGGTGGACGGAAAGGGGACAGTGCGGTCGCTGACCATCGATCCGGACGCCTTCAACGGCCGGGACGCTGAGCTCCTGGCCGACCTGGTCCTCGGTGCCGTAGCAGAGGGACAACGCCGGGCTGCGGAGGCCCTGCAGCAGGAGATGCGGCGGGTCGGCCCCATGCCGTTCAACCTGCCCCTCTGATCTTCGTGGGTGCTCTCGACGATCTGGTGACGGAGTTCGCCCGTCTCCCCGGCATCGGCCGGAAGACGGCCCAGCGGCTGGCCTTCCACATGGTGCAGCAGCCGGGGGAGCGACTGACCAGGCTGGCGCAGGCGCTGGTCTCGGTGGCCGAGCAGGTGCGCCCCTGCGTGCAGTGCGGCAACCTGGCCGAGGCGGAGCGCTGCAGTCTCTGCACCGACCCCCGGCGGGACGCCGGCCTGATCTGCGTCGTGGAGGACGCGGCATCGGTGGCGGTCCTCGAACGGGCCGGGGAGTACCGGGGCCGCTACCACGTGCTGGGCGGCCGGCTCGATCCCCTGTCCGGTGTGGGGCCGGAGGCGCTGCGGCTGGAACAGCTGCTGGCCCGGGTGGCCGAAGGGGGCGTGCGCGAGGTCATCCTCGCCACCAACCCCAGCATGGAGGGGGAGGTGACCGCCACCTACGTGCAGCAGCTGCTGGCGGGGCGGGGCCTGCGGATCACCCGCCTGGCCCGCGGACTGCCGGTCGGCGGAGACCTGGACTACGTGGACGGCGTGACCCTGGCCCACGCCCTGACCGCCCGGCAGGAGGTCTCCTGATGTCCCGGCGGGTGGCGGTGGTGCTGGGGGTTGCGGCCGGGGCCGTGCTGGGCTGGATGGTGGCCCAGGCCCACGTGGGCCGGCATCACCAGGACCTCTTCAGCCCGCGCCCGCTCCGGCGGATGGCGGCGCTGGCTTCACTGGCGGGGCAGCGCCGGCCGGATACGGTGCGGCTGCTGCGCGATTATCTCGAGTGGGAGCGGCACCCGCTGCTCCGGCGGCGGGCCCAGTCCATCGTCCGCCGCACGGAAGCGGCGCTCGGCTAACGTCTCCAGGGGAATCGATGTCAGGTGCATCCAGCTGGTCATTCCGGGAGGAGGACTCGGCCCGGATTCAGGCGATCCTCAACGACTTCCTGCGCGAGGCCACGGCCCGCACCGGGATGATCGTCGACCGCACCGGCCAGATGGTGGCGATCGTCGGCGAGGAGCCGACCTTCGACCCGACCGCGTTCGCCTCCCTGACGGCGGCCGATTTCAGCGCCAACGACCAGCTCGCCCGGATGATCGGCGAGCCCGAGTTCGGCTCCCTGTTCCACCAGGGAGAGAAGGAATCCATGTACCTGGCCGACATCGCCAGGCGGGTGATCCTGGTGGTGCTGTTCGACAACCGCACCACGCTGGGGCTGGTGAAGCTCCGGGTGCGGCAGACGGTGACCGAGCTCCGGCAGGTCTTCGAGGAGATGTTTGCCCGGGGCCCGGCGGGACAGCCACAGGTCGAGACCGGTTTCCTGGGTGAGGCAGAAGATGAAATCGACAAGCTCTTCGGCGCCTGAGAGGATCTGATATCCGATGTCGATGATCAACTACGCCTCGCGCGAGATCAACTGCAAGCTGGTCTATTACG
>CAZCVG010000270.1:0-3166 GCA_964501735.1 uncultured Gemmatimonadaceae bacterium | reverse complement strand
GGAAGCTCCGCACCCAGCCGCTGCAGTAGTCGGCGTACAGGTAGTGGCCCACCAGGGCAGGGATCGCCGAGCCGCGGTAGACGTAGCCGCCGGTCACCGAGCAGCCGATCCCGTGGGTGTAGTCCAGCACCGGCAGCACGGTGCCGGTGGGGCTGCAGCCGGGGTTGTAGCAGATGGTGCCCTCGAGATCGTTCCAGCCGTAATTCTCGCCCCCGGTGCTGGCGGCCGGCGCCACGTTGATTTCCTCCCGGCTGCCCTGGCCCACGTCGCCGATGTAGAGGTCGCCGGTGCTGCGGTCGAAGCTGAACCGCCACGGGTTGCGGAGCCCCCAGTTCCAGATCTCCGGCGCGAACTGGGTGCTCCCGGCATAGGGGTTGGACGGCGGCACCACGTAGCCCGAGGGGCCGCTCACGTCGAGCCGGAGCAGCGAGCCCAGCAGGTCGCTCCGGTCCTGGCCGGTGTTGAGGGGATCGCCGCCGCCCCCGCCGTCGCCCAGGCCCACGTACAGGAAGCCGTCGGGGCCGAAGGCGATCATCCCGCCGTTGTGGTTCTCGTAGGGCTGCTCCACCTCGAGCACGGTGGCCCCGCTGGCCGGGTCGGCCAGGTTGGGATTCCCGCCGGAGACGGCGTAACTCGCGATCACCGACGTGCCCCCGGAGCGGGCCCCGCGGGGGCTGGTGTAGCTCACGAAGAACCGCCCCGACTCGGCGTAGTCCGGCGGGAAGGCCAGGCCCAGCAGCCCCTGCTCGCCACCGGTGGAGATGGAGTCGCTCAGGTCCAGGAACGGGGTGCCGAGCAGGGTGCCGTTCTGGATGATGCGCACCCGGCCGGTCTTCTCGACGATGAACAGCCGGGTGGCGTCCCCCGGGACGTGGGTGAGCAGCACCGGCTCGCTCAGCGCGCGGGAGATCTCCAGCAGCCCGTAGCTGGCCACCACCGCGGTCACGGTGAGCTGGACGGTGGTGGTGGCCACGCCGCCGTCGCCATCGGTGGCCCGGAGGGTGATGGTGTGCACGCCGGGGCTGAGGGTGTAGACCGAGAGAGCCTCACCGCTCCCCAGCGTGCCGTCGAGGGAGCTGAGCCAGGTGAGGGCGCTGCCCGAAAGCAGCCCGTCCTCGGGGTCGGTGGCGCTCCCGGCGAAGCCCACCTCCGCGCCCTGCGCCACCGTCCCGCCCGAGGCCGGGGCGGTGATGGTCACCACCGGCAGCAGGTTGTTGCCAGGCGGGCCGCTGGAGTCGGCGCTGTTGCAGCCGGCGCCCAGCACCGCCGCGAAGACCAGGATGAATGGCATGGGGGTTTGTGGCCTGTGCAATGCGATACCCGTCGGATGTCGGAAGCCGGCTGGCGGTTTGGATCCCCACAATGGCGCCCCGGCGCCTGGGCCGCCCGTGACGGCGGTCACCCCTCAGTCGAGATGCTCGGGGAGGTATTCCCGCCCGAACCGGGCCGCCAGCGCGGTGAGGTAGCTGTCCAGCGACGAATGGAGCCCGCCCAGGGTGGCGATGGTGCGGAACGCCGGGTTGGCGATCCACCCCTTCTCGGTGACGCAGACGCTGTGGCCCACCGGCGACGGGGTAAGGGTGTAAATCCACCGTCCCCCGAAGGCGCTACCCGGCTCCGCCTCGATGACGGTGTGGAACTCGACGCCCGGCTCGATCTCTTCGACCGCGACGGTCATGGTGAAACCGTCCACCGTCTCCCGCCAGCGCTCCCGCCCGGCGCTGTCCACCCGCTCCGCGGCGGTCATCTCGCTCCACCACGCGGTAGTGCCGCCGATGTCCCGGGTGACCGCCCACAGGCTCTCGGCCGGCTGCTCCAGGGTAATGCAGCTCCGCACCCGGTGCTCCCTGGGGAGCGCCAGCCCGGTAGCCACCACCGCCAGGCAGAGGACGACCGCCACGCCACCGCACCACAGCAGGATGCGCTTCATGCTGGTTCTCTCCTCATTTCCAGTGCCGTCCTACCGTCCTACCGTCCTACCGTCTTACCGTCTTACCGCCCGTCCGCCCGTCCGCCCGACCGCCCTACCGTCCGACCGCCCTGAACTCCAAATCCTGATAGTTGAAGCTGAAGTCCGTTGACGGCAGCACCGGCGTCATGAGCATGCGGTCAATCGTGCCGTCGTGCTTGAGTTGGAAGGTCACGAAGGCGTCGGCGGCGTACTTGACCCGCATCCGGGCGCGGAAGGTGTCGTACTGCCAGTGCTCCATGTCGGCGGTGAGCCCGGGGGAGCGGCTCCACCGGAGCACCAGGTGCCCGCCTTCCTCGGTGAGGGTCACGTCCCCGTACCAGGCGTCGCGATAGGTGCCGGCCAGGGCGGCGAGCGGCAGGGACGGCCCCACGTCCTTCCGCCGGGCCGCCTGGGCCGAGTCCTCGAACGCGCGGTCGGCGGCGAGGGTGGCGTCGCCGGCGCCGGCGAAGACCGTGGCCCAGTCGGTGCGCGGGGCCTTGAGCACGTAGTCCAGCACCCACCAGCCCAGCGCGTTGAAGGCGTTGGTCTCGCCATTGGTGAGCACCACCACGCCGATCCGCTTCTCCGGCACCAGGAACACCCGCGACAGCATCCCCGCCAGCCCGCCGGTGTGCTGCAGCAGCTTGAGGCCGCGGTAGTCCCGCACCCCCCAGCCCAGGGCGTAGCCGCTGAAGTTGGCGCGCAGCGCCAGGAAGGCCGAGTCGGGGATGCCCACCGGGATGTTGATCCCCGGGTTCCACATGATGCGGGTCTGCTGCTCGGGCCAGAGCCGGCCGCCGCCGGCAGTGCGGCCCGAGTCGAGCTGGACCACCAGCCACTTTGTCCAGTCGGCCACGCTGGAGTTGATCCCGCCGCCGGCGCCGATGTTGTCCACGGTGTCCCAGCCGATGGGCTCCATCGCCCCGGCGGTGTTGACCCGCGCGTGGGGCACCGCGACGTTGTCGCCGGGGCGGAAGTCCCGCACCGTCGTCTGGGTCCGGGTCATGCCGAGCGGCTCGAAGATCCGGGTGCGGACGAAGTCGTCCCACTCCATCCCGCTGGCCGCCTTGATCACCTCGCCGGCCACCACGTAGAGCACGTTGTCGTAGGCGTAGCTGGCCCGGAAGCTGGTGGCCGGCTTGATGTAGCGGAGCCGGCGCGCGATCTCCTCCCGGCTGAAGTCGCCGAACCACCACATCAGGTCGCCGGCGCCGA
>CAZCVG010000269.1:0-3182 GCA_964501735.1 uncultured Gemmatimonadaceae bacterium | reverse complement strand
TGAACCTCGACGTCGTCTTCACGCCGGCCGGCCTCGCCACGGGCGAGGTCCAGGGCCGGTGCGTCTTCGTCATTGACATCCTCCGGTTCGGAACCACCGCGTGCGCGGCCCTGCAGCACGGGGCCCGGGCCGTGGTGCCCACCGCCAGCACCGAGGAGGCGCTCCGCCTCGCCCAGACCCTCGGCACCGGGGAGACCCTGCTGGCCGGCGAGCGGAACTCAGTGCGCATCCCCGGCTTTGCCCTGGGCAACTCGCCGGCCGAGATGACGCCGGAGGCGGTGCGCGGCAAGACTCTCGTGGTGACCACCAGCAACGGCACCGGGGCGCTGCTGGCGGTGGCGGCCGGCAACCCGGTGTATGTCGCCGGCGCGGCCAACTTCTCGCTGGCCAGTGCCCGGGCCCGGGCCGCCTGGACCGCGGGCGAGGACATCCTGATCGTCTGCGCCGGCCGGGAGCAGCGCTTCGCGCTGGACGACGCCTACACCGCCGGCCGGCTGGCGGAGGCGGCGATGGGCGGCGGCCGCAGCCGCAAGGGCCTCAACGACGGCGCCCTGGCCGCGCTGGACCTGGTGCGCCGCTACGGCCACAACTGGGAGCGGCCGCTGCTGCGCAGCCACGGCGGCAAGGACCTCGTGGCGGCCGGGATGAAGGCCGACATCGCCACCGCGGCGCAGGTGGACGCCTTCCCGGTCCTGCCCCAGTTCAGCAACCGGCGCCTCACCCTGCCACCCCCCCAGCCGTGAGCGACGAGGGCCGCCGCCACCTCAGCGCCATCATCGCGCTGGTCGCCGGGAGCTTCGTCGGCCTGACCCTGCTCCCGGTCGAGGTGACGGGACCCTTCGGCGCGTGGCTGGGTGCCACGCTCCGGCGGACGCTGGGCATCGGCGCGCTGGGCTTCCCCCTGCTGGGACTGGGACTCGGGCTGGCGGGCTTCGACCGCCTGCCCCGGCTGGACATGAAGCGGGTGGCGATCCTCGTGACCGGGCTGGCGATGCTGGTGCCGTTCATCATCGGCGTGATGACCGGCGTGCGTCCGGGAGACTTCGACACCGGGCAGCTGCCGCCACGGCTGACTGGCGTGCTGCCCGGGTTCCTGGCGTACGCCGTGGTGCAGGGCATCGGGGTGGCCGGCGGGCTGCTGCTGGGGTTCCTGCTGCTCTCGGCGCTCACGATCGTGACGATCGCCTGGCACCCGCTGCGGCGGCTGGTCTCGCCCGGTGGGCCGCCCGCGGCCCCCGGCACCCGGCCGGCGGTGGCCGCCCCGGTGCCCGCCGACTCGGACTCCGACGAGGTGATCGAGCGGCCGGGCCGCCGGACGGAACCAGCGAGTCCCCGCGCCGAGCCGCCGAAGAAGAAGAAACCGGCCAAGCCACCCACCGCGCTGATCGGGGACCCCGCCGACGACAACCAGCTGCCGCCGATCGAGCTGCTCCAGGCCCCGCCGGCCCAGGACCGCGACGCCGGCCAGGCGGAACTCGACCGGCTGGGGCAGGTGCTGCTCGACACCCTCAAGACCTTCAAGGTCGAGGGGTCCATCGCCGGCCGGACCACCGGCCCGGTGGTGACCCAGTTCGAGGTGGTGCCGGCGCCGGGGGTCAAGGTGGGGCGGATCGCGGCGCTGGCCGACGACATGGCTATCACCATGCGGGCCCAGTCCATCCGGGTGGCCCCGATCCCGGGCAAGGGCGCGGTGGGCGTGGAGATTCCCAACCCGACAGCCCGCATGGTCACCCTCAGGGAGCTGCTCGAGGCCGACGAGTGGCACCACTCCCGCGCCGTGCTGCCGATCGTCTTGGGCCGCGACCTCGAGGGCAAGCCGGTCGTCGCCGACCTGGCCAAGATGCCCCACCTGCTCATCGCCGGCGCCACCGGCTCGGGCAAGTCGGTGGCCATCAACACGATCATCACCAGCCTGGTGTATCGCTACACCCCGAAGCAGCTCCGCTTCCTGATGGTGGACCCGAAGATGGTGGAGCTGTCCATGTACAACGCCCTGCCGCACCTGCGGCACCCGGTGGTGACCCAGAACAACGACGCGGCGGCGGTGCTCAAGTGGGCGGTGCACGAGATGAACCGGCGCTACGAGCTGCTCCACGCCAACGGCGCCCGGAACCTGGCCGACTTCAACCGCAAGGCGGAGGAGGGGAAGCCGCTGGTCCATCCGGCCCGGCCCCGGCCCACGATCACCAGCATCAGCGCCGAGGAGGAGACCACCCCGCCGGAGGGCCCGGAGGAGGATGTGTACAAGGACGGCCCGCTGCCGCTCCTGGTGATGATCGTGGACGAGCTGGCCGACCTCATGATGACCGTGCAGGGCGAGGTCGAGACCCCGCTGGCCATCCTGGCCCAGAAGGCCCGGGCCATCGGCATCCACATCATCCTGGCCACCCAGCGCCCCTCGGTGAACGTGCTCACCGGCCTGATCAAGGCCAACTTCCCCAGCCGGATCGCCTTCCGGGTCGCTTCCAAGGTGGACAGCCGCACCATCCTCGACCAGAACGGGGCCGAGGCGCTGCTGGGCAACGGGGACATGCTCTTCCTGCCGCCGGGGAAGAGCGAGCCGATGCGGCTGCAGGGCGCCTTCATTGCCACCGAGGAGACCGAGCGGGTCACCGGCTGGTTCACCGCCCGGGCCGAGGCCCGCTCGGCGCAGGGCCGGGTACCGGCCATGGCGGAGCCCGATATCCTGGCCCTGGTGCGGGCCATGGAGGCGGAGGAGGATGGCACCGGCGGGGACGAGGAGAGCGGTCCGCGCGATTCGCGGTTCCGGGAGGCGGCGGAGGCCTGCATCCAGAACCAGAGCGGCTCCACCTCGCTGCTGCAGCGGCGGCTGTCCATCGGGTACGGACGGGCCGCCCGCATCATTGACCAGCTCTACCTGGCGGGCATCCTGGGCCCCTCGACGGCGGGCTCCTCCAAGCCGCGGGAGGTGCTCATCGGCATCGAGCAGCTGGACGAGTACTGCCGGGAGTAGGCGATTCGGCGATTGGGCGATTCGGCGATTGGGCCCGTGAGCGCGGGACGCGGACGCACCGCAGCATCCGTCGCCGCCCGACCGCCCAACCGCCCAACCGCCCAAACGCTCGACGCCTAACTGCCCGTCACCTCCTTCACCACTCCCATGAACGCGTCCACCACCGGCCGGCGGCGGTCCTTGCGCCAGGCGGCGGCGATGGTCGTCT
>CAZCVG010000268.1:0-3183 GCA_964501735.1 uncultured Gemmatimonadaceae bacterium | reverse complement strand
CCAGCTCACCTGCGCCCGGCCCTGGAGATCGGTGATCACCGTGTCGGCGGAGACCGAACCACCGCCGCTGATCACGGCGAAGGCGAGTTCTACCCCGGGCGCGGCGTTGCCGAACTGGTCGAGCGTCTGCGCCACCACCGCGGTGTCCAGGGCGGTGCCGACGAGCGCGGCCTGGCTGTCTCCCCGGATGATCTGGATCTGACTGACCGTACCCGCGACCGCTTCGGCATCCACGTACACAGTGTCGATGTCAACGGCGACGATCTCCAGTCGTGCCGGCTGGGCCAGCGTGGGCATGGTCCAGGCCACGGAGGCCTGACCAGCAGCGTCGGTGATCCTGGTCGCCGGAGCCACGGAACTCCCCCCCGAAGCCGCGTATACCACTTGCACGCCAGCAACCCCGTCGCCGGCGGCGTTCCTCACCTCCACCACCACCGGCTGCGGGAGGGGCAGGCCGGCAGCGCCCTGCTGATTGGCGCCGGAAACAACGACGATCGTGCTGGGACCGGAGTTGGGTTCGTTGCCGCCGCCGCCGCAACCCGCAACCGCCAGCATGACGGTCGCGAAGGCGACTGCGGATGACCCGCGGGGCCCCACGAAAGGGAAATGGCTGCCCCTCACGGCGCCGACACCGCCGTCGCCTGCAGCAGGATCGGGAACAGGTTCGGAGCCTTGGCCTGCATCCGCTTGGGACCCGCGCCGGCGCCCAGCTCCCACAGGCTTGAAACCAGGCCCAGGCTGTCCGACTTGCTCTGCGGGTTGAGCGCCCGGCCGTTCCCGGGTGCGAGCGTGAAGCCCACCGTCATCCCCTCGACCCCATTGCCGTACGCGTCGGTCACCTGCACCACGATCACCTCTTCCAGCGGCTGCCCTTCCTCGCCCACCTGCCCGTCCCCGCTCAGGGGGCGGAGCCGGGCGGGATGACTCGGGATCGCGGTGGCGCGGAAGGTGACCGGCGCCAGGCCATCCACCGTGGCCGTGACGCTGTAGTGCCCGGCCCGCTCCGGCAGGGTCCAGCTGGTGCTGGCCCGGCCGCTGGGCCGGGTGCGAACGGTAGGAGAGGAAAGCGTGCCCGCCTCGGCGGCATAGCGCACCACCACACCGGGCACCGGGGCGCCGTTGGCGTCCTGCACCTGCACGTCGAGAAATCGGTCCAGTACCTGCGCCACCGTATCGGTCTGGACGGCGCCGGTGACCACTGTCAGCGTGGCCGGCGCGGCGTGCGGGCCGGCGGGGTCCGCCCCGCCACAGGCCAGCGCCAGGCCCACGCCGAGCAGGGCGGAGATGCGTTGCCGACTCATAGCGCCTCATTTGCGGGAGTCCCGATGACGCCATAGTCTTATGCCGGACAGCGAAGCGCAAGAGAGCACACCGGCAAACTCACTGAGGGGACCGCTTCCCGGCCCCCGGGACGCCGGTCCGGCACCGCCTTTCCCCACCCTCACCGGAGTCAACCTGTGAAGGCGTACCAGATGTACATCAACGGCAAGTTCGTGAAGGCTGCCAGCGGCAAGACCTTCAACGTCTACGACCCGGCCACCGAGGCCGTCATCGCCACCTGCCCTGCCGGCGAAGCCGCCGATGTGGCCAAGGCCGCGGAAGCCGCCAGGGCGGCCTTCTATGGCGGCTGGAAGGGCACCAGTGCCCAGGAGCGCGGCCGGGTGCTGTTCAAGATCGCCGAGCGGATCAGGGCCCGCCGGGATGAACTCGCGAAACTGGAGACCATCAACTCCGGCAAGCCGATCGTCGAGTCCGAGTTCGACATGGACGACTCAGCGGTCTGCTTCGAGTATTACGGCGGCCTGGCCACCAAGCTCAACGGCGAGGTGATTCCGGTCCCCACCAACGCCATGGTGATGGCCGTGAAGGAGCCCATGGGGGTGGCCGGCCAGATCATCCCCTGGAACTACCCCATGGCCATGGCGGCCTGGAAGATCGGCCCCGCCATCGCGGCCGGCTGCACCGTGGTGATCAAGCCCGCCGAGCAGACCCCGCTGTCGCTGCTGGCGCTGGCGGAAGACTTCGAGGCCTGCGGCGTGCCGCCCGGCGTGATCAACATCGTCACCGGCATGGGCCCCGAGTGCGGCGGGCCGATGGTGGCCCACCCCGACATCCGGAAGATCGCCTTCACCGGCTCGGCGGAAGTCGGCAAGCTGATCATGCGGAACGCCGCCGACCAGCTCAAGCGGGTGTCGCTGGAGCTGGGCGGGAAGTCGCCCAACATCTTCTTCAGCGACGCCGACTTCGAGGCGGCGGTGGACGGGGCGCTGTTCGGGGTGTTCATCAACCAGGGCGAGGTCTGCTCGGCCGGCAGCCGGGTACTGGTGCAGAAGGACATCTACAAGAAGTTCGTGGATGCCTGCGCCGCCAAGGCCAAGACCATCAAGGTGGGCCCCGGCATCGAGCGGGAGACCAAGATGGGCCCGCTGGTGAGCGCCGAGCAGCGGGACCGGGTGCGCAAGTACCAGGAGATCGGGAAGAAGGAGGCCAAGGTGGCCGCGGGCGGCGGGGCGCCCAAGGAGCACGCCAAGGGCTGGTACGTGGAGCCCACGATCTTCTACGACGTGGACAACAGCGCCACCATCGCCCAGGAGGAGATCTTCGGCCCGGTGATGAGCGTGATCCCGTTCAAGGACGAGGCCGAGGCGCTCAAGATCGCCAACGCCACGCCCTACGGGCTGGCGGCTGCGGTCTGGACCCGCGACATCTTCAAGGCCTTCCGGGTCACCAAGGCGCTGGAGGCCGGCATCGTGTGGGTCAACCACATGCAGCCCACCATGCTCGAGGCCCCCTGGGGCGGCTACAAGATGTCAGGCTTCGGCCGGGAACTGGGCCACTGGGGAGTGGAGGAGTACCTCGAGACCAAGCAGATCTACATCAACCTGGACGAGGCACCGATCGGGTGGTATTAGGCGATTAGGCGATTAGGCGATTGGTGGCAGGAAGGGTGGGGTCCTCGCGGATCCCACCCGTCGCGACGCCGGCACCAATCGCCCAATCGCCTAATCGCCCAATCGCCTGCTACTTACCGCACCGCCACCTCGATCTTCCGCGGCTTGGCCTGCTCGGCGCGGGGCAGGGTGAGGGTGAGCACGCCGTGCTCGTACTGGGCCCGGATGCCCTCCGCGTCCACCGTGTCGGGCAGGTGGAAGGTCCGCTCGAAGCGGCCGTAGTTCCGCTCGT
>CAZCVG010000267.1:0-3234 GCA_964501735.1 uncultured Gemmatimonadaceae bacterium | reverse complement strand
TCGGCGACCTGGTCGTGCCGTTCGAGGCCCGCACCACCTTCGAGGACTACCAGATCAACACCGGCCGCCCCATCGTCTTCCGGACCCCGCCGCCCGATTCCCTCGCGGATCCCGGCAGCCTGGCGGCGGCCCGGGATTCGGTCCGCGGCGAGCGGCGCCGGGGCCGCTCCGGCGGCGAGCAGCGGGACGAGGCCCGCGATGACTGGGGTCCCTGGTCCGACGGCCGCTACGAAATCCACCGCGCCCCCGGCGACTCCCTGCGGGCCTACGACCGCTGGGGCGATGCCATGACCCTCAACGAGGACCCGGGGGACGACCGCGCGGTACGCGAGGTCCAGGCCGACCTCGAGCGGATGAGCGCCCGGCTCCCGGCCGAGCTCACCGGCCGTCCCACCCACGGCTTCAGCTGGGAGCGCATCCCCGACCTGCTGCGCTACAACAAGGTCCAGGGCTCGGTCCCCGGGCTCACCTACCAGGTTCAGGCCCCGTGGGACGCGTTCACCCGGATCAAGGGTGAGGCGCGCTTCGGCCTGGGCGACCAGCGCGTGGTCGGCGGCCTCACCGTGGTGCGTGAGGCGCCCGGCGCCCGCTGGACCCTGGCGGGGTGGCGGGATGTGCGCTCCGCCGACCCGTTCGGTCGGGGCAACGCCTTCGGCAACAGCCTCAACGCCATCTTCGTGGCCCACGACGACGCCGACTACCACCTGACCCACGGCGTCCGGCTGCTGCGCGAGGGATCACTGGGCCGGGGCATCGAGATCGCCACCTCGCTGTCCTGGGAGGACCACCAGAGCGTCCGCCGGGACGCCGGTTCCCCCATCAACGACTTCCTCGGCGGGAGCGGACGCTTCCCGGGCAACCCGCGGGTCACCGAGGGCGGCTTCTGGGGCGCGGCCGTGGAGCTCGATGGCGGCGCGCTCCGCACCCGGTGGCGCCTCGGCGGCGACGTCCTTGCCAATGGTGACAAGGGCACTGCCCGGGTGTTCGCGGGGATGGATCACCAGCTCTTCCGGCGGCGCGCCAGCCCCACCATCGGCCTCCGCGCCGGCATCGCCACCGCGGAGCCGCTGGCGCAGCTCGCCTTCCGGGCCGGTGGGCTGGGCACCGTTCGGGGCTTCGACTACGGCGCCCGGCGGGGCCAGGCCTTCTGGGCGGCGCAGCTTGACGTGCCGCTTTCCGGTGGCATCCTCAGGCCGGTGGCGTTCGTGGATGCCGGTCAGGCCGGGGCGGCATCGGCGCTCACGAGCTCGCGGCTCCTCGCCGGCGGCGGGGCAGGGCTGGCCCTGTTCGGCGGCCTCCTCCGCATGGACCTCAGTCACCCGATCACCGGGGGTGGCGACGGGTTGCGGCTCGACCTGAGCGTACGGGGATTGTTCTAACGGCCATTGTGCCCCTCGGGGATCGCCGACTCCAGGATTCCGCCCCGATTCACCGTGGCTTCAAGGGGAAGGTCCAGATTCGGTCCCATCCCCAATTCCTGGAGCCTGAATGCGCGTGCCCGGTGCGGCGGTCTTCGCGGTGATCCTCGCAGCCCTGATCCCCACCCTCGCTGCGGCACAGGACGAGAGCCGATGGCTGGTCCGCGGCCGGGGCATCGTGGTGGCGCCCGATGCCTCGTCGAAACCGGCGGGCCTGGATGTGAAGGCCGACGCCACGGTGGAGATTGACATCACCCGCTACCTCAGCCCCCTCCTCTCGCTGGAACTGGTGCTGGCCACCGCGAGTCAGGAGGTGACCGCCGGTGGAACCAGTCTCGGCTCGGTGAACCATCTGCCTCCGACGCTGCTGCTCCAGGTGCATCCCATCCGGGAGGGACCGGTGCAGCCGTACCTGGGCGCCGGTGGCAACCTGACGATCTTTTACGCCAGGAGTGGCGGGCTCGAAGCCCTCGACCTCAGCACCAGTCTTGGCTGGGCCATCCAGGGTGGGGTGGATTTCCCGCTGGGGCGGCGAAGCCTGCTCAACCTGGACCTCAAGTACGTGAGCATCCAGACGGACGTCGAATCGGGCGGCAACAAGCTCTACGAACTCGAGATCAACCCCTGGGTCATCGGCGCCGGGCTGGGCTACCGGTTCTAGACAGCGGGCGGGGCGGGACAGGCTGTAACGCTGCGCCGCCCCGCCTGCCGCTCGGGACCTACCGTCCTCCGGCGGGAGGACCTAGGTTCACCGCCATGATCAAGGAACTGCGGCTCGCGGCCCTGCCGGTCCTCGCCGGCCTGCTCGGCGCCTGCGGCGCGCAGCCGGGCGAGGGGAACCTCAGCGCCTCGTGGATAGGGACCGACACCGGCGAGGTCTCGACCGCGGCGAACACGGTCTGGTGCCGCGACCCCCGCCGGCTCGAGGTGACCGCCATTGATGGCGATCTCGGTCTCGGGATGGTGCTCTATCCGTCCGACACGGCCCTGCCCGGGCAGTTCAAGGGCTTCGACCCCGGCGCCGACACTGTCATCCGTCCCGCCGCGGCAGCCGCGCTCCGCTGGTTCACCGAGCAGAATATCGAGGGCTACCAGAGCGACTCGGGCGGCGTCACCCTCGAGGCTCAGGGCCAGCGCCTCTCGGGCCAGTTCCGCTTCCGGCTCCGCTCGCTGGACCGGAACAAGATCGTGCGCCTGACCGGAACCCTCGACGGCCTCACCCCGGGGGTGTGCCAGTCCGATTCGCTCCCGGGCGGCCCGACCGGGTAGTTTCCCTCCATGAGTTCCACCTACTACCGCAAGGGCTTCGGGCTCAAGGCCGCCATCGAAGGGCAGCTCACCGCCGACTACTCCAGCGCGGTGATTGATGCTCTCCGGGGGGGCGATTACACCCTGGCCGCCGGCCCGCTCACCTTCCGGCTGGCCCGCGAGTTCGGCTTCTGCTACGGGGTGGACCGGGCCGTCGAGTACGCCTACGAGACCCGGCGGCAGTTTCCCGACCGGCGGCTCTTCCTGGTGGGCGAGATCATCCACAACCCCCACGTGAACCTCAAGCTGATCAGCATGGGGGTGACCATCCTCGGCCGCGCTGGCGCCGAGTTCGACTTCTCGGCCATCACCCCCGGGGACGTGGTGATCATGCCCGCCTTCGGCGTGACCATGGCCGACTTCGCCCGGCTCAAGGCCATCGGCTGCGTCCTGGTGGACACCACCTGCGGCTCGGTGCTCAACGTCTGGAAGCGGGTCGAGAGCTACGCCCGCGACGGCTTCACCGCCCTGATCCACGGCAAGCACTACCACGAGGAGACCCGGGCCA
>CAZCVG010000266.1:0-3237 GCA_964501735.1 uncultured Gemmatimonadaceae bacterium | reverse complement strand
TTCACCGGCGCCTTCGGCATGATGCTGTTCTACTAGTCCCACCCCGAGGTCCCGGCCGGGCTCCGGCCGGGATCCCTTGGTGGCGGAGCGGCCTCCCCCGGGAGGCCGCTTTCGTTTCCCCCGCCCGCCATGGCGCAAGGGCGCCGCTGCCCGCTACCTTCTTCTCCCAACCTCAACCCGGAACGGACCCCCCCGGTATGCACCCTCGCCTCGGCCTCGCCCTCGTCGCGCTGCTTTCCGCCGGCTGTGGCGGGTACCTCTACAGCGCCAGCAAGGCGATGACCACGCGCGCCCCCGACGATGTGTACCAGTGCACGGAAGAGCAGTTCAAGGTCCTGGGCTACCGCCGGACGGCTCACGACGTCACCGACCGGCGCCTGCTGGGCGAGCGGTTCGATCCCCAGCTGACGGCCCCAACCGGCCTGTTCCGCCGGGGCTTCCACCGGATGGAGGTCACCATCCAGCCGGATGCCTCCGGCAGCACCGCCGTTGCCATCAAGGTTCAGACCTTCAAGGAATTCGAGACCACCGCCGGCCAGGTGCTGGAGGAGGAGAAGGTCCACGCGTCCGCCCAACTGGACGCCCGGAAGCTGGCCCAGGCCTGCACCGGGTCATAACCCCAGGTCCTGCTGCGGTCCGGGCCCCCCGTCGCCTCGGCGGGGGGCTCTGTTGTTGTGCCCCAATGGAGTTGGGGGCGAAGCGGGATTATCATCCAATTGGTTGAAAATCACCGGTTTCCCCGTAGCCAGTTCCCCGTGCTGTCCTTAGCTTGGGGCCTTCGTCCCGGCTCTGGAGTCCCTCGATGGCCGTACCGCTGGTCCAGCTGACCCTTGGAAGCCCCCCCGCACCCTCCGCCGGGCCGCCGGGAGGCCAGCCCTTCATCCGGAAGCCCTCCTGGCTCAAGGTGAAGGCCCCGGGGGGCGAGTCCTACCAGCAGGTCAAGCGCCTCATGCGGGACCTCGGGCTCCACACTGTCTGTGAGGAGGCCCGCTGCCCCAACATCGGGGAATGCTGGGATCACAAGGCCGCCACCTTCATGATCCTCGGCGACGTCTGCACCCGGAACTGCGCCTACTGTGCGGTATCCCACGGCACACCCGCCGCCTTCGACCCGCTCGAGCCGGCCCGCCTGGCCGAGGCGGTGGCCCGGATGGGGCTGCAGCACGTGGTCATCACTTCGGTTGACCGCGATGACCTCGAGAACGGCGGGGCCGAATCCTTCGCCGGCTGCGTCACCGAGATCCGGGCCCGGCTGCCCGAGACCACCGTCGAGGTCCTGATCCCCGACTTCAAGGGGTCGGAGCAGGCGCTGGCGATCGTCCTCGCCGCCCGGCCGGCCATCCTGAACCACAACCTCGAGACCTGCGAGCGGCTCTACCGGCTGGCCCGGCCCGGCGGGCGCTACGAGCGGGCGCTGGCCCTCCTGGCCACCGCCCGCCGCCTGGCCCCGGAGGGGCTCACCAAGTCGGGGGTCATCCTCGGGCTGGGGGAGCAGTGGGAAGAAGTCCTGACCTGCATGCGGGACCTGCGCCGGAGCGACGTCAACATCCTCACCCTGGGGCAGTACCTCCGTCCCTCGGAGAGCCACCTCCCCGTGGCCCGGTACTACACGCCCGAGGAGTTCAGGGAGCTGGAGCTGATCGGCCTGCGGATGGGCTTCACCCACGTGCAGGCCAGCCCGCTGACCCGCTCGAGCTACCACGCCTGGGACCAGGCTCGCGCCGCTGGAGCCGGTTCGTCCTAGGGGAGCGGGGCTGCTGGCGGGGCACCGGCGGGAGGAGGAACAAAGGTCACCGGCGCCGCGGCAGGGTCGGCGCGGATGCCCGGGGAAAGCGGGACCGGCGGGAAGCCGGCCGGAGGCTGAGCAACCAGCCGCGAGACCGCGGCGGAGTCCACGCGACGGATGGCGGCAGCGCCGAGGCACTCAGAGGAGCATTGCATGGCAACCACGAAGGCAGCGAGAAAGACCGACACCAGGCTGGCCGAGAAGCACCGTTCCTATCTCCGGCAGATGCTGCTCATCCGCCGCTTCGAGGAGAAGGCCGGTGAGGCGTACAGCCTGGGCAAGATCGGCGGGTTCTGCCACCTCTATATCGGGCAGGAGGCGGTGGCGGTGGGCTGCCTCTCCCAGCTGAGGGAGGACGACTACATCACCGCCACCTACCGGGAGCATGGGCACGCGCTCGCCCGGGGGCTGTCGGCGCGGTCGGTCATGGCGGAACTGTTCGGCAAGGCGACCGGCTGCTCGCGGGGGAAGGGCGGCTCGATGCACCTCTTCGACGCCTCCCGCGGGTTCCTGGGCGGGCACGGGATCGTGGGCGGACACATCCCGCTGTCCACCGGGATCGGCTTCGCCATCAAGTACCGCGAGGGGGACCAGGTCTCGGTCTGTTTCTTCGGCGAGGCGGCGATCAACAACGGCGCCTTCCATGAAGCGCTGAACATGGCCGGGATCTGGAAGCTGCCCTGCATTTTCATCTGCGAGAACAACCGCTACGGCATGGGTACCGCGCTGGACCGCGCCACGGCCACCTGGAACATCGCCGAGCGGGCCTCGAGCTACGACATGTCGCGGGAGGTCGTGGACGGACAGGACCTGGCCGAGGTGATGGCGGCCATGGACCGCGCGGTGGTGCGGGCCCGCCGGCCGGCGGCCCCGACGCTGCTGGAGATCCGGACGTACCGCTTCGTGGGCCATTCGATGTCGGACCCGATCCACGGCCACTACCGCACCAAGGAGGAGGTCGAGGCCCATCGCAAGCGGGATCCGATCGCCATCTGGTCCGACCGGCTCAAGGCGGACGGGGTGGTGGACGACGCCGCGATCGCCCAGATGGAGGAGGAGGTCAAGGCCGAGGTGCTCGACGCCTACGAGTTCGCCGACCAGAGCCCCGACCCCGAGCCGGGCGAGCTGTGGACCGATGTGTACGCCGACTCCCCGGCCGGGGCCTCCGCACCGGAGGCGTCGTCATGAGGCTCCGCACCCGCCCGCCGCTCGATGCCCGTCGCCTGACCCCGGGAGCACCATGCCGACGCTGACCTACCGCGATGCCCTCAACCAGGCCCTCCGCGAAGAGATGGCCCGCGACCCGGACATCTTCCTGATGGGCGAGGAAGTCGGAGTCTACCAGGGCGCCTACAAGGTGAGCCGTGGGCTGCTGGAGGAGTTCGGGCCGGCCCGGGTGGTGGATACGCCGATCACCGAGCTGGGGTTTGCCGGGGTCGGCATCGGGGCGG
>CAZCVG010000265.1:0-3244 GCA_964501735.1 uncultured Gemmatimonadaceae bacterium | reverse complement strand
CGCTCAACACCGCCGCCGCGGTGACCGCCGCGTCAATGGCGTTTCCGCCCTGGCGCAGCACCTCGAGCCCCGCGGCAGAGGCCAGCGGCTGGCTGGTGGCCACCATCCCGTGCGGCGCGTACACCGTCGAGCGGCCGGCCAGCGAGGTGGGGCGCTGGGCCATCACGCCGCCGGGCGCCAGAAGGGTCGCTGCCAGGGCCGCCGCCAACCCTGCGGACACACAACGGGGCATACACGCTCCGGGGGAGAGGGCATCGGATGAGGTCGGGTGGTGGAAGCTGGCGGGGCGCCGCCGGGAGAATGGATTCGACGGTCCGCTCACCGGCGGCGGGAGGCTGCTGGGGTGTCCTGATCCGGCCCGCCGGAAGGCACCAGCTGCTGCGGTCCGGTGCGGGGGGCCCCGCACCGGGCGTCAGGTCGGTGGCCGCCTCAGCAGCCCTTGCCCGGCGGGACCAGCGGCGTTCCCCGCGAAATCAGGTTCCACGTGCCCCGCCGGACATCGTAGACCCCGTACCGCTGCCAGTCGTGGCCCGGCGCCAGGAGGTCGGTGGTCACGGCCGGGACCGCGCCTCCGCCAGTCGAGGCCTGGTGGCTCCCGGCGGGCGAGGGCGCGGCGGAGGAGTCGGAGCCGGACAGCGCCAGCGCGGCGCTCACGCCGGCCGCGGCGAGCAGGACCTTGAGTCGGGTCACGGGGTGCTCCCATTGAGGTGCGGAACCATCGGGCCGCCAGGCGGCGGCGGCGGACCTTGGAACTACCTGCTCCTGTCAATCTGCCGTGGTACGTGCCCGGGCGCCAGCCCGCACTCCGCTACGCCAGGTTGATCTTCGCCAGCAGCGCCTGGAACCGCGGGTGGGACCGGAGCGAGGTGAACAGGAACGACCCCTTGATGCCGTACAGGTTGCCCGCCCGCTCGGCGTGCACCCGCTCCAGGCAGTCTATCGCCCGGTCGGCATCGCCCAGGCCGGTGTGGACGTAGGCCATGTGGTAGGGCGAGACGTACCGTGTCTCCGAGAGCCGCTCCAGCTGCTGGAGTACGGCGCGGGCCTCCGCCGTGCGGCCGGTCATGGCGTAGGCCTGACCCAGCTGACCCATGAACAGGGTGTTGCCGGGGTCGAGCTTCACGGCGTACTCCAGGTGCGGCAGGCCCTCCTCCGCCCGGCCGGTCCTGATGCAGGCCCAGGCCATGGTGGCGCGGCCACGGATGTGGTCCCCGTCGAACTGGATCGAGCGGCGGGCGGCCTCGAGCGCCTCCTCGTTCCGCCCGGCGCGGAGCAGGGTGGAGGCCAGGTCGCTCCGGTGGACCAGCGGATCGAGTTCCTGCGCCCGCTGCACCAGCGCCAGCGCCTCGTCATAGCGTTCCAGCGCGGCGCACAGCCAGCCGTAGTGGTCGTAGATGTCCGCCGCCCCCGGGCTCAGCTCCAGCGCCAGCTCGAACTCCGCCTCGGCGCCGGCCCAGTCGAAGTCGTGCGTCATCTTGAGCAGCGCCAGCACCGAGTGCGCCTCGCCCAGGTCGGGGTCCAGCTCCAGCGCCCGGGTCACCGACTCCCGGGCCCGCTGGTACGCCACGTCCGGCCGGAGCGGCAGGCCGCCCTGTCCCGCCACGATCTCGGAGTAGGCGAAGGCGATGGCGGTATGGGCCAGCGCGTACCCGGGGTCGGCGGCCACCGCCTGCCGGTAGTACTCGAGGCCCTTCTCGATCCCTTCCTCGGTGTAGCGGGTGTACCAGAAGCGCCCCTGCAGGTAGAGCTGGTGGGCCTGCACGCTGGTGGTGGGCCCGCGCCTGATCCGGGTGCGTTCCGCTGGCGACAGCTCGGCCTGGAGCGCCGCCACGATCTGCAGCGCCACATCGGTCTGGATGGCGAAGTAGTCGGTGAGCTGGCGGTCATAGGTCTCTCCCCAGAGCTGCCGCTCGCTCGCGGCGTCAATCAGGCTGGCCACCACCCGCACCCGGTCCCCGGCCCGGCGCACGCTCCCGTCCAGCACGGTGGCCACCCCCAGCGCCGCGCCCACCTCCTGGGGGCTGCGGTCCCGCCCCTTGAAGCGCATCGCCGAGGCGCGGGAGATCACCTTGAGGGAGCGGATCCGGGCGAGCTGGGTGATCACGTCCTCCATGATCCCGTCGGCGAAGAACTCGTTGTCGGGATCGGGGCTGAGGTTGATGAAGGGGAGCACCGCCACCGAGGGCATGGCATCCGCCTGCTCCGCCGGCCGGCTCAGCGCTTCCACGAAGGCGCGGCAGGAGGAGAACCGGTCGGCGGGCACCGGCGCCAGCGCCCGCCGGAGCGCCTGCTCCACGGCGGCCGGCACCGCGGGGCGGACCCGGCGCACCGCCGGGACCGGCTCGGTGAACCGCTTGGCGATCACCGCCTGGGCGGTGGGGCCGGTGTAGGGCGGCTCACCGGCCAGCAGCTCGTACAGCACGCAGCCCAGGCTGTAGAGGTCGCTCCGGGCGTCGAGCCGGCTCTCCCCCGCCGCCTGCTCCGGGCTCATGTAGTGCGGTGTCCCCACGGCCAGGCCGAGCGTTGTCAGGCGCTCCGCCGGGGCGAGGCTGGCCACCAGGGCGATGCCGAAGTCGGCCAGCATGGCGGCACCCTCATGCAGCAGGATGTTCTCGGGCTTGATGTCCCGGTGCACCAGCTCCTGGGCATGGGCGTGGTCCAGGGCCGAGGCCACCTGCCGGGCGATCGCCAGCGCCTCCTCCACCGGGAGCTGCGGCTCCCGGCGCAGCCGGTGGCGGAGCGACTCCCCCTTGATGTAGGGCATGACGTAGAACAGGCTGCCGGCGGCCTCGCCCGAGTCGTGGAGCGCCAGGATGTAGGGGTGGTTGAGCCGGGCCGCGATGGCGATCTCCTGCGTGAACCGCTCCGGCCCCAGCGCCTCCGCCAGCTCCGGCCGGAGGACCTTGATCGCCACCTGGCGGTGGTGCCGCAGGTCCTGGGCGAGGTAGACGGTCGCCATGCCGCCCTGGCCCAGCTCGCGCTCGAGGGCGTAGCGTCCGGCGAGAGCGCCGTTGAGGCGGTCGAGCTGGTCTGGGGGCATGGGGGGAATATGGGGTCCGGATGCTCCGCTGAGAATGCCGGCCCTCGAACGTCCGGCCGCCCCAGGCGCCTCACCCGCGGCCAGCCTCACTGGAGCCGCCGGCCCGCGGTGCGGGGCGATCGCTTCCCGCGGCCCGCCCGGATCGCGTCCCCGGCTACCCCCGCATCCGGCGCACCGCCTGGAGCACCGGCTGGTAGGCCTCGC
>CAZCVG010000264.1:0-3245 GCA_964501735.1 uncultured Gemmatimonadaceae bacterium | reverse complement strand
ACCGGCAGAGCCACGAGATCGCGGTGGCGGTGCGGCCGGCGGTGGATTCGATCGCGCGGCGCTTCGGCGCCAGCGCCAAGATCGCCGAAATTCCCCCCGGGCCGCCGGTGCTCTCGACGCTGGTGGCCGAAGTGTATGCCGGCAGCGACAGCGCCCGGCTGGAGGCGGCCCGCCGGGTGAAGCGGGTGTTCGAGCAGACGCCCGGCGTGGTGGACGTGGACTGGACGGTGGAGGACCCGGGCACCCGGCTCAGCCTGACGGTGGACCGGGCCCGGGCGGCGGCGGCCGGGGCGAGCGTGGAGCAGATCGCCCAGACGCTCTACCTGGCGCAGTCGGGGACGGCGGCCGGGCTGCTCGCGTCGGGGACGGCGCCCGAGGGAGTCGGCATCGTGCCCCGGCTGCCGCTGGCCCGGCGCTCCTCGCTGGCGGGGCTGCTGGCGGTGAGCATCCCGACGGCCACCGGCCCGCAGCCGCTGGCCCGGTTCGTGTCCGTGGACTCGGGGGCCCGCCCGATGAGCCATCACCGGCGGGACCTCCGGCCGGTCATCTACGTGACCGGCGACGTTGCCGGCGAGGTCGAGAGCCCGGTGTACGCCATCCTGGCCATGAACAAGGCGCTGGACTCGATCCGGGTGGACGGCCAGCCGATCGGGATCTACAACGCGGTCCAGCCGGACCGGCTGGACGAGACCGCGATCAAGTGGGACGGTGAGTGGCAGATCACCATCGAGGTGTTCCGCGACCTGGGGCTGGCCTTCGCGGCGGTGCTGCTGCTCATCTACGTGCTGGTGGTCTGGTGGTTCGAGTCGTTCTCCATCCCGCTGGTGATCATGGCGCCGATCCCGCTCACCCTGGTGGGGATCCTGCCGGGACACGCCCTCACCGGCGCGTTCTTCACCGCCACCAGCATGATCGGGATGATCGCCCTGGCGGGGATCATCGTGCGGAACTCGATCCTGCTGGTGGACTTCATCCAGCATGCGGAACGCCGGGGCACGCCGCTCGGGCTGGCCGTGATCGAGGCCGGCACCGTCCGGTTCCGGCCGATCGCCCTGACCGCCGCCGCGGTGGTGGTGGGCGGGCTGGTGATGGTCCTCGACCCGATCTTCCAGGGCCTGGCGGTGGCGCTAATGAGCGGGGCGGTGGTGGCGACGCTGCTCACGATGGTGGTGGTACCCCTGCTCTACTGGGAACTGCGGCGCGACCGTCCGCGCTGACTGATGATGTCACGAAAGGAGATTTCCATGTGCAACGATGCGGTGATCCGGCGCTTCGCCGGGACGTTCGTGCTGCTCTCGCTGGCGCTGGGCTGGTGGGTCAGCCCCTACTGGTTCCTGTTCACGGCCTTTGTCGGGGTCAACCTGATCCAGTCCACGGTGACGGGATTCTGCCCGCTCGAGCGGATCCTGGGGCGGCTGGGCCTGTTTGGCTGCACCCGGAAGGCCACCTGACGCCGCCCCGGGCGGTGTGATGCGGATCACGGGGTTAACAGCCGCCGGGTGGTTTCGTCTGTCTGGTGACACCCGGCTGGTCCCATCACCACAGAGGAGTTGCTCATGTCTACCAGACTTCACCGATCAGGGGCGGGCCTGCTGGCCGCGCTGGCCCTGGCGCTCGGCGCCTGCAGCGACAGCGGGGGCCCGTCCGCCACCAGCGACGCCCTGACCACGGCCGAGGCCCAGCTCATCGGCGGGGACATCGCTGAGGAAGCGGCCGACCTGGCCGAAGTGTCCATGTTCGACACGGCGACCGGCGTCTCTTTCGCCGTTCAGGCGGGCCAGCTCCGCCGCCATCGCATCGCTCCGCCGTGCGTGGCCGTGTCGCCCCAGCCGCTGGTCAACAGCGACGGGGATATCGTCCCCGACTCGATGCGGCTCGACTACGCCGACTGCGTCTTCACCCGGGGGAACGGGGTGATCATCGATTCGCTGAGCGGGACCATCGACTTCCTCGACCCGCTGCCGCTGGCCGCCAGCGCCGGGGTCCGGCACGTGTTCACCGACTTCCGCCGCTCCCGGACCAACACCGTGATCCCGGCCCGGAGCTTCAGCGCCACGCACAACGGCGTCCGCGAGTGGGGCGCGAGCCCGGATACCCTCGGCCACACCACGACCGACTTCGTGAGCGTGTGGACGCATCCCGGCGGCGGCACCACGGTCCATGAGAAGAACTGGGCCGGGAAGTTCACCGCCACCGCGGCGGGCAGCATCGTCTTCGGCGATCCGCTCCCGGCGGGCACCTGGGTCATCAACGGGACCTCGGTCTGGACCCGGCGCGGCCGGAGCTGGGACGTGGCGGTCACCACCTCAGAACCGCTGGTATATGATCCCGCCTGCCAGGTGGCGCCGCCCTTCACCGACGGCACGCTCGACCTGGTGGTGACGCGGAACCAGGTCGTCACCAATGTGGAGATCCAGTTCCTGGGTTGCGGGCAGTACCTGGTGACCCGCACGGCGGCCGGGACGACCTGAGCCTCTCTCAGGGTGGAGGCCGTTCCCGGCGGGCCGCGACCGCTCGGCCGGATGGCAGCCGGGCGGCCTGACGCCGTAAACGGAGGAAGACTCGGTTCCGGTCCCGAAACCCGGTCAAGACCGGCCGGCACACCCGGCCTGGCCACTGGCGGGGCAGCATCACCAGGGGGCAGCCCAGTGGCTGTCCCCTGGGCGCTTCCGGGA
This sequence comes from uncultured Gemmatimonadaceae bacterium, assembly GCA_964501735.1. GTDB lineage: Bacteria > Gemmatimonadota > Gemmatimonadetes > Gemmatimonadales > GWC2-71-9 > JADJOM01. The sequence goes on along the minus strand of CAZCVG010000264.1, from coordinate 570 downwards.
GCGGGATGCCCGTGAAACCGCCGGCCCACCGGGGGCGTCGGATCGGCACCCCTTCCACCGGAGCCTCCTCATGCGCCGCGCCTGGGTCATCGCCGTCCCCCTGCTGCTTTCCGCACCGCCGATGGCCGCCCAGACCGCGGCCGACTCCGCCGCCATCCGGGAGACGGCCCTCAATTATGTCGAAGGCTGGTATGAGGGCAGTGCCGAGCGGATGACCCGGGCGCTCCACCCCGACCTGGCCAAGCGGATCGTCCGCTCCGACCAGGCGGGGAGCAAGCTCAGTCACATGACTGCCGCCCAGCTCATCGAGGGGACCCAGCGGGGTGGCGGGACGAGGACGCCCAAGGAGCAGCAGCAGAAGGACGTGGTGATCCTCGACATCTTCGGGAACACGGCGAGCGTGAGGGCCACGATGTCGGGGTGGGTGGACTACATGCACCTGGCCCGCTGGAACGGGGAGTGGCGGATCGTCAACGTGCTGTGGGAGCTCAAGCCCCGGAGCTAGGACTCACGGGGCCGGCGGGCAGACCGGCGCACCCTTGTCGAAGACCACCCGCCAGCGGCCGTCCG
>CAZCVG010000263.1:0-3250 GCA_964501735.1 uncultured Gemmatimonadaceae bacterium | reverse complement strand
TCCTGATGATGAGATAGGTCTCCGGGGCCACGCCGTCGTCGTCCCAGCCGCAGGCGGAGAGCGAGCCGTGCTGGGACCGGTCGCCCTGGATGTTCATGAACTCCGGCCCGTAACGGAGCCGGTTGAGCACCTGGTCCGGGGGCGCGCAGAAGCTGGTGCCGGCGTAGTTGGCCTCGTAGCCCAGCGCCCGGTCCAGCTCGGTGGGATGGCCGATGGACTCATGGATGGTCAGGAAGAGATGGTGCGGGTCGAGGATGAGGTCATACTGACCCGGCTCCACCGGCTTGGCGGTGAGCTTGCGGACCGCTTCCTCGGCCCACGCCGGCGCCCGGCCGGGCAGGTCCGACTTGAGCACCCACTCGTAGCCCAGCGCCATCGGCGCCACCTCGGCCGAGTCCCGCGACTGGAAATCGCCGGTGGCGGAGTCCACTGCGGTGACGTTGAGCGACGGGACCGAGCGGTAGATCTTCTGCACCGTGAACACATCGTCGGTGGAGGCGAAGGTCTTGTCCTCCAGGACGAACGACAGGGACGAGGTGACAAACCGCGCGCCCGCCACCTTGAGCGCCTCGGCGTTGGCCCGGAGCAGGAGCGCGACCTTGTCCTCGATCGGGATGGTGAAGGGGTCAATCTCGATGGGGCTCTGCCACCGGCCGTCCTTCACCGACGGCGTCGGCGCCAGCACCACCCGCTGCCGGGTGGCGCGGCGGTTCGCCCTGGCCTGGGCCACCGCCTGACCCGCCACCCGCACCACCTCGCCCTGGGTGATCTCGCGGCTGGCCGCGAAGCCCCAGGCGCCGTCCACCAGCACGCGGACGCCGAAGCCCTCGGTCTCGCTGTCCGAGGCGCCGGTGATCTGCTGCTCCCGCGTCCGTACCGACTGGCTCCGGGTGCGGGTGACCCGGATGTCGGCGTACCCCGCTCCCGCCGACCGCGCCGCGTCCAGCGCCCGCTGGCACAGCAGCCGGATGGTCGGGTCGGGTTCGGGAAGCGGAACGCGCGGCCCGCATGGGAGGCCGAGGACCGCGGCCGTCGCCGCGGTGGTGGTGATGAACTCACGACGATCGAGGCTCATGAAAACCGCTGGCTGGGTGAGCGTTGAAATTGTGAGAGGAGGTGTGGTAGCCTTGCCGAACCGCCGAACCGCCGAACCGCCGAACCGCCGAACCGCCGAACCGCCGAACCGCCATCCTGCCCGAAAAATGCGGCCTCCGAGAACCCACGCCTTCGCGTCGGCCGTTCGGGCCGCAAGGGATCGGTGAGATCGCTTAGCGGCTCCTCCGGCCTCGCTCAGGCCCAGGTTCTCGTCGGCCGCTTGACTAGCCGTCAACACCCACCAACCGCCCAACCGCCCAACCGCCGATCCGCCCAATCACCCACTCGCCTCACACCGCCCGCGCGAAGTGCCCCCGGGTATACTCCCGGCCGGTAATCTGTCTCACAGAGGAAGGATCGGCCACCCGGCCGACGGCGACGGCATCGAGCAGTTCGCGGTAGGCCCTGGTCACGTCTGCCACTGGATCTCCGGGGACGTTGAAGACCAGCTTGAAGGCGCGGAAGCCGCTCCGCCAGAGCGATGGCAGGTACTCGGAGGCGTCCACCGGCCGTGAGTGGAGCAGCCGGTTGCGGCACGCCGAGTCGGTGGCGACGGGGAAGGCATAGCCGGACGGGTCGGTGAGTTCCACCTGCGGGTGCTTCTGCACGCAGAGGTCCCGGCAGGTGGTCACCACCCGGTCGAAGGCGGCCGACAGCACGCAGTGCTCCAGGGTCATCCCTTCCGGGCGCCCGTACGCCATGACCTCGAACCCCGCCCCCTGCCAGGGCGCGGCCACCTGGGCCATCTCCTCTCCCGTCAGCTCCACCGACAGCACGATGCGTTCGGCGCCCAGCCCGAGGATCTCCGCCGCGCTCACCTGGTTGAAACAGTTGACGGCGTAGTCGGCGACCACGCTGCGCCCGGCCGGCGCCAGCTCGGCGACCAGGCCGAGGTGCCCGCTCACGAGAGCGGTGCCGAGGGCCAGCCACTTGTCCAGCGCCTTTCGCTCCTCCGGCCGCACGATGGTCGGGGTCCGAAGGCGCAATGTGACCTGCCTGGCGGCCAGTTCCTCCGCCAGCGCCTTCACCCGGCTCACCGGCGGGGTGGGGTGGCGGAGGAAGAGGTCGAGGGAGACCTCATCGGCACCGGCGGCGGCCGCCTCACGGGCGGCGTCGAGGGAGAAGGTTTCGGCGATGAGGGTGGCGACCGGGCGATTGGGCGATTGGGCGATTGGGCGATTGTGTGATCGCGCGGGTCCGGTGCGGGAGCCGGTGACGGAGCCTGGTGAAGCGGTCGCGCCGCGGATCGCCGCGCTGACCCGGGCCTCCCGGTCAGCCTTGCGCGTCTGCTCGGCCCGCTCCCGCCGGGCCATCAGCTCCGCCACCGCGCGCTGGCGCAGGTCGTTCAGCTGGCTCACGGGCAGGAACAGGGCGGCCCCGCCCGATCCGCCAGCCGGTCCATCACCCAGCCCCGATGTGTCCATTTCGCCCAGCTCGAACACCGTCTCGCCCAGCCGGCCCAGCTGCTCCCGAAGCCGGACCTCGTCCAGGCCATGCCTGGCCGCCGGGGCGAGGGCAACACTGCTCTGGACCGTCACGCTTTCGCCGCCTGCCGTGGCCACGATGGTGAGCGGTGTCCCGGCGTGCCCGGTGAGCCGCAGGTCCAGCGGGATGCCTGGCGCCGCCATTCGGGTCGGTACGTCGCCGTAGGACTGCCGCGCCTCCGCCAGCAGCGACGCCTGCGCCGAGCGCACCACGGTCCAGCCCGGCGCCACCGGCTGGCTGGCGTTGATGGCCTGGCGAAGCCGGCCCTCGTATCGGCCGAGGTCGCGGACCCGGGTCACCGCGAAGCCCGTGTTCCCGTGTGAGGCGCCGTCGGGGTGCTCGAAGCCCAGCCCGTCGCCCACGGCCACCGGCTGGGTCACCGCGATGACCAACTCGGCTCCATCCTGCCCGATCACCCGGCCCAGCTCGGCGCCGCGGTTGTCCGGCTGCAGGCGGGTGATGTAATCCCGGCCGGCCCGGCCGCCGTACATCCCACCGGTGAAGCCTCGGGAGAAGATCTGCACCAGCGGCTGCATGTCCCGCTCGGTGGGAGGGCGCCATTCCCCGCGGGCCAGGCGGTCGAGGAAGCCGCGGTACGTCCTGGTGACGGTCGCAACGTACTCCGGCTTCTTCTTCCGGCCCTCGATCTTGAGGCAGCCGATGCCCACTT
>CAZCVG010000262.1:0-3253 GCA_964501735.1 uncultured Gemmatimonadaceae bacterium | reverse complement strand
CCCTCATGCCGATCGGCACCGCGTTCATCTTCCCGTCGGTCACCGGCATGCTCTCGCGGGTGGTGGCCTCCAATGAGCGCGGTCTCTACATGGGGGTGCAGCACACCTTCGGCGGGGTGTCGCGGGTCGCCTTCCCGATCCTGGCCGGGGTCCTGATGGACCAGTCGGGCGTGGGCGCGCCGTTCGTCCTGTCAGGCGTCCTGGTGCTGGCCACACTCGGGATCACCCGCGCGCTGGCCGGCTACGTGGTGGCGGCCCCGCCGGCCCCGGTGGTGACCCGGGAGGTGGTGGCCGCCGACATCACCGGCGAGATGCCGGCGGCGCTGCCGGAGAAGGGCGGGGCGGGGGCGGGCTGAGCAGGGTCCGGTCCCGGGGGGTCCGGCGCAACCCTCCCCCGCCGGCCTCCACCCCTGCCGGGTAATCCCCTGGCCTTGCCGCCGGGCCCGGCGACCCGCACCTTATCCCGGCCTTTCCCCCGCCCGGCCGCAGGCTCGCCCACGGAGAACCACGATGGCCACCGGAATGCTGACGCTGGACAGCCTCAGGCAGGAGATCGCCTCGGGTACGCTGGATACCGTCGTCGCGGCCATGGTGGACATGCAGGGCCGCCTCATCGGCAAGCGCTTCCACGCCCAGTACTTCGCCGATGCCGGCCACGAGGAGACCCACGGCTGCAACTACCTCCTCGGCGTGGACATCGAGATGGAGCCGGTGCCCGGCTACAAGGCCACCAGCTGGGAGCTGGGCTACGGCGACTTCGTGATCAAGCCGGACCTGGCCACCCTGCGCCGCATCCCCTGGCTCCCCGGCACCGCCCTGGTCCTCTGCGACGTGCTGGACCACCACAGCCACGACCCCGTCCCCCATTCGCCCCGCGCCATCCTGAAGCGGCAGCTCCAGCGGCTCGAGGCCATGAAGCTCAAGGCCTACATGGCTTCCGAGCTGGAGTTCTTCCTGTTCGATGACAGTTACGACGTGGCCCACCAGAAAGGCTACCGCAACCTCAAGACCGCCGGCAACTACATCGAGGACTACCACATCCTGCAGACCACCAAGGAGGAGGTGGTGATGCGGGCCATCCGCAACGGGCTGCAGGGCGCCGGCATCCCGGTGGAGAACTCCAAGGGGGAGTGGGGGCCCGGCCAGGAGGAGATCAACGTCCAGTATGCCGACGCCCTCGAGATGGCCGACCGCCACGCCATCATCAAGAACGGCTGCAAGGAGATCGCCTACGGCCTCGGCAAGGCCATCACGTTCATGGCCAAGTGGGACACCGGCATGGCCGGCAGCTCCTCCCACATTCACCAGTCGCTCTGGTCCACCGACGGCAAGACCCCGAAGTTCTACGACCAGGCCGCCGGGCACGGCATGTCGGACATGATGAAGCACTTCCTGGCCGGCCAGCTGGAGCACGCCGGCGAGATCACCTACTTCCTCGCCCCCTACATCAACTCCTACAAGCGCTTCATGGCCGGGACCTTCGCCCCCACCCGCGCCATCTGGAGCCTCGACAACCGCACCGCCGGCTACCGGGTCTGCGGTGCCGGCAGCAAGGCCATCCGGGTGGAATGCCGGGTGGGCGGCGCCGACCTCAATCCCTACCTCGCCTTCGCGGCGCTGCTCGCCGCCGGGCTCGACGGGATCGAGCGCAAGCTCGATCTCGAGCCCGCCTTCGCCGGCGACGCGTACGACCCCGCCCGGAAGCTCCGCGAGGTGCCCAAGACCCTGCGCGAGGCCGCCGCCCTGCTCGACGGCTCGAAGTTCCTGCGCGCCGCCCTGGGGAACGACGTGGTGGACCACTACGTGCATACCGCCCGCTGGGAGCAGGCCGAGTTCGACCGGCGGGTCACCGACCTGGAGCTCAAGCGCGGCTTCGAGCGCTACTAGACATCATGGCCGAACAGCTGAAGTGCATCTCCCCGGTGGACGGGAGCGTCTACGCCAGCCGCCCGCTTGCCACCCGGAAGCAGGTCGCCGCCACCTTCCAGGCCGCCCGCCGGGCCCAGGACAAGTGGAAACGCCTGCCCCTCGCCGAGCGGGCGGGGTACTGCTCCCGCGCGGTGGACGCGATGCTGGCCATGCGGGACGAGATCGTCCCCGAGCTGGCCTGGCAGATGGGCCGGCCGGTGCGCTACGGCGCCGGCGAGCTCCGCGGCTTCGAGGAACGGGCCCGCTACATGATCGCCATCGCCGAGGCGGCGCTGGCCGATCTCGACCCGGGGCCCAAGGACGGCTTCGTCCGCTACATCAGGCGGGAGCCCCTCGGCGTGGTGTTCACCATCGCGCCGTGGAACTATCCCTACCTCACCGCCGTCAACTCGGTGGTCCCGGCCCTCATGGCGGGCAACACCGTGGTGCTCAAGCACGCCGCTTCCACCCTGCTGGTGGCGGAGCGGTTCCAGCAGGCGTTCGACCGGGCCGGGCTGCCGAAGGGCGTCTTCCAGCACCTGGTCCTCAGCCACCCGCAGACGGGCCGGATCATCGCGGACGGCCTGGCCGACATGGTATGCTTTACCGGCTCGGTACCGGGCGGCCGGGCGATGGAAGAGGCGGCGGTGGGGCGGTTCATCGGCGTCGGCCTGGAACTCGGCGGCAAGGACCCAGCCTACGTCCGGCCCGACGCCAACCTGGCCCACGCCATCGAGAACCTGGTGGACGGCGCCTTCTTCAATTCCGGCCAGAGCTGCTGCGGCATCGAGCGCATCTACGTCCACCGGCAGGTCTGGGACGAGTTCCTGGCGGGCGCCGTCGCGCTCACCCGGAAGTACGTGCTGGGCTCTCCGCTCGATCCCGCCACCACCCTCGGCCCCATGGTCCGGCCCGAGGCGGCCGCCTTCGTCCGGAAGCAGGTCAAGGCGGCGGTCCGGGCCGGCGCCAAAGCGCACATCGATCCCGCCGGCTTCCCGATGGACAAGGCGGGCACCCCCTACATGGCGCCGCAGCTGCTCACCCGGGTCACCCACCGCATGGCGGTGATGATGGAGGAGAGTTTCGGGCCGGTGGTCGGCCTCATGAAGGTCGCGGACGACCGGGAGGCGATCCGTCTGATGAACGACTCCCCCTACGGCCTCACCGCCGCCATCTGGACCGAAGATGTCGCGGCCGCCCGGCGGATCGGCGATGAACTGGAGACCGGCACCGTGTTCATGAACCGCTGCGACTACCTCGACCCCGCGCTCACCTGGACCGGCGTCAAGGACAGCGGCCGGGGCGCCACCCTGTCGCGGATCGGCTACGAGGCGCTCACCCGGCC
>CAZCVG010000261.1:0-3255 GCA_964501735.1 uncultured Gemmatimonadaceae bacterium | reverse complement strand
GGGAGTAGCTTGTCCGCCATGAGCGGAAGGCCCATCGTCAGGACTGTCGCGCCACGGCGCGGCACGGTGCGGCCAGGCTGACGGGGCAACCGTCATCAAAGCGAGACCTTCATTGGGAGTGGCAGGGAGCCCGTCCGGGCCCTCGCGCCGTTCCCGATGAAGGTCTCGTACTCGTTTACGGAGGTAGGCATGCTGTTGAACAACCTGAAGACCGCGGTCCTGATGGCCGGCATGATCGCGCTGCTGATGGCCGCCGGCCAGCTGCTGGGTGGGACCCAAGGCCTGATCCTGGGCTCGATCCTCGGCCTGGGGATGAACTTTTTCATGTTTTTCTTCTCCGACAAGCTGGTGCTCCGGATGTACGGGGCCCGGGTGGTCACGGCGCAGGAGGCGCCTGCCCTCTACCAGATGGTGGACCGGCTGCGGCAGCGCGCCGGCCTGCCCATGCCGGTGGTGGCGGTGGCGCCGCACGAGCAGCCCAACGCCTTCGCCACGGGGCGCAGCCCGTCCCGGGCGGTGGTGGCGGTGACTACCGGCATCATGAAGGCGATGCCCCAGGACGAGCTCGAAGGGGTGATCGCCCACGAGCTGGCCCACATCAAGAACCGGGACATGCTCATCACCACCATCGCGGCGGGAATCGCGGGCATGATCGGCAACCTGCCCTGGCTGCTGCTGTTCTTCGGCGGCTCGCGCGATGATGGCGAGCGCCACCCGTTCGTCACCATCGGGCTGGCCATCCTCGCGCCGATCGCGGCCATGCTGATCCAGTTCGCCATCTCCCGGCAGCGGGAGTTCGAGGCGGACCGGGTGGGCGCCGAGATCCTGGGCCGGCCGCTGCCGCTGGCCAACGCCCTGCGCCGGCTGGACTACATGGCCCAGCGGATTCCCATGGACGTGGCGCCGGCCGCGGCCCCGCTGGCCCAGGTGAACCCGCTGGCCGCCATGGGCGGCGGCATGATGAAGCTGTTCAGCACCCACCCGCCCACGGAGGAACGGGTCGCGCGGCTCGAGGCCATGGCGCGGGGCCGCTGAGTGACGACCCACTCCCCAGCGGTCTGGGCGGTGTTCGCCGGGGTCATCGTGACCCTGATGGTGCTCGACCTCGGCGTGCTCAACCGGAAGTCGCATGTGCTGTCACAGAAGGAGGCCCTGGGCTGGAGCGGCGGGATCATCACCCTGTCGCTCCTGTTCGGGGCCTTCCTGTGGTGGCAGGTGGGCTCGAAGACCGCCCTGGAGTACTACGCGGGCTACCTGATCGAGCTGTCGCTCAGCGTGGACAACCTGTTCGTCTTCCTGCTCATCTTCCAGTACTTCGCGGTGCCGGCGGAACTGCAGCCGAGGGTGCTCAAGTGGGGCATCTTCGGCGCGATCATCATGCGGGCCATCATGATTGCCGCCGGCGCGCTGCTGCTGCAGCAGTTCACCTGGATCGTGTACGTCTTCGGCGGCATCCTGGTGCTGACCGGGCTCAAGATGTTCCGGTCGGACGACGCCCGGATCGAGCCGGAGAAGAACCCGCTGGTGCGGCTGGCGCACAAGGTCATCCCGGTCACGCCCGCCTACGACGGGAACCACTTCTTCATCCAGAACATCACGGGCAAGTGGTTCGCCACGCCGCTCTTCCTGGTGCTGCTGGTGGTGGAGTGGAGCGACCTGGTCTTCGCGATTGACAGCATCCCGGCCGTGTTCGCGGTGACCCGGGACCCGTTCGTGGTCTATTCCTCCAACCTGTTCGCAATCCTCGGCCTCCGGGCGCTGTTCTTCGTGCTGGCCGGGGCGGTGGACAAGTTCCACTACCTCAAGCCGGGCGTGGCCCTGATCCTGCTCTTCGTGGGCGCAAAGATGATCGCCTCGGCGTGGGTGCACCCCTCGACGGTGCTGTCGCTGGTGGTGATCATCACGATCCTGGCCGGTTCGGTCGCGCTGTCGCTCCTCAGGCCGCGGACCAGCGCCGCGTAGTCCCCCGGCCGTGCTGGCGGCCCGATCCGGTTGGTGGCATCTTGGCACCATGACCGACCTCTGGCGCGGCACCACAGCGCTGGTCACCGGCGCCTCCCGCGGGATCGGCGCCGCCTTCGCGGCCCAGCTGGCTCACTGGGGAGTGAACCTCGTGCTGGTGGCGCGGAGCGCCGACGCCCTTGAGCAGGTCGCCAGCGAGGCACGCACCCGGGGGGTCACCGCCCTGCCCCTCCCCGCGGACCTGGCCAACCCCGCTGCCCCGGGCCGCCTGGTGGAATCCCTCGCCGCGCAAGGAATCGTGGTAGACCACCTGATCAACAATGCCGGGATCGGGCCGCACGGCCAGTTCCACACGCTCCCGGCCGAGCGCCACCTGCCCACCATTGACGTGAACATCCGCGCCGTCACCGAGCTGACGGCGCGGCTGCTGCCGGGCATGATCGAGCGGCGCCGGGGCGGCATCATCAACGTCGCCTCCACGGCGGCGTGGCAGGGACTCAAGTGGCTGCCGGTGTACGCCGCCTCCAAGGCCTACCTCATCAACTTCAGCGAGGGGATCTGGGCGACCCTCCGCGGGACCGGGGTCCGCTGCCTGTGCGTCTCGCCCGGGCCGGTGGACACCCCGTTCTTCGACGCCAACGACCTCACCGCCCGCCCGCCCCGATGGCTGATGCAATCCGCCGGCGCCGTGGCCCGGCGCGGGCTGCGCGCCTACGAGCGGGACGACTGCCACACCATCACCTTCCTCCCCTTCCGGCTGGCGGCCTGGGGCACCCGGCTGGCGCCCCGGGCGCTCGCGGCCCGGCTGGGGGCGTTCTACGCGGTGCCGCCGCGGTGAGGGCTCCCCGGCGGTCTCCCGGGGTCCCCTGGACCGTCACCCTCCCCCTCCTGGTCCAATGACCCTCCTCGAACGGCTGGGCCTCCACCGCCCCGAACTGCGCGGCTGGGCCATGTACGACTGGGCCAACTCCGCCATGGTGACCACGATCGTCACCGCGGTGTTCCCGATCTACTTCGCCAAGGTGGCCGCCGCGGGGCTGGCCCCCGCCCAGGCCACTCAGCGGCTGGCGGACGCCACGACCATCGGGCTCGCGATCATCGCGGTGCTCTCCCCGATCCTCGGCGCCATCGCCGACCGGGCCGGGGTCAAGAAGCGACTGCTGGGCCTGTCGCTGGTGATCGGCGTGGTGGCGGTGGGGTTGATGTTCTTCATCCAGCACGGCCAGTGGCTGTTCGCGGCGGTGCTGTTCGTCATTGCCAACATCGCGGTGAATGCCAGCTACGTCTGCTACG
>CAZCVG010000260.1:0-3264 GCA_964501735.1 uncultured Gemmatimonadaceae bacterium | reverse complement strand
GAAAGCGAAAACGGGGGGCGGGGTCCCTGCCACGGTTCCCCGCCACCCCGCTGGCTGCCGCTGCGCTCAGGTCCTGCTAGTCCCGTCCCAGCGCCTCCCGGATCTCGGCCGCGGCCACGATGGCGTTGTCCACGTCGCGGGAGAGGGCCCGCGCCTGCTGGGTGGCCATGGTGAGGTCCCCCAGGGCCGAGGAGGCGTCGGCGGAGCGCAGCCGGAGCAGGTCAAAGCGCACGTTCTGCATGGCCAGGATGCAGCTCTCGAGCTGGCTGGCGATCTGCTCCCGCCGGTCGCGGAGGTCCCCGATGGTCTTCTTCTGGCGCTCCAGGAGCGTCATCCGGCGGGCGCGCTCCTCGTCGTCCGGCTCGCGCTCGAGCGCCCGGATCCGCTGGTCAATGCGGTCGAGGCTCTGCAGGTCGAGGTTGGCGTCCATCGAGTAGAGCGTCTTGGCCAGGTCGGTGGCGCGCTGGTACAGGCCGTCCACCGTCCCGGCCACGTCCTCGGGGAGCATGTTCCGCTCGGCCGGGGACATCCGCTCCAGCAGCTTGAGGATCGCCGCCCGGTCGGTGTGGGCCTGGAGAATCTGCGGCATGAGCGGCCCGTACTCGTCCGCCCGGGGCGCGGCCAGCGCGCGGGAGATCCGGCCCCCCTTGCCGCCCGGGACCGGCAGCGCATCGGGCGCCGGGGGACGGTTCACCACGTCCCGCCAGGTGTAGCCTGCCTGCCAGAGCCGGGAATAGCTGTTGGCCAGCCCGAAGCCCATGAAGAACGTGGGGAACAGGAACCACGGCTCGGTGATCCCGGTGGCCACGTTGATCATCAGGCACCCGGCCGACACCGCCGCCCACCGGGCGAACTGGGCCCGGGTCTTCTGGACGATCATCGGCTCCCCAGTGTCCGGCACTGGAAGCGGGGTGTCGGGGCCTTTCTTGTTCTCCATCCGGCGGTTGGCGCGGTCCATGTGCCGGTCCAGCCGGTTGCGCCAGTTCTCCTGGGCCTGGCCCGAGGGCCGCCGCCCCGGCGGCGACACCGGCACCGGCAGCTGGCCCCCGCCCGAGCGCCGGGGAGACTCGCCCGCGCCGCCGGCCGCCATCCCGCGCCTGGTCTGCCCGGTGGGCCGGTAGCCGCTGACCACCCGCGACTCCAGCGCCCGGCGCAGCGCGTCGGCCGAGGGCCAGCGGTTCTCGGGGTCCTTCTCGAGGCAGCGGGCCACCGCCAGGGCGAGGTCCTCGGGGCAGTCGGGCCGCTTCCGGGTGATCGGCGGGGGCATCTCGGTGATCTGCTTCATCAGGATGCCGGCCACCGACGGGGCAGTGAAGGGCAGCTCACCGGTGAGCATCTGGTAGGTCACGATCCCGAGGGAGTAGAGGTCGCTCCGGCCGTCGATCTCCTTCTCCCCCGCGGCCTGCTCCGGGCTCATGTACTGCGGCGTCCCGATGGCCACGCCGGCGCTGGTCAGGGTTCCGCCCGACCCGCCCGACATGGCCTTGGCGATGCCGAAGTCGGTGACCATCACCCGGCCCCGGGTGCCGTCGAGCAGGATGTTGTCCGGCTTGATGTCCCGGTGAATGACCGACAGGGCATGGGCGGCGGAGAGCGCATCGGCGGTCTCCTTCATGATGCGCCGGGCTTCCTCCACCGGCAGCTTGCCCCGGCGCTTGAGCCGCCCGCCCACCGACTCGCCGTCCACGTACCCCATGACGAAGTACACCAGCCCGTTGCCCTCACCGACCGTGTAGATCGGGACGATGTGGGGGTGGGACAGTCGCGCGGCCGTCTGGGCCTCCCGGGAGAACCGGGCCCTGATTTCCTGCTGGAAGGCCAGCTCCGGGGGCAGCACCTTGATGGCCACCCGGCGCTTGAGCATCTCGTCCCGGGCACGGTACACCACACCCATGCCGCCGCGCCCGATCTCGCCCTCAATCGTGAAGGCGGTGCCGAGTGCGTCGCTGAGCCGCGGAGCCAGAGCGGAAGTGGGGTCGGTCATCTCGTATGGGGAAGAGCACCATAGATTTAGCAGCGGAGGACTGAGGGGACAAGGTTCATGGCCGGTTTTGACCCCGCCGCCGTGGACGGGGTACGACAGATAGGCAGGTGGACCGCCAAAGCGTCTGGCGGGATGGCGGGTCCCGTTCCATCCCGTCACATGAATCGGCCCCTTTCCGGGCGCCTGAATTACCTTTCGGCCCGAACCTGGGGATCCAGCCTTGGCACCGGCCGTGCACCTGTTACCTCGGTTCGTTGAGGTTCCTGCCAATACGCCAGCAGTCTGGAGTGTCTATAAATGTCTGAGCACGCCGATCGTCTCGTCCTGCCGGTCCTCCCCCTTCGGGAGGTCGTCCTCTTCCCCGGTATCACCGCGCCCATCGGCGCGGGCCGCCCGGGAACCCTGCGGGCCATCGAGGCCGCCCTGGCCACGCCGGAGCGCCTGATCTTCGCTGTCTCCCAGCGCCAGAACACTGAATCGGTCGAGGCCGAGGGCCTGTACACCATCGGTACCGTCGCCCGGATCGGGCAGATGCAGCGGGGCCTGGCCGGGATGCAGCTCCTGCTGCACGGGGAGTACCGGGGCATCGCCATGCACGTGACCGAACGCAACGGCCACCTCGAGTGCATCGTGCGCCAGGCCGAGGAGATGCAGCCGCTCAACGACGAGGATGCCGCCTTCGTGGCCCTGTACCGGGAGGCCAGGTCCCGGGCCGCCGAACTGGGGCAGAAGTCCGGCCTCCCCGAGGAGGTGGTGCAGCAGGTACTCGCCGGGGTGCATGAGCCGGGCCGGTTCGCCGACCTGGTGGCCGGCTACCTGGACATCAATCCGCCGCAGCGCCAGGCGCTCCTGGAGACCCTGTCGGTGGAAGAGCGCCTGCGCCGGGTGCTGGTGCACGTCCAGCGGCAGATCTCGGTGCTGGACGCCCAGGAGGACATCAAGTCCCAGGTCCAGGAGGAGCTGGGGGAGCGCCAGCGGGAGATGTTCCTCCGGGAGCAGCTCAAGCAGATCCGGCGCGAGCTGGGCGAGGACGACGAGCGCGGGGACCTCGAGGAGCTGCGAGACAAGCTCGAGGACCTCGACCTGCCCCCCGAGGCCCGCAAGGAAGCGGACCGCGAGCTGGGGCGCCTGGAGCGGATCAGCCGGGAATCCATGGAAGGCCAGGTCATCCGGACCTTCCTCGACAACCTGGCGGAGCTGCCCTGGAATGTCCGGAGCGAGGAGTCCCTCGACCTGCCGACGGCCCAGACCATCCTGGACGAGGATCACTACGCCCTGGG
>CAZCVG010000259.1:0-3279 GCA_964501735.1 uncultured Gemmatimonadaceae bacterium | reverse complement strand
GCGTCACCGGCAACCAGGCCACGGCGCTCGGCCTGGTGGCGGCGTCGGAGCTGTCCGGCCTGCCGCTGGTGCTGGGCTCGTACCCGATCACCCCGGCCTCCGACATCCTGCACACCCTGGCGGGGCTGCGGCATTTCAGCGTCACGACTTTCCAGGCCGAGGATGAAATCGCAGGGATCTGCTCGGCGATCGGCGCAGCCTTCGGCGGGGCCCTGGGTGTCACCAGCACCTCAGGTCCCGGGATGGCGCTCAAAACCGAGGCGCTGGGGCTGGCGGTGATGCTGGAGCTGCCCCTGGTGGTGATCAACGTCCAGCGCGCCGGGCCCTCCACCGGACTGCCGACCCGGATCGAGCAGGCCGACCTGCTGCAGGCGCTCTACGGCCGGCCGGGCGAATGTCCGGTCCCGGTGATCGCGGCCCGCTCGCCGGCGGACTGCTTTGAGTGCGCGGTGGAAGCTGCCCGGCTGGCAGTGCGGTACATGACCCCGGTGATCCTGCTTTCCGACGGGGGCATCGGCAACAGCACCGAGCCGTGGCGGGTGCCACCGCTGGCCGCGATGACGCCCTTCCCGGTACGGTTCCGCAATGACCCGGCCGGCTTCCAGGCCTACGCCCGCGACGAGCGCCTGGCCCGGGCCTGGGTGCGGCCCGGCACGCCGGGACTGGAGCACCGGGTGGGCGGGCTGGAGAAGGACTGCCTGACCGGCAACCTCTCCGGCGATCCGGCCAACCACCAGAAAATGGTGGAGACCCGGGCAGCCAAGGTGGCTGGGATAACGCGGGAGATCCCGCCCTCCACGGTGAGCGGCCCGGCCGAGGGCGAGGTGCTGCTGCTCTCATGGGGCGGGACCTGGGGGGCCAGCGCGCACGCGGTGGAGCAGGCGCAGGCCCGGGGCCGGTCGGTGGCCCACCTGCATCTCAGGTTCCTGAACCCGCTGCCGGCCGACCTCGGCCCGATCCTGGCGCGCTACCGGCAGGTGCTCATTCCGGAACTCAACCTGGGCCAACTGGCCCTGCTGATCCGCGACCGCTACCGGCGCGAGGTGGTTCAGCTCAACAAGGTGCAGGGGAGGCCGTTTGCCGTGGCGGAAATCCTGGCCCGGATCGAGGAGCTAGGCGCATGAGCCATCTCATGGACACCCCCGTGCAGCTGACCCGCAAGGACTTCGTGACCGACCAGGACGTGCGCTGGTGTCCCGGCTGTGGCGACTACGCCATCCTGGCCCAGGTCCAGAAACTGCTCCCCACCCTGGGCATCCCCCGGGAGAATTTCGTGTTCATCTCGGGGATCGGGTGCTCCAGCCGGTTTCCGTATTACGTCGAGACCTACGGGATGCACAGCATCCACGGGCGCGCCCCCGCCATCGCGACCGGGCTCAAGCTGGCCCGGCCGGAGCTGTCGGTGTGGGTGATCACCGGGGACGGCGACGCGCTGGCGATCGGCGGGAACCACTTCATCCACGCCCTGCGCCGCAACGTGGACCTCAAGGTGCTGCTGTTCAACAACCAGATCTACGGGCTGACCAAGGGCCAGGCCTCGCCCACCTCGAACCTCGGGGCCCCAGCAAGACCACCCCGCTGGGCACCATCGACCGGCCGTTCAACCCGGTGGCGCTGGCGCTGGCGGCAGGCGCCACCTTCGCGGCCCGCACCACCGACGCGGACCAGGCCCACCTGGCCGCGGTACTGCGCCAGGCGGCGGAGCACCGGGGGACCGCGTTCGTGGAGATCTACCAGAACTGCGTGACGTTCAATGACGGCATGTTCGACTTCGTGACCGACGCCCGGACCCGGGAGGACCACCGTCTCCTCCTCGAAGACAGCAAGCCGCTGGTCTTCGGCGCTGCCCGGGACCGCGGGATCCGCTTCTTCGGCACCCGCCCGCAGGTGGTGACCTTGCGGGATGGCGGGGCCGGAAGCGATGACTGCGCCGTGCACCGGGCGCGGGATCCCGACGGCGGCATGGCGTACCTGATTGCCCAGTTCACCCCGCCCGACCTGCCCCTGCCGCTCGGCGTCTTCCGCGCGGTCCAGGCGCCCACCTACGAGGAACTCAACGCCGATGTGCGCGAACGGGCCCGGTCCCGGCACGGCGCCGGCGACCTAGCCGCGCTGCTCAGGGGCAACAGCGCGTGGAAAGTCGGGGACCAGGGATAGCCACCCTCGCAGCGCACCAGCCACACTCGAGCCAGGAGGTTGCCATGCCACTCCGCAAGCTGACCCAATACCTCGACGCCCAGGGCGTGCCCTACACAATCATCCCCCACCTGCCTTCCCATACCGCCCAGGAGACGGCCGCAGCCGCCCATGTCTCGGGGCAGGAGATGGCCAAGACGGTGATGGTGAAGATTGACGGCGAGATGGCGATGCTGGTCCTGCCGGCGTCGATGCAGGTGGACTTCGGGCGGCTGCTGGATGCGACCGGGGCGCAGGACGTCGAACTGGCCCGGGAGAGCGAGTTCCGGGACCTGTTCCCGGGTTGCGACCTGGGGTCCATGCCGCCCTTCGGCAACCTCTTCGACCTGCCCACGCTGGTCGCCGAGGAGCTGACCGAGGATGAGGAGATCGCCTTCTGCGCCGGCACGGCGACCGAGGTGATCCGGCTCTCCTACCGGGATTTCGCCCGGCTGGTATGGCCCCGGGTGCTGCCATTCCGGATTGCGGTGTAGGGAGGCGGTTGGGCGGTTGGGCGGTTAGGCGGCTAGGCGGTTAGGCGGTTCGTACTCGGAAATCGGGGGCCAGGATGCTCCACGTCGGCACCGGCATCGTTCTCCACACCGATCCTAGGGACCGCCATCGTTTCCCCAATCGCCCAATCGCCTACTTCCCCGTGTCCGCCAGCTCGGCGTGGAACCGCGCCGACAGGTCGGGGCGCCCCAGGGAGTCGTAGGCGGCGGCCAGGTCGCGCCGGGCCGCGCGGATGAAGCTGGTGGCGGGATCGGTCTGCTTGATCAGGATGTCGTACCCCTTCCGGCTCTCCACCACCGACTCCCGGTAGCGCTTCTGCCGGAGCAGGGTCCGGCCCAGCTTGATGTACCCGATGCCGGTGTTGACGTGGTCGGGCGACAGGGTGGCCTCGTAGATCACGATGGCCCGCCGGTAGAGGTCCTCCGCGGTGCGGTAGTCCCGTTTCTCCGACAGCACGCTGGCCACGTTGGCCATGGCCACGCCCACGAACTGGTGCTGCTCGCCGAACACCTGGCGGTAGATCGCCAGCACCCGGCGGTAGCGGGCCTCGGCGAGGTCGAACTGGTCCGCCTGCCAGGCGGCGTTGCCCAG
>CAZCVG010000258.1:0-3306 GCA_964501735.1 uncultured Gemmatimonadaceae bacterium | reverse complement strand
GCCTGTCCCACCGGGGCGCTGACCCTCCCGCCGGAGGGCTGGGTTGGGTATCGTCTTGCGGCCCTGGAACTGGTGCCGGAGCGCTGTGTCACCTACCGGGAGACTCCCTGCCGGGCGTGCGCCGATGCCTGTCCGGTGGGCCCGGCGGCGCTCGACATTGACGAGGCCGGCCATCCCGTGCTCAAGATCGAGGGCTGCGTGGGCTGCGGCATGTGCGTGCGGGCCTGCATCACCACGCCCGCCTCGATGGTCCTGCATCCGCTGGAGGGTTGATGCCCGAAGCGCCATACCGCGTGGACAAGCCCTGGGGCTACGAACTGATCTGGGCCCGCACCGACCGCTACGTGGGCAAGATCCTCCACGTGAAGGCGGGGCACATCCTGAGCCTGCAGTACCACAATCACAAGGACGAGACGATGCACGTCCTCCGGGGGGAGCTGATCCTGCGCACCCGTCCCGGGGACGCGCTGGTGGCGCGCCCGTTCCGGGCCGGGGAGTCGGTGCACATCCCCGCCGGCCTGGTGCACCAGATCGAGGCCGTCGTGGACACCGATGTCCTCGAGGCCTCCACCGCCGAACTCGACGACCTGGTCCGGCTCGAGGACCGCTACGGAAGGAGCTGACCCCCGCATGCAGGTGATCATCCCGCTGGCCGGCAAGGGCACCCGGCTCCGGCCGCACACCCATCTCATCCCCAAGCCGATGCTCAAGGTGGCGGGCCGGCCGGTCATGGACTGGGTGATGGACACCCTGCAGGGACTGGACGTGACCGAGCTGATCTACATCACCGGCCACCTCAAGGAGCAGGTCGAGGCCTACGCCCGGGCCCGCTACCCCTATCCCAGCCGGTTCATCGAGCAGAAGGTCCAGGACGGCACCGCCGGGGCCATCAACCTGGCCCGGCCGTTCGTGAAGGAGCCGGTGCTGATCGTCTTCGTGGACACGGTGTTCGAGGCCGACCTCTCGCTCATCACCCGGACCCAGGCCGACGGGATCATCTGGGCCAAGGAGGTGGAGGACTACCAGCGTTTCGGGGTGGTGGTGACCGACGCCGAGGGCTACATGACGAAGATCGTGGAGAAGCCCTCGGAGCCGATCTCCAGGCTGGCCAACATCGGGCTGTACTACATCCGGGACACGGCGGCGCTGTGGCGCGGGGTGGACCACGTGCTCGGCAGCCCGGCCAACAAGGGGGAGTTCTACCTCACCGATGCCTTCCAGCACATGATCGAGCACGGCCGGAAGATCCTCACCGCGGAGGTGGGTGGCTGGTACGACTGCGGCAAGCTGGACACCCTGCTGGAGACCAACGAGGTGCTGCTCAACAAGGGCCACGCCCGGCGGCGGGAGTTTCCCGGCGTGACCATCCACGACCCGGTGCTGATCCAGGACGGGGTGGTCATCGAGCAGAGCGAGATCGGGCCCAACGTGACCCTCGAGGCCGGCACCCGGGTGCGCAACGCCCGGCTCTCCCACACCATCGTGGGGCAGAAGAGCGTCATCGCCGATAGTCTGCTGCACCACTCCATGGTGGGCGACCGGGTCACCGTGAAGGGCTTCAAGGGCAGCACCACCCTGGGCGACGACTCCGAGGTGGTGTCGGACTGAGGCCTAGGCCACGGCCTCGATTTCCCGCAGCAGCCGCCGGATGTCCTCCTCCGTGGTGCGGAACCCGCAGGAACAGATCCGGAGCGCCAGCGCTCCCCGGATCCGGGTGGTGGAGATGAAAAAGTGGCCCGCCGCGTTCACCCGCTCCAGGGCGCGGTGGTTGAGCCGGTCCAGCTCGGCCTGATCGTCCTGGCCCGGGGGATGAAGCCGGAAACAGCAGATCCCCAGCCGCGCCGCCGAGAGCAGTTCCAGCCCCGCGTGCCCGCGCACCAGCCGTTCCGCCAGCTCCGCCCGCTGTATCCCCTCCTCGATGGCCCTGCCGATGGCCGCCGTCCCGTAGTGCTTGACGCACAGCCACACCTTGAGCGCCCGGGCGTAGCGGGAGAGCTGCTCCCCGTAATCCGAGAAGTTGACCTCGCCGCCGGTGGTGCCGAGGTCGCGGAGATAGTCCGGCAGGATCTCGAACGCCGCCCGGAGCCGGGCCGGCTCCCGCACCAGGAGCGAGCCGCACTCGAACGGCACGAACAGCCACTTGTGGGGGTCGAGGGTCACGCTGTCGGCCAGCCCCAGCCCCGCGAGCGCGTCCCGGCCCCTGGGCGTGAGCGCCGCGAACCCACCGTAGGCTCCGTCCACGTGCAGCCACAGGTCCTCGGCCCGGCACAGCTCGGCCAGCTCCGCCAGCGGGTCGGTGGCGCCGGTGTTGGTGGTGCCGCTGGTCGCCAGCACCGCCAGCGGGATGAGCCCCGCCTTCCGGTCGGCCGCGACCGCGGCGCGGATCAGGTCGGGCCGCAGGCGGAACTGGCCGTCGGCGGGGAGCACCCGGATGTTGGCGCGGGGGATGCCGGCGATCCAGGCCGCCCGGATGAGCGAGCTGTGGGCCTGGTCCGAGGTGTAGATGGCCACCCTGGGCAGCCGGCTCGCGTCCTCGCCGACCGCCCGGTGCCGGGCCGCCACCAGCGCCATCAGGTTGGCGGTGGAGCCGCCCGAAGTGAGCAGGCCGCCGCTTCCCTCCGGCATCCCGATCCACTGCCGGAACCACTCCAGCACCGTCACCTCGAGCATCGCCGGGCCGCTGGCCACCGCCCAGGCCCCGCCGAAGAAGTTGTAGCCCGCGGCCAGCCAGTCGCCCAGCACCGCGGGGAAGGTGGGGCAGCTCTGGACGTAGCCCAGAAACCCCGGATGCGGCTCGGGGGTGTGGTGCGGAAAGACCCGCTCCGAGAGGAACGCCAGCAGCGTCTCGAAGCGCTCCCCTTCCACCGGCGGCGGGGTGTAGATGAGCGGCTCCGCCTGACTGCGGGGGATGGCCTTGAAGAGCCGCTGGTCCCGCAGCGTGGCCAGGTGGGTGGCGACGTGGTCGGCCACCAGGCGCCCGAGGCGCTGCATGGTGGCGTGGTCGAGGTCGAGGGTCATGGGTGAATCGGGCGATGGGTGACGAGACCGCGGCTGGCTCGGCCTCCGGTGTGTTCGGGGGGCGGAAAGATCGCCAGGCGGCTCGGCAGGCTTCAGAAGATAGCGGCCCCCGGGCCGCGCAGCGAGGCGACTTCCGCGCCTCGGCGCCGGGCCAGGCGAAGCCGGTACCGGTGCGCCGCTCGCCTGACGGCCGCACGGTTCCACCGCACGGGGCCCCCGGTTCCCCGGTCTCTGTTCCCCGCCTATACTCCCACCCCATGTCCGCCACCGGCGACCTGTACCGCTCCT
>CAZCVG010000257.1:0-3327 GCA_964501735.1 uncultured Gemmatimonadaceae bacterium | reverse complement strand
ATCCGGGTCGGGCCCCACAACGGCCAGTCGTACGGCCTGCGGTTCGACCTCCAGCTCAGCGCCCCGCTCCAGTTCGGCATCAGCCTCTCGCGGGCCCAGCTGGAGCGCTTCGTAGTCAGCGCCGATGACAGCGTGGCCAACCGGGTGGACGGGCCGGTGGACCAGTCGGTGACGATGTTCGAGGCGGCGGTCCAGCTCAACCTCACCGGCCGCAAGGCCTGGCATCACCTCGCTCCTTTCGTGGGCGGCTCGCTGGGCTACGCCGACGGCTCGGGGCTGCCCTCGAGCGTGGCCGATTCCAGCGGGTACGACTTCGGCGGCCGGCTCTACCTGGCGCCGGCCGTGGGGCTGCGGGTCTTCGTGGGGAAGTCCCTCCACCTCCGGCTGGAAGCTCGGCAGCTGTTCTGGCAGCTCAAGTATCCCGCCCGGTACACCTTCGAGCCCGAGGCCGAGCCGTCCACCGACCCCGCCAATCCCAATGCCGTCCTGCCCGATGGCAAGCGCGACGAGTGGTCCGGCGCCCGCGAGCTTCGGGTGGGGCTCGGCTTCACCTTCTAGGCCCGTGACCACCCGGCTCACCCGCCAGGTACGGTTCCAGGCGAGGCACCGCCTCTGGCGGGACGACTGGCCGGCGGAGCGGAACCGGGAGGCCTTCGGCCCGCTGGCGGAGTCCCACCCGCACGACTACGCCTGCGCCGTGACGGTGGCGGGCCCGGTGGACCCGGTGAGCGGGATGATCATGGACCTGGGCCGGCTCGACCAGCTCCTCAAGGAAGAGGTCCAGGACGCGCTGGCCGGCAAGGACCTCAACCGGGATGTGGACCCGTTCCGCAGCGGCCGGCCGATCCCCACCTGCGAGGCGCTGGCCCAGCACCTCTTCGCCCGCCTGCATCCCCGCCTCCCGGCCGGGGTGTCCCTCACCTCCGTCCGGGTCGCCGAGGACCCCACGCTGCATGCCGAGTGCACCGGACTCGCGTGACCTGACGCCGGCCCCGCGGGCCAGCGGCCGCCTCGCCGCCGGGGCGGCGGTCGAGGAAACCCCGGTCTGGCTGGAGCTCAACGGCCGGCCGGCGGTCACCTGGATGTGCACTCCGGACCAGCTCGAGGAACTGGCCATCGGCTGGCTCTTCGGCGAGGGTTACATCGGGACCGCCGCCGAGGTGACCCTGCGGCCCTGCGCCACCGACCTGGGCTTCTGGGCGCAGATTGAACCGGCCCGGCTCGAGGCGGTTGAGGCGGAAAGACGCCGGCCTGTGCTGGCCTCCGGCTGCGGCGCCGTCTCCACCTTCCTGGCGGACCCCAAGTCGGTGGCCAGCCAGCCGCTGCGCGGCCCGCCGCCCGAAGTCGAGACGCTCCGGGCCCTGTTCAAGGAGCTGTTCCAGCAGGGCGAACGCTACCGCGACAGCGGCGGGATCCACGCCGCAGCCCTCACCGACGGCACCGGGCTGCTGGCCCACGCCGAGGACATCGGCCGCCACAATGCGGTGGACAAGGTCCTGGGCGCGGCACTGCTGGCGCAGCGGCGGGTCGAGGGGTTCGGCCTCCTGGTGACCGGGCGAATCTCGGCCGAGCTGGCCTTCAAGGCCGCCCGGGCCGGCTTGGCCTGGGTGGCCACGCCGTCGGTGCCCTCGACGCTGGCGGTCGAGATCGCCCGGCGGAGCGGGATGGTCCTGGTCGGGCGGGCGGTGAGCGGCACACCGCACCGTCACGGCGCCTCGGCCTGAAGCCTCCGGAGCAGGCCGGCTCGCCGCCCGCTCACCCTCAACCTCAGCCGGCGGGTTCACCCATGCAGAACAGGCTCCTCCTGGCCTCGGCGCTGGTGGCACTCTGCACCCCGGCCCTGGCCGCCCAGACCTCGGACCAGGCCCGGCTGGTGTTCAGCATCGGGCTGGGCCAGACCGCCGGCGGCGGCGAGGTCTGGCGGGTGGAGCGGCAGCCCTTCAGTGGCGACACCCTCGCTGTGAGCCGGACCTTCCGGCGCAGCCTGAACATCACCTTCGGCGGCACCTACTTCCCCCGCAACAACCTCGGCATCAATGCCGAGGTCCAGCTGCTGGGGCTGGGGACCCGCGACGGCTGCGGCATCGTCTCGACCGATCCACCCGCGTCCCTGACCCCGGCGGTATGCCAGTCCATCGGCTCCAAGGAGCGCGGGACCTCCTCCGGGTCCATCTCGGTCGGCGCGGTCTACCGGATTCTCAGCAAGGCATCCATCTACCCGTACGTGCGGGCCAACGTGGGCATGGTGGTGAGCCAGGAGAGTTTCCTGGAAATGGTGGCCACCACCCCCGGCTCGGGCGGCGCGGGCGTGGACTCCCCCATCTACCTCGACGACGACCCCGACAATCTCCAGCCCTACTTCATGTTCGGTGGAGGGGTGGTCACCGCCCTGGGCCGGGGATACCAGCTGCGGTTCGAGGTGCGCGATAACTGGGTTCGAGTGCCGGTGGTGACCGGTCCCACCAACGGCGCGCCGGCCTTCACGCCACCTCATGCCAGCCAGGGCCGGCACGTCCTCAGTTTCATGATCGGCTTCGACGTGGTGCTGGAGCGCAAGCGCGGCCGCCGCTACTGATGCGCGGGGCCATCATCGCCGGGGGGGAGGCCACCCGGTTCGCGGGCCGGCCCAAGGGACTGGAGCTCGTGGGCGGCGAACGCATCCTCGACCGGCTGGTGGCCGCCTTCCAGGACGCGCTGGGCGAGGTTCCCCTGCTAGTGGCCAACGCGCCCGACGCCGCCAGCTGGCGTCCAGGCCTCCGGGTCGTGCCGGACCGGATCGCCGGGGCCGGCGCTACGGGCGGACTCTACACCGCGGTCATGGAGGCCCCCGCCCCGGTGGTGTGCGTCGCCTGGGACATGCCCTTCGTGCCGGCGGGGCTGATCGCCGCGCTGGCGGCGGGGCTGGGGGAGGGAGACGCCTGCCTTCCCGCCAGCGACAGCCGCCGCGGGCTGGAGCCGATGTGCGCCGGCTACGGGCCCGCCGCCGGCCCGGCCATGGCCGCGGCCCTCGCCGCGGGCGACCGCCGCGCCATCGGCTTCCACGAACGCATAAATATCAGTATCCTCCCTCTCGCCCGGGTGGCCGCGTTCGGCGATCCCGGCTCCCTGTTCTTCAACGTGAACACGGCGGAAGACCTGGCGGAGGCCAACCGGCGGTGGCGACTCGCATCCTCTCGGTGATCGGGAAGAAGGACGCAGGCAAGACCACGCTGGCCGTCGCCCTGGCCTCGGAGTTCGTCCGCAAGGGGCGCCGGGTGATGACCATCAAGCACGCCAGCCACCCGGCCGACGTGGACCGCCCCGGCACCGACAGCCACCGGCACTTCT
>CAZCVG010000256.1:0-3327 GCA_964501735.1 uncultured Gemmatimonadaceae bacterium | reverse complement strand
CCCGCTTGGCCACCAGCCCCTCGAGCCCCATCCGCTCCACCTGCTCGTAGAACGCTTTTCCCTCCTGCTCGATATGATCGAGGTAGCGCACCGCGCCCACCACCGGCACCACCTGCTGGAGCAGGGTCTTGCGCTTGAGGAGCGGCAGCGCACGAAGATCGTACGGCCCCAGCGCAATCAGATCGAAGGCGAAGTACGACACCGGCAGCTCCACCTCGGCGCGCCTGACATCGATGGGGCGGCTGATCCGGGCCCGCTGCTGCAGCCGGCCGAAGCTGGGGCGGCCGGCCTCGTCGAGGGCCACGACCTCTCCATCGATGATCACGTGGGAGAAGGGCAGCGCAGCGATGGAGCGGGCCAGTTCGGGGAAGCTCCGGGTGAGGTCGTTGCCGTTCCGGCTCCGGAGCCGGACCACGGCGCCGTCCTTCTCCGCCAGGACGCGGTAGCCGTCCATCTTGAGTTCAAAGACCCAGCCGGGCTTGCTGAAGGGGGCGTCGGCGGTCTCGCACAGCATGAGTTCCACGGCGGCGGCGGAGAGGGGCCGCTTCACCGCCTCCTTCGGCAGGGTGGCGAGGAGCGGGGTCTCCGTGTCCTTGCCGGACTTCACGTCCTCGACCAGGCGGCCGGAGAGCACCGAGCCCTCCGGCACCGGGCGTCCGCCGGGGGTCATGTAGCTGTCGCGCTCCTTGATGAGCAGCCACTCCCGGTCGCCCTTCTTGAGCTTCACCAGGGTCCACTTGCCGTGCAGCTTGTAGCCGTCGAGCTGGAAGAGCAGCTTGCCCTTCCGGAGCCCCTCCACCGGGTCCTCGATCGGGGTCCAGCGGCCGCGGTCCCACAGGATCACCCCGCCGGCGCCGTAGTTGCC
Source organism: uncultured Gemmatimonadaceae bacterium (assembly GCA_964501735.1). GTDB lineage: Bacteria > Gemmatimonadota > Gemmatimonadetes > Gemmatimonadales > GWC2-71-9 > JADJOM01. The sequence goes on along the minus strand of CAZCVG010000256.1, from coordinate 2,462 downwards.
CTCGGGGATCACCCCCTCGAAGTCGCCGTACTCGATGGGGTGATCCTCCACCAGCACGGCCAGCCGCTTGTCCGCCATATCATAGGAAGGGCCCTTGGGCACCGCCCAGGAGCGGAGCACCCCGTCCATCTCCAGGCGGAGATCGAAGTGGAGATGCCGGGCGGCGTGCTTGTGGATGACGAACAGCCGGCCGGAGCCGCCCGACACCGCGCCGGTGGGTTCGGGGGTGCGGTCGAGGCTCCGCTTTTCGCGGTAGGTGGCGAGGAGGTCTCGCCCGGGCGGGGGCGTCGGCTTGGATGGCAAGTTGTTACCAACATGCAACTTGGCGGGAGAGACCTCAAGTACTCTCTTGCGCCGGTCCGGGAGGGCTCCTATAGTAGGCGTCCCCTCCTCCTGCTGGTAGAGTGTCCCATGGCAGCACGGTCCATCGGCACGGCGACGATCTCCTTCGGGCTGGTCTCGGTGCCGGTCAATCTGTATTCGTCCAGCGAGTCCGCGGCGAGCATCTCCTTCAACATGGTGCACAAGAGCTGCGGCACCCGGCTCAAGCAGCAGTACACCTGTCCCAAGGACAACGTGGTGGTGGAGAAGGACGACATCGCCAAGGGGTACGAGTTCTCCAAGGGGCAGTACGTGCTGTTCTCGCCCGAGGAGCTCAAGGCGCTGGACGAGAAGGCCAACAACGCCATCGAGATCAACGAGTTCGTGCCGCTGGACCAGGTGGACCGGATCTACCTGGAGAAGGCCTATTACCTGGGCCCCGACAAGGGGGGAGACCGCGCCTACCAGCTGCTGGCGCGGGCGCTGGCGGAGACCCGGCGGGCCGGCGTGGGGCAGTACGCGGCGCGCGGCAAGCAGAACCTGGTGCTGGTCCGCCCGCTGGGCGACGTGCTGGTGATGGAACAACTGCACTATGAAGGAGAGCTGCGCTCCACCAAGGAGGTGCCGCTGCCGGAGACCACGGTCAAGGACGCGGAGCTCAAGCTGGCCTGCCAGCTGATCGAGCAGAGCTCGGTGGACACTTTCGACGCGTCGCGCTACGAGGACAAGGTCCGGGTCCGGGTGCTGGAGGCCATCCAGCAGAAGGTGGACGGCCAGGAGATCGTCTCCGAGGCGCCGGCGGCGGAGGAGCACAAGATCGTGGACCTGATGGAGGCGCTCAAGGCGAGTCTCAGCAAGGCCGGCCACGGCGGCAGCGAGAAGAAGCCGGCGCTCAAGATCGTCAAGCCGGACGCCAAGGCCAAGAAGACCAAGAAGGCGGCGCGCGGCTGAAGGCCTACTCGACGGCGGACGTGGCCCGGCTGCTCGGGCTCACCCCGCGGCAGGTCAGGTCCCTCGCGCGGGGCGGGTTCCTGCTGCCCACCCGCGGCCCCCGCAACACCTACCGCTTCTCCTTCCAGGACCTGGTCCTGCTCCGGACCGCCAAGTCGCTCGCCGATGCCCGGGTGCCGCCCCGCCGAGTGAGGCGGGCGCTGCGGGAGCTGTCGCGGGCCCTGCCCCGCGGGCGGCAGCTCTCGGAGGTGCGGCTCCAGGCCGACGGCCAGCGGGTGGTGGTACGGGACCGGGACCAGCTGTGGCAGCCCGAGTCGGGGCAGCTCATCTTCGACTGGACGGTGGCGCCGCTGGCCACCCGGGCGGCGCCGATCGCCCGGCGGCACGCCCGCCGGGTGATGGAGCGGGACGCCGAGCACTCCAGCGACGAGTGGTTCGACCTGGGGCTGGACCTGGAGGCGGTGGACCTGGGCGAGGCGCTGGTGGCCTACGCCAAGGCGCTGGAGCGGGAGCCCGAGCACGCCGACGCCCACGTCAACCTGGGGCGGCTGCTGCAGATGGTGGGAGAGATGGAGGACGCCGCCAACCACTACCGGGAGGCGCTCCGCCACGCACCGACCCACGCCACCGCCGCCTTCAACCTGGGCACGCTGCTGGAGGACCAGGGCAAGCTCCCCGCCGCCATCGCGGCGTACGAGCGGGCCATCGCGATTGACAGCCGGCTGGCCGACGCGCACTTCAACCTGTCCCGGCTGTACGAGAAGACCGGGAAGAAGCAGGCGGCGTTTCAGCATCTGGTGGCGTACAGGGAGCTGGTGGTAGGGTAACAGGCGGACAGGCGGTCAGGCGGACGCTTCGACCGTCCGACCGCCCGACCGCCCCGACCGCCCCGACCGCCCGACCGCCCGACCGCCCGACCGCCCGACCGTCCGACCGTCCGACCGTCCGACCGTCCGACCGTCTGACCGTCTGTCAACACCCGAAAGGACGCACCCCAATGAAGGTTTTCGCCGGCACCAGCGGCTGGTCGTTCAAGGAATGGAAAGGCGGCTTCTACCCCAAGGGGCTGCCTGACGACCAGATGCTGCCGAGCTACGCCAGCCGGCTGCCCACCGTCGAGGTCAACAACACCTTTTACCGGATGCCCAAGGAGAAGGTGCTGCTGGAGTGGGCGGAGGCGGTGCCGGCGG
>CAZCVG010000255.1:0-3337 GCA_964501735.1 uncultured Gemmatimonadaceae bacterium | reverse complement strand
GCAAGCCGACCGTCTCCGGCACGAAGTACACCGAGAAGAAGGTCTACACCCTGCCAAAGAAGCTGGACGAGAAAGTCGCCCGGCTGCACCTGGACAAGCTGGGGGTAAAGCTGACCACCCTCACCAGGGAGCAGGCCGACTACATCGGGGTTCCGGTCGAGGGTCCGTACAAGTCGGAGCACTACCGGTATTAGGCGATTGGGCGATTGGGCGATTAGGTGATTTGGGTGGACGGGCGTCGCCGACCGGAACGCGGGCGAGGCTGATGGCAAGCCGCGTTGCCCGGGAGGCGGCGGCGGGCTACAGCCCCAGGCAGGGATCCTCGCGCTCGGCGGGCGGCGTAATGATGATGACATCGTAGAGCCGCCCCGTGGCGGCACCCGCCACCGCGCTTTCCGTCCCCCGCTCCAGCAGCCCCACGGACAGGACCCGCTTCCCGGGCGCCGCGGCCCGGAGCAGCCGGGGCACCCCCATGTCCATCCGCACGTGGCCGTCGCCGGCGATCAGCCATGCCGGGCCGGTGGTTCCGCCGGCCAGAAGTGCATCGGCCATGGATGCGTCGCGCACTACCTGGGCGGCCCGCATGCCGGGCATCATGCTGGCCGGCAGCTTGCCGCAGTGTCCTTCCATCAGCTCGGCATCAATCGCCGCCGTGGCGGCGCTGTCGAGCGGCGCCTGCTCCAGCAGCCGGCGCAGCTCCGCCGGCGCCGAGTCCATGCCTGCCCGCACCACCGACCGGAGGGTCTCCCGGGAGAGTCCGCTGCCCCACAGGGTCCCGGCGCGGGCAATAGCCGCGTCCACCACCGGCGCGTGCAGCGGCCAGCGCCAGTTCTTCCGGTCGAAGCCGTGGGCGTCCAGCCAGGGCTCCATCTCCCCCGCTGCCGGCGGCGGAATCGGGGCGGCCGACCGGGCGAACTGCTCGAACACCACGGCCGGCCGGGTTCCGGCGGCCCCCAGCAGCGCGCCCCGCACCTGGTGGTGGGCCGCGTTGTCATGCACCTCGCCGAGCAGGACGAAGTCGGCGGCGGCTACGCGGCTGAGCAGCTCCGCGGTGGTCAGTGGCCTGCCGGTGACGGCTTCGAGGACTTCGGTGGAATCGGGGAGCAGGATCGCCGTGGGGGCGGCGGCGGGAGTGGCCGGGCTGCCGCATGCCGCCAGCAGCGCGAGCGAGACCCCAATGAGGTGCGTACGCATGCGCCAAGGTAACCGGCGGGTGAACGGTTTCGCAAAGCCCGGGATCGCCGCCCCGCGCCTCAGTTCGCGACGGCCTGCTCCACCTCGCGAAGCATCCCGTCCAGCGTGGCCCGGTCGAGCCACTTCCCCGCGACCATCACCCCGTGGATCCGTGCGATGTTGCCGATATCGGCCAGCGGATTGGCATCGAGGAGCACCAGGTCGGCCCGCTTGCCCACGGCGATCACGCCGGCGTCCTTGCGCCGGAGATACTCGGCCGCGTTCCGGGTGGCCGCCTCCAGCACCCCGAACGCCGGGATGCCGGCCCGGGCCATCGCCTGCATTTCCTGGTGGGTGCCGAAGCCTGTCACCAGGAAGATCTGCGGGGCATCGGCGCTGACCAGCAATCTGGCGCCGGCGCGATAGAGCGCCACCGCGATGGAATCGCGCACCGCGAGGTAGCCCGGCAGCGCCCCCGGTCCGTTGCTGAGGTAACCGCCCCACTGCGCCAGCGTAGCCGCCGGGACGTAGCGCATCTCCGGCCGGGCCGCATGCTCCGCGGCGCTCACTCCGCCGGCCAGGACCTGGAACAGGGCCAGCGTCATGCCATTCCACACGCCGGCCCGTCTGGTCTCCTCCGCCACCTTCCGCACGCGGGCCCATTCCACCCGGGCCACGATGTCGTCCCCGACGATCTGCCCCTGGGGAGTGGGGACATCGGGCGGCAGGGAGGCGGCGATGTAGCCGTCGAGGTGCTCGACCTGCTGCCGGGCGCGGAGGGCGCGATCCAGCCCGTAACTCGGGCTCACATGCCCGGCCAGCGGCAGGCCGGTCTCCCTGGCCGCCTGCACGATGGCGGCGTAACTCTCGGCGCTCATCCCGCCGTGGGTCTTGAGCAGGTCGTAGCCCTGGGCCTTGGCCTCGAGCACCAGGCGGCGGCCGGTCTCGGGATCGGGAACGCTCTTGCCATTCAGGGAGGGAGCCGCGACGAACAGGGTGGGACCGAGCAGGTCGCCGCGGTTGATGCGGTCCCTGGCCTGCAGGGCGCTCGGCGGAGCGATCACCCCGCGCATGGTGGTGACCCCGTGGGCCAGCGCCAGGCGGAACTGGCGGCCCAGGCCATCGCCCGCGCTCTCGCCCGACCCCTGGCTCAGATGGATGTGCATCTCGCTGAGCCCCGGGATCAGGTAGCGTCCCTGGCCCTCGATCCGGGTGAGCCCGGCCGGTACCCGGAGGTCGGCGCTGGGCCCCATCGCGGTGATCAGCCCGCCGTCCACGAAGACGGTGTACCGCGGGAGGGTCCGGTCCCCATCCATGGGGATGACGGTCACATCGGTAATGACGTAGCTGGAGAGGTGGGGGGCGGTGCCGGGCGCGCCGGCGTGGAGCGAGAGGTTCAGTTCCTGGGCCGGCAGATCGACGACCAAGACGAACAACGGCATGAGAATGCCGGCGAGCAGGCGATTCATGGGCCCTCAGTCAGGAGTCGAGCAGGTGGCGAACGAACCTCAGGACGGGAAAGGGCCCCAGGGGTTTCCGGCGGTTCAGGCCGAAACGGGATTTGAGCCTTGGTTGAGCCCCCCAGCTCAGCTTGGGGGCCATGCTCTGGCTCAGCGTACAGCCCCTCCAGCAGCGGGCGCCCCGCCTGATCCGGGTCGAGGTCCATGACGATTGGGTCCACCTGGACCTGCTCGACGGCCGGCGACTCCGCGTCCCGACGGCCTGGTCCCCGCGCCTGGCGGCGGCACCGCCGGCCGCCCGGGCGCGCTGGCAACTGCTGCGAGGTGGAGAGGCGGTGCGGTGGGTGGAACTGGGGGAACTGCTGGTGCTGCGCTTCCGTGACGCCCGCCGCCCCCGTCCCCCGGCTGAGGAGGAGCCCGCTCCCCGGTGCCTGGAGTCTTCCCCGGGGTGATGGGCCCCGGGCGACCCGGCGCGATGGTGGAGGCTAGCCGGGATATCCGCCCGGGTTCATGGACTGCCAGCGCCAGGCATCGCCGCACATGTCGAGCAGGTCCCGTTCGGCCTTCCACTTCAGCTCCCGTTCGGCCTTGGAGGGATCGCAGTAGGAGGTGGCGGCATCGCCCGGGCGGCGGGCCACGAGGCGGTAGGGAATCTCCTTGCCGGTCACCTGCTCGAAGGCCCGGATGGCCTCCAGCACGCTGTA
>CAZCVG010000254.1:0-3348 GCA_964501735.1 uncultured Gemmatimonadaceae bacterium | reverse complement strand
CCAGCGGCTTGTTGAAGCTGTAGCCCACGATCACGAAGATCGGCAGGAACAGGTACAGCAGCACCACCGCCGCGTAGCAGTTGAGCAGCAGCGCGGTCCAGCGCGAGGCGCCCGGCCGGCCGCCTGCCATCAGGCCAGCTCCTCGGTGCCCAGCACCCGGGTGTACGCCAGCACCAGGACGGTGATGATGGCCATCAGGACGAATGACAGGGAAGCGGCCAGGGGGTAGTCACGCACGTACAGGAACTGCCCCTGGATCACCGAGCCCAGCATCTTCTGGTTGGGGCTGCCGAGCAGCTCGGCGTTGATGAAGTCGCCGGTGGCGGGGATGAACGTGAGCAGGCTGCCGGCAAAGACGCCGGGCAGCGACAGCGGCAGCACCACCCGGCGGAAGGCCTGGCGGGGATTGCAGTAGAGGTCGCCCGCTGCCTCCACCAGCCGCCGGTCGATCTTCTCGAGGCTCACGTAGATCGGCAAGATCATGAACGGGAGGAAATTGTAGGTCAGCCCCCCGACCACCGCCCACGAGGTGTTGAGCAGCCGCCCTTCCTGGGGCAGGAAGGAGAGGGCGGCAAGGGTGCTGACGATGATGCCATCGTCGCTGAGGATGGTCTTCCAGGCGAAGGTCCGGACCAGGAAGGTGGTAAAGAACGGCAGGATGACCAGGCCCAGCAGGAAGTTCTTGAGCCGGCCCGACCGGAAGGCGATGACGTAGGCCAGCGGATAGCCGAGGGCCACCGCAACCAGGGTGGCGGTGATGGCGTAGCGGAAGGACCGCACCAGGTGCACGCCGTAGTCGGTGAAGGCGCGCTGGTAGCCGTCATACCACGCGGTGCCGGCGGGGCCGATCGAGGTCCCCGCCAGTGCCAGCGTCGGCAGCACGTAGAACAGGATGAGCCAGAGGACTCCCGGTGCCACCAGGAGCCAGGGCGCGAGCGGGTCGCGCCGAGCGCTCCCGGAGGCAGTACCGGCCATGGCGGGGGCTCAGGCCCCGATCGCGTCCTGGAACATCCGGTTGAACTCCTGGTCCTCCGCGTCCTCCAGCCACTTGAAGACGTGGAGCCGGGCCCGGAGGTCGTCCGGCGGATTGACCAGCGGGCTCTTGGCCAGGTCGGGGGCGATCTTCTCGAGTTCCGCGCCCACGCCCTTCACCGGCGAGAGATACGGCGCGCCCGCCACGATCTGGGCCGAGTGGGCCGGATCGTACACGTAGTTCATCCACTCCGCCGCCAGGTCGGCCCGGTCGGAGGTCTTGGGGATGAGCATGTTGTCCGACCAGAGCATGGCGCCTTCCTGGGGGGCGGCCCAGACCAGGTCGGGGTTGTCGGCGGCCAGGCCCTGGATGTCGCCCGACCAGGCGATGGCCACCGAGATGTTGCCCGCCGCGAGGTCGTCGGCGTAGTCGTTGCCGGTGAAGGCGCGGATGTGGCCGCTCTCCCGGGCCGCCTTGATCTTGTCGCAGGCCGCCTTGGCGTCGGCAGTGGTGCAGCTGGCCGGGTCCTTCCCCATGCCCAGCATGACCAGGCCGAGGGTGTCCCGCATCTCGGTGAGCATCGTGACCTGGCCCTTGAACTTCGGGTCGAAGATGTCGTTGATGCTGGTGAGATCCCGGCCGATCTTCTTCGGGTTGTAGCCCAGGCCGGTCATGCCCGAGAGCCATGGCACGCTCTGGGTCCGGCCGGGGTCGAACCCGACGTTCCGCAGCCCGTCCACCAAATTGGCCTTGTTGGGGAACCTGGCTTCGGGGATCGCCTGGGTGTAGCCGAGGTGGATGAGCCGCCCGGCCATCCAGTCGGTGAGGACCACGATGTCGCGGTCCACGCTCTGGCCCCGCTTGAGCGGCTCGTCAATCTTGGCGAAGAACTCGTTGTTGTCGTTGACGTCCTCGGAGTACTCCACGGCCACGCTGGTGGCGGCGCTGAAGTCGGCGGTGGTCTTCTGGTCGATGTAAAGCGGCCAGTTGGAGATTCGCACCGTCTTGGGGACGGCGGCGGCCTTCTCCTTGCAGGCCGAAAGGAACGCGCTGCCGAGGGCCAGCCCGCCGGCGGCCATGGCGCTGCGGCCAAGGAACTGGCGCCGGGAGAGGGCTCGGCGGACGAGTGCCTGCAGTTCCTGCTCGTCGTACGGTCCAGACCGTTTCATGGTGACCTCAGGAAGGGGAAGTGGTGAGCGTCTTGCCCGCCCGGTCCAGCGTGGTCCGGTCGTCCGGGTCGAGGCGGGTATTCGGGGCTGGGCGGAGCAGCCGGGCGGCGGCGGCCTCCCAGTGGAGCGCGTAGGTCCGGCCCGGCTCCAGGACCGGGCGGGGGCCTTCGTCGCCGACGTGGGCGGTCACCTCGGCGCCGTCGGGGGTGCGGAGCAGGCAGCGGATCACCGGCCCCTGGAAGACCGCCGCCTGCAGGGTGACCTTGAGCCCCGGCCCGTCCTGGCTGACCCGGAGCCGCTCCGGCCGCACCATCATCACGGCGTCCTGGCCGGACTTGGCGCCCCAGGCGGGCGTGGCCGCCTCGGCTCGCTGGCCGCCACCCACCTCGACGGCGGCCCGGTCGCCCATCACGCCAATGACCTTGGCCGGCAGCAGGTTGGCCACCCCGATGAAGCCGGCCACGAACACCGTGGCGGGGGAGTGGTAGATCTCCTCCGGCGTGCCGATCTGCTCGACCCGGCCCTCGTTCATGACCGCGATGCGGTCGGACATGGTGAGGGCTTCTTCCTGGTCGTGGGTCACGTAGATGAAGGCGATGTTGACCTCCCGCTGGATCCGCTTGAGCTCGAACTGCATCGCCTGGCGGAGCTTGAGGTCCAGGGCGCCCAGCGGCTCGTCCAGCAGCAGGGCGCCGGGGTAGTTCACCAGGGCCCGGGCCAGGGCCACCCGCTGCTGCTGGCCGCCGGAGAGCTGGGACGGCTTCCGGTCGGCGAAGGCCGCCAGCCGGGTGACGGCCAGCAGCTCGTCGACCCGCTTGGCGATCTCCGGCTCCGCCAGCTTCTTGCAGCGCGGGCCGAAGGCCACGTTGTCCCGCACGCTCATGTGGGGGAAGAGGGCGTAGTGCTGGAAGACGGTGTTGACATTGCGGCGGTAGGGCGGCGTGCGGGAGACATCCTGGCCTTCGAGCAGGATGCGCCCCCCGTCGGGCTGCTCGAAGCCGGCGATCATCCGCAGTGTCGTGGTCTTGCCGCAGCCGGACGGGCCGAGCATCGAGAAGAACTCGCCCTTGCCGATGCTGAAATGGGCCTCGTGGACTGCCACGAAATCCCCGAACCGCTTGTTGACGTGGTCGAGTATGACGACCGGTTCCATGCGGGAGGTCCCTGGTGAAGCGCGCTGGGTATGGAGAGGATCGCTCAATCTGC
>CAZCVG010000253.1:0-3385 GCA_964501735.1 uncultured Gemmatimonadaceae bacterium | reverse complement strand
TACCGGCACAACCCATTCGCCAGCCGCATCTGGTGCGGGCTCCGGCACTCCGGGAAGGAGAGCCGGTCGCTGGCCACCAGCACCACCAGGCAGCGGGCGCGCGAGGTGGCGACGTTGAGGCGGTTGGGGCTGTAGAGGAACTCCATGCCCCGCGGCGCATCCTCGGCGCTGGAGCTGGCCATGGAGTAGACGACCAGCGGCGCCTCCTGGCCCTGGAACTTGTCCACCGTGCCCACCCGGGCCCCCGCCGGCAGCCGCTCGGCGATGGCCGCGACCTGGGCGTTGTAGGGTGCGACGACGAGGATGTCGGCCAGGGTGAGGGGCTGCTCCGCCCCGTGCCGGTCGGTCCAGGTGAGGCCGGCGGCGAGGGCGCCGGTGACGAGGCGGGCCACGGCGTCGGCCTCCTCAGGCGAGTCGCTCCCGTTGCCGCTGTGCGGCACCGCCAGCCGGCGGAGGCCGCTCCCCGCCGTGATCTCCCCGCCACTGATGCGCTGCTGTTCCAGCCCGGGCCGGGGCTGGAGCCGGTCCTCGTAGTAGATCTCTGACGTAAAGGCGCAGATGTCGGGGTGGAGCCGCCAGGTCTGGTCGAGGAAGAGGCCGCGATCGGCGGGCATGGTCTCCCGGCCACCGAGCAGGTGATCGAGGGCCGAGACCTCGGTGCCCGGCGGATGGAGACCCTGCTGCGGCTGCTGCAGCTGCCGCGGATCGCCCAGCAGCACCAGGCTCCCCGCTCCGGGAGCGACGGCCATGGCGTTGGCGAGGGAGAACTGCCCCGCCTCGTCGATGAACAGCACGTCCACCGACCCCATCATGTCGGGCCGGCTCCAGAGCCAGGCGGTGCCGGCGGCGAGCTGGGCCGAGCCGGATTCCAGCGCCTCGAGGATGGCGGCGTTGTCGCCGATGGCGGTGATCTCCTCCGACCCGCACCACTGCTCCTCGTCCGCCTTCTGGACGCCCCGGACCGGCTGGCCGGCGGCGCGGGCCGCGCGGCAGACCTCGTTGAGGAGGTTGCCGATCACCTTGTGGCTGGTGGCGGTGACGCCGACCTTCTTCCCCGCCTTGAGGAGCGCCAGGATCATGCGGGCACCGGTGAAGGTCTTGCCGGAGCCGGGCGGGCCCTGGACCGGGAGAACAGAGCGGTCGAGGGCGAGGACCAGGCGGATGGCGGCGTCGAGCGGCGACTCGCCCGGGTGGACCAGGCCGGCGCCGGCGGGCTGGCCCACGCGGGGCGGCGTGGCGAGGACGAGGTCGAGGGCGGACTCATAGGGCGCCTGACGTACCAGTCCCGCCCGATCCACGGCGGAGGCCAGGCGGAAGAGGCTGGCGCGCATCACGTCGTCGGAGACGAACTCGTAGGGGATGAGCGCCGCCGGGTGGGGCACGGGGCTGTTCTTCGCCCGCTTGAGGTCAATGGTGCCGGCCAGTTCATCGAGGGCGACGATCTCACCGGCGGACTTCTGGGTGGCCGGGTCGCGGGTGGCGGCGCCCTCCTTGAGGGCGTGCTCCTGGGGCGGGAACCTGTAGCGGTGGATGGCCGAGCGCTTCACCTCCCCCACCACGCCCACATGCTCCAGCCCGCCCAGCGCCGAGCGGTCCTCCAGCAGCTCCTCGGCGCTCATCTCCAGCCAGGCGAAGTACTGCCACCACATCGCCTTGTTCTCCCGGCGGTGGTATTCGAGCATCTGGGCCACCAGCCAGCGGCCGTGCTGCTCGGGCGTACGGTCCTGGGCGAGGGCCGGCACGCCCTCACAGATCCGGGCCATCAGCTCCTGGATCTCCGCCCGCTCCTCGGCCTGCTCCGGCGGCATCTCGGCTTCTGGCGGGGTGGGACGGGGGACCGGATCGCCGCGCTCCTGGCCGGCCCCGGCGCGGAGTCCTTCCAGCCAGTCGCGGAGCTTGTGGGTGGAGCGGCAGTCGTCCTCGTTGTAGTCCTGGATCTCGAGCAGCGGCCCCTGCTCGCCGAGTTCGTGGTGGTTGAGCCAGGCCTCGAAGCGGGCCAGGGCGCGGTTGGCGGTGCGGAGGTCCACCTTGCGCTCGTAGCCGTACAGATCCTCCAGCCGCTTGATCGAGTAGCTCTCCACCGATGCCCGGAGGCCCTGGCGCACCACGCGGTAGAGGTCCACGAACACCTTGCCGCGGAGCAGCCGGTCCAGCTCCTCGATGCGGGTGTCGTAGCGGCCGGCCAGGCGCTTGAGGGCGGTGGGCTCGTAGGGGGCGTAGTGGTAGATGTGCATGCCGGGGTACTGGCGCAGCCGGTCCATCACGAGATCCATGAACCACTCGAAGGCGCGCCGTTCATCCTCGTGGCCGAAGGACCAGCGGGCCTGGTACTCCCCGCTCGCATCGCAGAAGCCGAAGAGGTACTCGATGCCGAGCTGGAAGGCGTAGGGATCGCCCTCGAGGTCGAAGAAGAGATCGCCGGGGGAGGGCTCGGGCAGCGCGGCCAGCCCTTCGTCGGGGACGATGTCGAGCAGCTCGTGCAGCCGCTTCTGCGTCCGGCGGCCCTCGAGCTGGATGCGGGCCTGGTGATGCACCCGGGCGAGGGCGGCGGGCTTCACGCCATCGAGCTTCGGGAGCCGCGCGGCGTCGAGGCTTCCCAGCGCCTCGAGGGTGGGGATGCCGGCTTCGACCAGCACCCGGCGCTGCTGGCGGGAGATGCCGGCCACGAAGGAGAGGTGGTCCACCTCGCGGCGTTCGCGGGTGCAGGTGGGTTCCCAGTCGCAGATATCGCAGTGGGGGACGGGGTCCACGGCGCGGGGCAGCTCGGCGGGGGCGGCGGCGACCCAGTCGAGGAAGCGGCGGCGGACGGCGCGGTAGTAGGCGGCGTAGTGGCTGACGCGGAAGCTGTCGAACGGGGCGAGCGGCCCGCCGAGTGCGAGGTGGACCTCGGTGGGCGGGAAGCCCTGCACCCCGGCGAGCAGGTCGGCATAGAGCAGCACCTGGAGCAGGGCGCCGGCCCTGGACTCGCGGGCCAGCTTGGCGTCCACGACCTCGTAGGACCAGTTGCCCAGCGCGCTGGGCCGCTCGACCCGGCGGAGGAAGTCGGGGTAGCCGAGCCAGGTGCCGTCGAAGAGGGCGCCCTGGTAGATGAGGGTGGTGCCGGCCCGCATGGCCTGGACGGTGGCGGCGGCGTGGCGTTGGAGGCGCTCCAGGCTCCGGGGCGCCTTCGGCTCGGGATCAGGGGTGAGGTTGGCGAAGCTCCCGGCCCCGGCGCGCTGGAGGGCCACGAGGGTGTTCTGTTCGTGCTCCAGGCCGCGCTGGCGGAGGACCTCGAGGCCGGGGTCGGGAAAGAACTGGGGTCTGGCGCCCCCCTCCGCGGTGCGGCGGTTGAGGAGGGTGAGGTGGGGGCACGCCAGGAATTTGGAGAGGTCGGTGGCGGAGAAGA
>CAZCVG010000252.1:0-3553 GCA_964501735.1 uncultured Gemmatimonadaceae bacterium | reverse complement strand
GAGGCGAAGTGCCCCAGCGCCACCACCACCGCGCCGGTGAGGGTGGCGGCGTCCACCACGCAGGCCGGCTTGAAGCGCCGGGCATAGGAGAGCGCGTCCATCAGCACCAGCCGGCCCTCGGCATCGGTGTTGATGATCTCGATGGTCTTGCCGAGGTGGCTCTTGATCACGTCGCCGGGCTTGAGCGCCCGCGACCCCGGCATGTTCTCGGCGCTGGCCACCAGGCCGACCACGTGCAGCTTCGGCTTGAGCCGACCCAGCATCTCGAACGTGCCGAGCACCGCGGCGGCGCCCGACATGTCGAACTTCATGTCTTCCATCTTGTCGGCCGGCTTGATCGAGATGCCGCCGGTGTCGAAGGTGATGCCCTTGCCCACCAGCACCACCGGCGCGCCCGGCGCCCCCTGGTACTCCAGCACGATGAACTTGGGCTCCTCGGCGCTGCCCTGCCCCACGGCGATCAGGCCGCCCATCTTCTCCGCCCGGATCGCGGGCAGGTCCAGCACCTGGCCCTTGAAGCCGTGGCGGCGGACCAGGTCCCCCGCCTGCGCGGCCAGGTAGGATGGGGTGCAGACGTTGCCGGGCAGCACCTGCAGGGTCCGGGTGTACGACTGCCCCGCCCCGATAGCCGCCCCCACGGTGTGTCCCGCCTCGGCGGCGGCCCCGTCGCCCGTGACCAGGATCTCGGCCCGCTCCAGTTCCGGCTTCTTCTCTTCCGGCGGCTGCTTGAGGTCGGCGTAGTGCCAGGCACCGAAGTAGAGCCCTTCGGCGGTGACCTGGGCGGCCTCCCGCTCGCTCACCCCGCCCCGTCCCTCCACGCTCAGGTGGTAGGACAGGCCCGGCAGCCCCAGTGTCCGGGCCCGCTTGGCGGCGATGGCCGCGGAGCGACGGATCATGCCGCGCCCGCTCTCGGCCGGCTTGCCCAGGCCAGCCAGCAGCACCCGCGCGGTGGCCCCCGCCGGGTGGAGCAGCAGGGTCTCGTCCTTCTTCCCGGTGAAGTCCCCGGAGGCGTAGACCCGCGCCAGGGCCCCGCCCAGCGCGGCGTCCACCGGGAGGAGCGAGGCGGGCAGCGGCCCGGCGGGTACCGCCAGGGCGAGGAGCGGCGTGGCGTGGCCGGCGGGCGCCTGGCGGAGCAGCGTAGTGGTGAACGGCATCGGTCGCGAGGTTGAGGACGACTACCGGCGTCCGCGGATCGGACGGTACTCCTGGTGGACCGGCCCGACGTATTCCGCCCTGGGCCGGAGCAGCTTCTCGTCGCCGTACTGCTCCAGCACGTGGGCCACCCACCCGCTCATCCGGCTCAGGGCAAACACCGCGGTGAACAGGTCGGCGGGGACGCCCACCGCGCGGTACAGCGGGGCCAGGTAGAAGTCCACGATGGCGTGCTGGCCCGCCTCACGGTGCATCGCGGTCTCCAGCTCCTGCGCGGTACGGAACAGCGGCCACAGCCCAGCCCGCTGGCATTCCTGCTCGGCCAGGGCGCGGAGGGTCGCGGTGCGCGGGTCGGCGCCCTGGTACACCACGTGGCCGAAGCCGGGGACCTTCCGCTTCTGGGCCAGGCGCTCCCGCACGTACCCGGCCACCTGCTCCGGCTGGCCGATCTCCTCCAGCGTGGCCAGCACGTTCCGGGCATGCCAGCCGTGCCGCGGCCCCGCCAGGGCGGACAGCGCGGCCAGCACCGCGCCGTAGACATCGGCCCCGGTGGCCGCCGTCACCCGGGCGGCGAAAGTGGAGGGGTTGAGCTCGTTGTCGGCCCGGAGGATCAGGGCGCAATCGAAGGCCCGCACCGCCGCCGGGTCGGGCGCCGTCCCGGTCAGCATGGACAGGAAGTTGGCGGCGTAGCTCAGGCTCTTGCGGGGCACGATGGGCCGCTGCTCCAGCCGCCGCCGGTGCCACGCCGCCACGACCGTGGGCGCAAGACCCAGCAGCCGGATCCCCTGGGCCAGCGCGTCGTCCCGGCCGGGAGGCACCGCGACCGGATGCTCCAGTGCGGCCACCGCCAGCACCGCCCGGAGGGCGCCCATCGCGTCGGTGGTGGCGGGGAGCTGCTTCATGGCCCGCTGCATCGGGGCCGACAGCTTCTGGGCGCCTCGCACCTGAACCGTGAACAGCCGCAGCTCGGCGCTGGTGGGGAGCTGCCCGTGGATCAGGAGGTACGCGGTCTCCTCGGCGGTGGAACGCTCGCCCAGTTCGCCCACGTCATAGCCGCGGTAGGCCAGCCGTCCGTCCTCCACGGACAGCTGGCAGACGGCCGACTGAAGGGCGATGACGTTCTCGAGACCGCGGGTCGGTTCGGGGGTCGGGCCGGCGCTCATGCGGGATCGGTGGAGGTGGCGAAGGTGCCGAAGGGTAGCCCGTGGTGGGCAGCCGGACAACCGCCCGAATGGGCGAGGGCATGCGGCCTTCATGATCGGGGCGCGACGGGCGCGGCGCCGACCGGGTTGCTGTCTGTCGGCAGCCCGAGCCAATGGCCCGCCGGCTACCCGCCCCCGGACCTCACCGGCGCCCGGCGGCCAGCGGCCGGCGCGGGCCTGCCGCCGTCAGGCGGGAGGAGCCGGCTCCCCCGGGGGCGGCTCGGGCGCGGGCGCGCCCGGCGGATCGGCCATCCCTTCGAGCCGTACCTGGGCGGCGCGCGCCGGGGCGATGTACTCCAGCCGGTAGATCCTGAGCAGCTCGAAGAAGTAGGAGAGGGCCAGCGGCCCGATGAGGATGCCCAGCAGGCCGAAGTAGCTGATGCCGCCGATGGCGCCGACCAGCGTGACCAGGGGATGGATCTGGGCGTAGCGCCGGAACACGGCGGGACGGATCACCACGTCTATGTTGCCGGCCACCAGGCCGAGGATGGCGAGGGTGATGGCGGCGCCGGCCCGGCCGTCGAGCAGCAGGGTGAGCGCCCCCGGGGCGAACACCATCCCCGAGCCCACGATCGGCAGGACCGCCAGCACCACCGTCACCACGCCCCAGAAGACCGCATTGGAGAGCCCGGTGAGCCAGAAGGCGAGCGCCAGGATGCATCCCTGCACGGTGGCGATGAGGCCGGTGCCGATGACCGTGGAGACGGTCACGTGATGGAAGCGGATCCGGAGCAGCTCGGCGCTGTCCGAGGAGAACGGGATGTAGGGCTTGACCGCGGCCCAGGTCTCGCCCGGGCGGCCCAGCAGGTAGTAGACGATGAACAGCGCGATCATCAGGTTCAGGCCGATCCGGGTCGCGGTCCCGACCAGCCCGAAGGCGTTCCGGCCCATCCAGGTCACCAGCTCTCCGCCCAGGCTGGCCAGCCGGGGCCCCACCGGGTAGCCGCTGATGGTGAGGTCGGCCAGCCGCTCCAGCACCGGGCCCTGGATGACGCCGCGGGCAATTGCCTGCGCCTGGTCCAGCACCAGGCTGGCAAACAGCACCACGGTGCCCACCACGATCACCAGCGCCAGTCCCACCACCACCCCCGCCGCCACCCGGCCCGGAAGCCGCCGGGTGAGCCAGGTGTAGAGCGGGCTGAAGATCACGTAGAGCATCAGCCCGCCGATCAGCCCGCTGGCGTAGGGCAGCAGGGCGA
>CAZCVG010000251.1:0-3553 GCA_964501735.1 uncultured Gemmatimonadaceae bacterium | reverse complement strand
CTCACCGGGTCCACCCGCACCAGGTCGGGCCCGGGCGCGCCGGCCCGGCGCTGGTTGGAGTAATAGGCGCTGCCGTCGGGGGTCCACCGGAACGGCGGCACCCGCTGGGGATCGAGGTAATCGGAATTGAACAGGAGATCCAGCGTGACCACGCTGGAATCCATCGGGGCTGGCGCTTCCTGGGCGGCCAGGGAAGTGGCCGCCAGCAGCAGGGCCAGGAACGGTCGGGGCAGACGGCAATGCACGATGGACACCCGGGAGATGAGGACGGTGAAAAGTACACTCCAGCCGGCCGAACGGCGGGCGGGTGGCCGGCCCCGGGCGCCGGGCCCTGGCCCACCGGTCATGAAGGTCTGCGAGGGTGGCGAAATGACCCCGGCCGGTGCAGGTTAACCGCGGTATTCCCCTTCATTGAGAGCCAGCTATCGGTGCCTGCACTTCCTGAACGCCTCACCGCGGCGCTCGCGGATCGCTACACCCTCATCCGGGAACTCGGCGCCGGTGGGATGGCCACGGTCTACCTCGCCAACGACCTCCGGCACGACCGCGAAGTGGCGGTAAAGGTGCTGCGCCCCGAGTTGGCCGCCACCCTCGGCCCCGAACGGTTCGGCCGGGAGATCCAGATTGCCGCCAAGCTGCAGCATCCCCACATCCTGCCGCTGCTCGACTCGGGACAGGCGGGAGGCTTCCTCTACTATGTGATGCCGTTCATCGAAGGCGAGTCGCTCCGGCAGCGGCTCACCCGGGTGCGCGAGCTGCCGATCCCGGAAGCGGTCCGCCTGCTGCGCGACGTGGCCGACGCGCTCTCCCTGGCCCACGCCCGCGGCGTGGTCCACCGCGACATCAAGCCGGAGAACGTGATGCTCACCGGGCGCCACGCGCTGGTGACCGACTTCGGCGTGGCCAAGGCGGTGAGCGAGGCCAAGGGCGAGACTACCCTGACCACCGCCGGGGTGGCCCTGGGGACGCCGGCGTACATGTCCCCCGAGCAGGCCGCCGCCGACCCCAACGTGGACCACCGGGCCGACCTCTACGCCCTGGGCGCCATGGGGTACGAGCTGGTGGCTGGCCGGCCGCCGTTCGTGGGCACCACGCCCCAGCAGCTGCTGGCGATGCACGTCACGCAGGAGCCCGACCCGGTGTCCCGGTTCCGGCCCGGTGTGCCGCCGGCGCTGGAGGCGCTGCTGATGCGCTGCCTGGCCAAGCGCGCCGCCGACCGCCCCCAGACCGCGGACGAAGTCCTCGAGCGGCTCGAATCCCTCGGCGGCACGCCCAGCGGCGGCATCACCCCGACCCAGACCCAGCCCACGCCGGCCGTGGCCGTCAGCCACTGGTACGGGCATCCGCTCAGGGTGGCGGGGCTGTTCGCGCTGGCGACGGTGGCGGTCCTCGGCGCGGTCTACTTCCTCACCATTCAACTCGGCCTGCCCGACTGGGTGCCCTGGGGCGCGCTGGGCCTGATGGCCGCGGGGCTCCCCATCATGGTGGTGACCGGGCTGGTCGAGCGCCGCCGGGCGCAGCAGCGCGCCACCGGGATGTGGTCGGCCAGCGGGGAGACCGGCCTCCACCGGCACGTCACCTGGAAGCGGGCCACCCGGGGCGGTGTCATGGCATTCACCGCCCTCGCCGTGGTGGCCGCCGGATACACCGCCATGCGGGTGCTGGGGATCGGGCCGGTCGGAACCCTGGTGGCCTCCGGCAAGCTGGACGCGCGGGACAAGATCGTGGTGGCGGACTTCCGCAACAGCACCGCCGACTCGACCCTCGGCGCCTCCATCAGCGAGGCGTTCCGGATTGACCTGGCGCAGTCCCCGGTCATGACGGTGATGAACTCCTCGGTGCAGGCCGCCGCGCTGGTGCGCATGGGCCGGGATCCGCTCCTGCCGCTGGACCAGGCCGTGGCCCGCGAAGTGGCCCAGCGGGAGGGCGCCAAGGCCATCGTGGCCGGTGAGATCAGCCCGGTGGGGCGGGGCTTCGTGCTGGCCGCCCGGCTCCTGTCCGCCAGCGACGGCACCGAGCTGGTGGCGATCCGGGAGACGGCGGAAGACGACGGCCAGATCCTCCCCGCCCTGGACCGGCTCTCCAAGCGGATCCGCGAACGGGTGGGTGAGTCCCTCCGCACCATCCGGGCCGGCGATCCGCTGGAGCAGGTGACCACCTCCTCCATGGAGGCTCTGCAGCTCTACAGCCGGGGGGTGCAGGCCGCCAACGTCAACGACAACGAAAAGGCGGCGGCGCTGCTCCGGCAGGCGGTGGCGGTGGACAGCGGGTTCGCCATGGCGTGGCGCAAGCTGGCCGTGGTGATCAGCAACGATTTCGGGTCGCAGACCGAGATCGTTGACGCCGCCACCCGGGCGTATCGCCACCGCAACCGGCTGCCGGAACTGGAGCGGCACCTCACCACCGCCTACTACTTCAACACCGCCGACTTCGACCTGGACCGGGTGGAGGCCGCCTATCGTGCCGCCCTGGCGGTGGACCCTGACAATGCCGCGGCCCTGAACAACCTGGGCATTCGGATGGAGGAGCGCGGGGCTCACGCCATCGCCGAAACGCTCTTTGCCCATGCGGTGCGGGTCGGCTCGTTCATCGGGCATCGCGAGGGACTGTTCCGGAACCTGGTGGCGCAGGGCAAGGAAGCCGAGGCCCGGGCGGTCCTCGAGGACATGCGCCGGGCCTTCCCGCAGTCCTCCGCCCCGCTCCAGCTCGAGACCAACATGCTGTTCGCCATGGGCGCGTGGGATTCGGCCCAGAAGCTCGCGACCCGCACCCTGGTGGCCACCCGCGATCCCGCCGACCGCGCGGGACTGACCCTGGCCATCGCCTCGGGCGAGCAGGTGCGGGGCCGGCTCCGGCTGGCCGAACGGGCCTACCGCGACAACATGGCGATCAACCAGTCGCGCGGGCTGAGCGGATCGGTGCTGGCCGGCGCCCTCAGCATCGCGGCGATGCAGATCTGGCTGACTCGCGACACCGTCCTGGCCCGGCAGCAGGTCGAGGACGCCGTGACGCGGTACCCGCTCGCCTCGATCCCCGCCGCCGATCGCCCGTACGCCTTCCTCGCGGCGGTCTACGCCCAGCTAGGCCAGACCGGCCGGGCCAGGCAGCTCCTCAAGGAATACGAAGCCCAGGTGCCGGAGGGGGTCCGCCGGGGTGATCCCGGCCGCCATGCCGCCGCGGGGTACATCGCCGCGGCCGAAGGCCGCACCGCGGAGGCGCTGGGCCACTTCCGGGCCTGGCGCAGCGAGCCGGCCTTCCTGCAGAACGGGGCGGGATTCGGGATGGCCACCCTGATGGAACAGGCCGGCATGGCCGACTCGGCGCTGGCGGTTTACGAGGTGCTGGCCGCCCGGCCCAAGGCGATCGTGGCGGTGCTCGAAGACCGGTGGAGCCTGGCGGCGAGCTACGAGCGCATGGCCTCCCTGTACGAGGCCCGGGGCCAGCGCGACAAGGCGCTGGCCTCGCTGTCGAGTTTCGTGGAGCTCTGGAAAGACGCCGACCCCGTGCTCCAGCCGCGGGTCCGTGACGCCCGGGAGCGCATGGCGCGGCTGGC
>CAZCVG010000250.1:0-3556 GCA_964501735.1 uncultured Gemmatimonadaceae bacterium | reverse complement strand
CGATCGGCACGCCCAGCTCCTCGCCCACCCGGGTGAGCCGGGCCTGGGCCTTGAAGAGCTCCCAGTTCGAGGCGAAGAACCCGCCGTCCTTGTTGCTGTCGGAGTAACCGATCATCACTTCCTGGGTTCCGCCCAGGGCCCGCACCGTCCGCCGCACCACCGGAACGGACAGCAGCTCCCGCATCATGGCCGGCGCGCGATGCAGGTCCTCGATGGTCTCGAACAGGGGCACGATCGCCAGGGTGGAGCTTTCGGTCCCCGCCTCGTCGGCGAACAGCCCGCCCTCCTTGGCGAGGAGGTAGGCGCCCAGCACGTCGGCCACCTCCCGGGTCATGCTGAGGACGAAGCTGCCGAAGGCTTCGCGGTCGAGGTCGGCGCGCATCTCGCGCACCACCCGGAACAGCCCCATCGTCTCCTGCACCTCCGGCGCGAAGCCCTCGAGCGCACGGTCCCCCTTCCGGGGCCGGGCCAGCTCGCCCACCAGCCACGCCTTCCACTCCGCCGAGGAGACCGGCGGCGGCTCGCCAGTCTCCCCGGTGGTCGCCCGCCAGAGCGCCACCAGCGCCTCGGTAAGCCGGGCGGTGTTCTCGCGCAGGTCGAGCCGCACGGTGCTGAAGCGGAAGGTCTCCACCTCCCGCCGCACGGGGCGAACCAGGGCGTCGGCCACCCGCGGGCTGCCCCCCTCGGCCAGCGTCTGCTCGAGGAGGCGGAGGTCGGCGAGCAGTTCGTCGGCGGAGGTATATCCCTCGGCGGCGGGGGCGGTCTGGCCCATCTCGGCGTAGCGCACCGCGCCCTCGAGGCGGTGCATCATGCAGGCGAGGTACTGCCGGTAGACCTCGCCGGGGTTCCGGCCGGCGATCTCCGGGCCAAGGCCAGTCCCCTCCAGCGCGGCCGCCAGGGCCTGGCGGAAGCTGTCGGGCACCTCGAGCGCCCGTTCGGTGATACTCAGCGACCGGAGCAGCTCGCCCAGGCGCTGGTGGTACCGCACCAGGCTGGCCAGCCGGTTCTGCCGCAGGGTGCGCCGGGTCACCTCGTTGGTGACGAACGGGTTGCCGTCGCGGTCGCCCCCGATCCACGAGCCGAACTGGAAGAACGGCGGGATGTCGAGCCCCGCCCCGGGCCAGAGCTGGTGGAGCGACCGGTCGAGCTTCTCCAGCAGCTCAGTGGCGGCCTCGAACAGCGACTCGCTGAAGAAGTGCAGCCCCCAGTAGACCTCCTGCGGCACCGTCGGTTTCTCCAGGCGGAGTTCGCCGGTCATCCAGAGGAGCTCGATGTCCAGCCGGAGCTGGTCAATGATCTGGGTGCGCTCCCTGGGGGTCCACCGCGGCGATTCCAGGTCCACCAGCCGGCGGTAGATCCGCCGGTGCTTCTCCAGGACGGTGACCCGCCGGGCCTCGGTGGGATGGGCGGTGATGGTGGGCCGGATGTGGAGATCCCGGAGCAGCTCGCGCAGGCGGTCGGGGCCGGCCAGCCCGTCCTCGCGGGCATCGTGAAGCACCTGGAGCAGGGTGCCCCGGACCTGCTCCGGCCCCCGCTCGGTCTCGGTCTGCCGCCGCCGCCGCATGGCGGCGTTCTGTTCGGCGATCGAGAGCAGCTGGAACCAGATGCCCTGGGCGCGCAGGCAGGATTCGAGCTGGTCGGTGCTCCAGGCCGGGTCCATGGGGCCGCCCAGGAGGGCGGGCTCGAGGTGCCGGTGCCGCACCCGGATCACGTCCCGCAGCAGCCCGAACAGCAGCTCGGCGGTCTCCGAGGCGTACTGGGCCGCGCTCGCCGCCAGCGGGTCGGCGGACGAGGGGAGGTCCCCGGCGACGAACGGCGCGGCGTGGGCCTCGGTCACACCACGCGGTCGCGCACCGGCTGCCCGGCGAAGAAGAGGCGGAGGTTCTCCAGGGCGCGGAGACCCATGGCCACCCGGGTCTCCATGGTGGCGCTGCCGAGATGGGGCAGCAGCACGACGTTCTCCATGGTGAGCAGGTCGGCGGTCACCTGGGGCTCGCGCTCGAACACGTCGAGCCCGGCCCCGGCGATCGTCCCCGCCTTGAGGGCGGCAACCAGCGCCGCCTCGTCCACCACGTCGCCGCGGGCGCTGTTGATCAGGAACGCGCTCCGCCGCATCTGACCCAGGCGGGTGGCATTCATGAGGTGGCGAGTCTCGGGAGTGGCGGGACAGTGCAGCGAGACGAAGTCCGCCTCGGCCAGCACCGCCTCGACGGTAGGCCGGGACTCGGCGCCCAGCGCCTTGGCCTCGTCCGCGGAAGGCGGGTACGGATCAGTGTAGATCACCTTCATGCCGAAGCCGTGGTGCATGCGCCGCGCCACCGCCTTGGCGATCCGCCCGAAGCCGATCAGGCCCAGCGTCTTGCCGCTCACCCGGGCGCCGAGCATGTGGGTGGGCCGCCAGCCGGTCCACTGGCCGGCGCGGACGTGGCGGTCCCCCTCCCCCGCCCGCCGGGCGGCCATGAGCAGCAGGGTCACGGCGATGTCCGCGGTGTCGTCGGTGAGGACGTCGGGGGTGTTGGTGACGGTGATGCCAAGCCCCTTTGCGGCCTGGACGTCAATGTTGTTGAAGCCCACCCCGAAGTTGGCCACGATCCGCGCCCGGCGCCCGGCCACGCCGAGCACCTCGGCGGTGACCTTGTCGGTCACGGTGGGCAGCAGCCCGTCGGCCCCCTTGAGCGCGTCCTGGAGCTGGGCGGCCGTCAGGGCGCGGTCGTCGGGGTTGAGGACGGCGTCGAACAGCTTCCGGGCCTCCGCCTCGCACGCCTCCGGGATCTTCCGGGTGATGACCACCCTCGGCCGGGCACTCACCGGGTCACCAGCTTCTTGCGCGGCGGCTTCTTGGCCAGGGCTTCCGCCACCGCCTTGCCCAGCTCGGCCGGGCTGGGCGCCACGGCCAGGCCCAGCGACCGCATGATCTCCGACTTCTCCGCCGCAGTGTCCCCGAACGCGGAGATGATGGCGCCCGCGTGCCCCATCCGGCGCCCCCGGGGCGCGGTCAGGCCCGCGACGTAGCCGATCACCGGCTTGGTCATGTTCTGCTTGACCCACATGGCCGCCTCGGCCTCCTGGGGGCCGCCGATCTCGCCGATCATCATGACCGCTTCCGTCTCCGGATCGGCCTCGAACCGCTCCAGCATGTCGAGGAAGCTGGAGCCGTTCACCGGGTCCCCGCCGATGCCCACGCTGGTGGACACGCCAATGCCCAGTTCCTTGAGCTGGCTGGCCGCCTCGTAGCCGAGGGTGCCGGAGCGGGTGACCAGGCCCACGGTGCCCGCCTTGTAGATGTGGCCGGGCATGATCCCCAGCATGCACTTGCCCGGGCTGATGATGCCGGCGCAGTTGGGGCCGACCAGGGTGGTGCGCTTCTCCTTCGGGTACCGGCGCAGGTAGCGCTTGACCATCATCATGTCCTGGGCCGGGATGCCGTCGGTGATGCAGCAGACCAGCTTGATCCCGGCGTCGGCCGCCTCCATGATGGCGTCGGCGCAGAAGGCCCCCGGCACGAAGATGATGCTGGCATCGGGATAGACCGCATCCACCGCGTCCTTGACGGTGT
>CAZCVG010000249.1:0-3580 GCA_964501735.1 uncultured Gemmatimonadaceae bacterium | reverse complement strand
TCCAGGGAGACGAGGTCCGCGTCACCGGGCCCTCCAAGGACGATCTGCAGGCGGTCATGGCCTTCCTCCGCACCCAGGATTTCGAGATCGAGCTCAAGTTCGGCAACTACCGCGGATGACCCTCCGTCCTCCCGGACCGCTCTCCCGGCGCCTCAGGTGGGTCAGGCTGGCCCAGCTGGCCCTGGTCATGGCGGTCCTGACCTGCACACCGGCGGAGGTGCCCCGGGTCGAGCCGGCCACGGTGGCGCCGGAGATCCGGATCGGGCTGGCCGTGGGCGCCGCCCGGCTCGAGTTCACTGGCGACAGCGGCCTCGAGGTGCGGGACCTCGACGGCGCCCTGGTCGCGGTGGTCGAGGCGGGCCTTCCCTGGCGGGCCGGCCCCGGCCAGGCTGGGGTGCTATCAGTGACCCCCAGAGGCGACGGGCGGGTGTCCCTCAACGGCCGAGCCTACCGGGGCCGGATGTCGGTGGCTCGCACCCGCACCGGCCTGACCGCCATCAATCACGTCCCCATCGAGGACTACCTGCTCAGCGTCGTGGCCTCCGAGATGGGGCGCCGGGACTCCACCGAGGCGGAAGCGCTGCGGGCCCAGGCCATCCTGGCCCGGACCTATGCCATCCGGAACCTCGGCAAACGCGCGGCCGAGGGCTTCGATCTGTATGCCACTGTCGTGGACCAGGTCTACGGGGGGATCCCGGCGGAGTACCCCCTGGCCGCATGGGCGGTCCAGGTCTCGGCGGGACAGGTGGTCACCTGGCAGGGGGTTCCGATCGACGGGTTCTTCTTTTCCACCTGCGCCGGCCGGACCGCGGCGGGCACCGAGGTCTACGCCGCGGCGGACCGGCCGTACCTCATTTCCCATCCCGATGTGGCCCCGGACGGCAGCGCCTGGTGCCGCATCTCCCCCCGGTATCGCTGGCGGGAGGAGTGGAGCCGGGAGCAGCTCGGCACCGTGCTGCGGCAGTCGCTCCCCCCGGCCACCGGGACCACCGCGGAGAACGCCGCCACGGTCGAGGGCGTCCGGGTGGCGGCGCACACCGCCTCGGGCCGGGTGGCCCGGGTGACGATCGCGCTGGGTGGGGGCGCGGTGGAAGTGAGCGGGCCGGCGATTCGCCTGGTGCTCCGGCCGGTCGGCGAAAGCGCGCTCCGGAGCGCCATCTTCCAGCTCACCGAGGTCCGTGAAGGCGGCCGGCTGGGCCGGCTCATCGCCGAGGGACAGGGCGCCGGTCACGGCGTGGGCTTCTGCCAGTGGGGGGCCGTGGGCCGGGCACGGGCGGGACAGGATGCGCCGATGATCCTCGCCGCCTACTTTCCGGGGACTGCCATCAGCCGCGCGTACTGACGCGCGCCCGAGGAGACCGCATGTCCGAGACACTCAGGGTGGGAATCGTGGGCGCCGGCGCCATCACCCAGGTGGCCCACTTGCCGGTGCTGCGCCGGCTCAAGGGCGTCGAGGTGGTCGCCATCTGCGACACCGACGTGGCCAAGGCCCGCGCCCTGGCCAACCGGTTCGGCATCCGCGATGCCTTCAGCGACATCGAGGAGATCCTCGAGTACGAGCAGCTCGACGCGGTGGCCATCTGCACGCCCAACCACCTGCACGAGCCCCATGCCATCGCGGCGCTGAGCGCCGGCGTGCACGTCCTGGTCGAGCGCCCCCTGGCACTCACCACCGCCGGAGTCCAGCGGGTGCTGAAGCAGGCCGAGAAGCGCGACCGGCAGCTCATGATCGGCATGAACCACCGCTATCGCACCGACGTGCAGATCGTCCGCAGCTTCATCCAGAGCGGGGAACTCGGCAAGATCGAGAGCGTGCGGGGCAGCTGGCACGTGTTCCGGCCCAGCCGGGCCCAGCTGGGCTGGCGGCAGCGGCGGGAGGAGTCGGGGGGAGGCGCGCTGCTGGACCTGGGCGGCGCCATTCTCGACCTGGGCCTCTGGCTGGCCAACAACCCGAAGCCGGTGCGGGTGAGCGCCAGCCTGTACGGTACCGAGGGCCGGAGCGGAGTGGAGCAGGCCGGCAGCGCTTTCGTGGTCTGCGAAGGAGGCCTGTCCCTGTTCCTGGACGTGACCTGGCGGCATATCGGGGAGGGGGAGCGCTTCGGCATCGGGGTGCGGGGCACCAAGGGCACCGCCGGGATCAACCCGCTCCACGTCTGGAAGGAACTGCACGGCGTGCCCACCGACGTGGCCCCCACCGGGGCCATCGGGCGGGAGAACGCGTTCAGCGCTTCGTACCGGGCGGAGTGGGCTCACTTCCTCGCCGTGATCCGCGAGGAGGCCAAGGGGTTCGACAACCAGGAGCAGCTCGGCCTGCACCGTATTCTCGACGCCCTCTACAAGTCCGCCGCGGAAGGCAAGGACGTGGTGTTGTGAGGCCCGCCGGCGGCCCGCCCGGCGGGAGGCTGCCTGCCTGGGCGGCTGTCGCCGCGCTGGCGGCCCTGGCATCCCCGGCATGGGCCGCCCAGGGCGGTACTGACGCGTCACGCCCGCCGGCCACCGTCCCCGGCGAGGAACTCCGCATCTCCATCATGACCATGGGCGTGGGTGCCGAGGTGTTCGAGCGCTTCGGCCACAACGCGATCGTGGTGGAGGACCTGCGCCGGGGCACCAGCACGGCCTACAACTACGGCATGTTCTCGTTCCGGCAGGAGAACTTCATCCTCCGGTTCATCCAGGGCCGGATGCTGTACTGGATGCAGGCCAGCCCGGCCGAGCAGGAACTGCCCCGGTACCAGGCCCGTGGCCGGTCGGTCTGGCTGCAGGAACTCAACCTCACTCCCGCCCAGCGCGCCGCCCTCCGCGACTACCTTGACTGGAACGCACTGCCGGACAATCGCTACTATCGCTACGACTACTACCTCGACAACTGCTCCACCCGGGTCCGCGACGCGCTGGACCGGGTGCTGGGCGGCGGTTTCCGGCGCGCCATGCAGGGCCCGGCCAGCGGCACCTACCGGTTCCACACCCAGCGGCTGAACGCTCACAACATTCCCCTGTATACCGGACTCCTCCTGGCGCTGGGCCGCGGCGTGGATCGCCCGGTCACCCGCTGGGACGAGATGTTTCTCCCGCTCAAGCTTCGGGAGTACCTCCGGGAGGTTCAGGTGACCGACAGCACCGGTGCCCAGGTGCCGCTGGTGAAGTCGGAGCTGACCCTCTACGAGAGCGACGCTTTTCCCGTGCCGGCCGCTCCGCCCGGCTGGGTGCCGGGCTATCTCATCGCGGGAGTGCTGCTGGGCGGGATCATCTACTGGGGCTATGCTGGCGGCGGGAGGGAGCGGTTGCGGCGCGTGGCGCGGGGCGTGGCGGTGGCGTGGGCGTTCGTCACCGGCCTGGCGGGAGGCGTTCTCGCGATGCTTTGGGGCCTCACCGACCACCGGATGTCGGCCTGGAACGAGAACGTCCTGCAGGCCTCCCTGCTGGGCCTGGTGCTCGGCGCGGCCCTGCTGGTCCGGCGGCCGGGTGGTGGAGGGGACCGCCTGGCGCGCGCGCTGGCCGTAATGGTGGGGGGACTGTCCGTCGCGGGCCTGCTGCTGCACCTCCTGGCGAGCTTTCACCAGACCAACGGGGCTATCCTGGC
>CAZCVG010000248.1:0-3585 GCA_964501735.1 uncultured Gemmatimonadaceae bacterium | reverse complement strand
TGGTGGACATCGCCGGCACCATGGGCAAGGCGCTCGGCTTCCTGGTGGGCTCGCTGGCGCTGGGCGTGGTGGTGGCGCCCAGGCTGTTCAACGTGGCCTCCCGGCTCCGCGCCAAGGGGGTGCTGCTGGCCGTGGGGCTCTCGTTCTGCTTCCTGCTGTCGTACCTGGCCGGCGCCGTCGGGCTCGCCCCCATCGTGGGCGCCTTCAGCGCCGGCCTGATCCTCGAATCGGTGCACTATCGCGACTTCACCGGCCGCGGCGAGCACTCCCTCGAGGAGCTGATCCACCCCATCTCCTCCTTCCTGGTGCCGGTCTTCTTCGTCCTCATGGGGATGCGCACCGACCTGCGGGCCTTCACCCAGCCTGGCGTGGCGGGACTGGCCATCGCCCTCACCGTCGCCGCGGTGATCGGCAAGCAGTTCGCCGGGTTCGGGGTCGTCACCCGCGGGGTGGACCGGATCATGGTGGGCCTCGGCATGATCCCCCGGGGCGAGGTGGGCCTGATCTTCGCCAGCATGGGGCTGGCCCTGTCCGTGGCCGGCGAACGCATCGTCACCCGTGAGGTCTTCGCCGCCGCGGTGGTGATGGTGGTGGTCACGACGCTGGTGACGCCGCCCGCCATCCGCTGGCGCCTGGGACGGCTCGCCGCCCGGCCCGGCGCAGGGGGCGGCAAGGACTGACCGGTTGACCGCCATCACCCCGTCCCCGGCGCAGGCCCAGGCCATCGCCGCGCCACTGGGCCCGGTGCTGGTGCTGGCCGGCCCGGGGGCGGGGAAGACGTTCTGCCTGACCCAGCGCATCCGCTACCTGATCGAGGAGCTGGGCTTCGAGCCGTCACGCATCGTGGCGGTGACCTTCACCAACCGCGCCGCCGGCGAGATCGCCACCCGGCTCTCCGCCGCCCTGGGCGAGCGGGCGGACGGGATCCATCGCGGCACCATCCACGCCCTCTGCGTGGAGCTGCTGCGCTCGCACGGCGAGGAGGTCGGGGTGCCGCGGGGCTTCGGCATCGCCGACGAGGAGTACCAGCTCCAGACCCTGCGCCGCTCCGGCTTCTACAAGGAAGGGAAGTGGCCCCTGACACGGTTCAGCCGGCACCGCCTCCAGGGCGACCCGCTGGGCGACTGGCTCACCCCCATCTACGAGCGCTACCGCGCCCACCTCGCCAAGCGGGGCCTGCTCGACTTCGACGACCTCATCGCCAACACCGAGCTCCTGCTGCGCACCCGGGAGGCAACCGCGAAGGCGATCGCCGGGCGCTGGGACTACCTGCTCATCGACGAGGCCCAGGACCTCACCCCCGGGCAGTACGAGGTGCTGTCCCGGCTGGCCGCCGGCCACCGCAACATCTTCGTGGTGGGAGACGACGAGCAGTCCATCTTCGGCTTCGCCGGCGCCGACTCCACCGTGCTCACCCGGTTTCTCAACGACCACCGCATCGCCCGGCCGATCATCCTCGATGAGAACCGGCGCTGTTCCCGGCAGATCTTCCAGGCCGCCCGCCGGCTCATCGCCCTCAATCCCCGCGATCACCACAAGGAGTTGCGGGCCCTGCGGGAATCCCAGTGGGAGGTCACGGCCCGGACCTTCCCCGATGAGGAGGCGGAAGCCCGCTGGCTCATCGAGGACATGCAGCGGGACCGGACCGAGCACGGGCACCACTGGGGCGAGGTGGCGCTGCTGTATCGCCGGCACGAGACCGGTGACCTGCTCGAGTCCCGCCTGGTGGAGGCGGGGATCCCGTGCCAGCTCGCCACCGGCCGGGCCCTCGCCGACGACCCCGTGGTGGGCTACCTCATCGCCGCGCTCCGGGTGATCCACCGGCCCGACGACCCGGTGTTCATCGAGCAGTTCGCCGCCGCCCAGCTCCCCCGGCCGCTGATGGGTACGCTCCGGGCGGGGGCGGAGCGGCAGAGGATCGACTTTTCCCAGTGGCTCGCCCGCGAGGGCAAGCGGGTGCGCGCCAACCCCGACGTGGACGGAAAGCGGATCCTCCGCTGCCTCACCAACCTGGCCAACCTCCCCAGCCTGACCGATCGCTTTGCCGCCCTGCCGCCGCTGGTGGAAGAGCTGCTCTCCCATCGCGTGGGCCCGACCCGCACCCCGCTGGAGGAGAAGTACGAGGAATCGCTGCTGAGCGACCCGCTCGCCGATCCCGCGGCCGCGGCACTCGCCACCCGGATCGCCGCCGCCCGGCATGGCAGGAAGCGCGTCTGGCTGCCGCGGGTCCATGGGGCGGAGCTGGGCATCGCCGGGATGCTGCGGGGCGCCGGCGTGACCATGATCGGCTACCTGGACGCGGGGGCCCGTCCCCATCCCGAGGACGAGATCCTCCGCGCCGGGGACCGGGGCCGGCTCAGCCTGGCGGGCACGGTCTTCAAGGCGCTCCAGGCCATCGAGGGCCGCGGGCTCCGCTCCTCCCTCACCGATTTCGTGGCGGTGGACGTCGAGACCAACGAGTTCGACCGGAGCCGCTCGGAGGTGGTGGAGCTGGCGGGGGTGCGGGTGCGGGGCGGGGAACTGGTCGAAGAGTTCCAGCGGCTGGTGCGGCCCGCGCGGCCGATCAGTCCGGCGGCCACCCGGATCCACGGCATCACCGATGCCGACGTGGCCGAAGCCCCGTCCTTCCAGGCGGTGTGGCGGGAGTTCCGCGCCTTCGCCGGGGACGACCAGCTGGTGGCCCACAACGGCCACGACTTCGACTTCCCGGTGCTTCGCCGCCTGGCCGAGCAGGCGGGCGACGGGCTCACCTCCGCCTGTTACGACACCCTGCCGCTGGCCCGTGATGTCCACCGGGGCAGCGCCCGGCTGGGCGACCTGGCCCAGGCCTTCGGCATCGACACCGGCCGGGCCCACCGCGCCCTCGACGACTGCCGCACCCTGGCGCAGGTGGTCTTCAGGCTCGAAGCCGAGCGGCTCCGCCGTTCCCGCACCATCAGCCTCGGCAACCTGCTGGATCATCTGGCGGTGGCGCTGGCGCTCACCCCCCTCGACGAGCAGGCAAACGAAGACCGGCTGCTGTTCGATGCCGGCCGGATCTTCGCGCTGGGGCGATACACCAGGGCACTGTCATCCTACGAGGCGGAACGGAGCCAGCCCGGCGGCGGCGAGACCCCCGATGTGGAACAGCTCATCGAACGCCTGGGCGGGCGGAAGCTCATGGCCGCGATCCAGCGCGAGAAGACCGCGTCCGACCGCTATCCCGCCACCATGGCCCGCCTGGCAACATTGCTCGGTTCGCTTGCCGGCGAAGATCTCCCGGCCCAGCTGGACGAGTTCCTGGCCCGGGTGGCGCTCTCCACCTCCACCGCCGGCGCCGAGGTGAGCGAGGACCGGGTGAATCTCCTCACCCTGCACGCCACCAAGGGGCTGGAGTTCTCCCGGGTCTATGTCGTGGGGGCGGAAGACGGCCAGCTCCCCGGGGCCCAGCCCGGGAAGCGGCCCAGCAAGGCGGACATCGAAGACGGCCGCCGGCTGCTCTACGTGGGCATGACCCGGGCCCGCGACCGGCTGGTGCTGACCCGGGCCGAGCGCCGCCGTGGGGTGGAAGGCGGCGAGGCGATGTACCTGTGGGAGATGGGGTTG
>CAZCVG010000247.1:0-3591 GCA_964501735.1 uncultured Gemmatimonadaceae bacterium | reverse complement strand
CTTGCGATGCCCGGCCTGCCCTTCTGGCCTATTACCAGCCGCCACAAAGATGTGAAGCGGCCGGGTTTCGTCAAGAGGGAGGGGGCCCCTGGGGCTTCCACCACCGGAGGGCGGCCTTGGCCCACTCGCCGCTCCGCCGCCGGAGGCCCGAGCCCACCGCCCGGTTGAGGGCCTGGAGGAACTCCACTGCGCTGGGGAAGCGCTGGTCCACCTCGGCATGGAGCGCCCGCTCCAGGACCAGGGCCAGGTCCTCGCTGACATCCGGGCGGCGGGCCCGCAGCGCCGGCCGCTGGTTGGTGGTCTGGCGGGTGAGGACCTGCTCGATGGTCTGGCCGCGGAAGGGGGGCTCGTCCAGCAGGGCGAAATAGGCCACCGCCGCCAGGCTGTAGAGGTCGGAGCGCTGGTCCACCCGCTCGCCCAGGAGCTGCTCGGGGCTGGCGAACATGGGGGTGCCGCTCTGGCTGGTGGCGCCCCCGAAGCGGGCCTGGCCCCGGAGCGCGAGCGCCAGGCCGAAGTCGGTGATGCGGAGATCCCCGCTGGGGGCGATCAGCATGTTCTCCGGCTTGAGGTCGCGGTGCACCAGCCCGCCGTTGTGGGCCAGGGCCAGGGCGCTGAGCGCCTCGCGGAGCAGCTTCACCACCCGCTCCACCGGAAGCGGTCCCTCCTTCTCCACCAGCTGGGCCAGGTTGGGCCCGCCCACCAGCTCCATGGTGTACCAGAGCAGCCCCGAGCGCCCGCCGATGTCGTAGATGTTGACCAGGTTGGGATGGGTGAGCCGGGCGGCGAGCTGGGCCTCCCGGCGGAACCGCTCCACCACGCCGGGATCGGCGGTCAGGTGCGGGTGCAGCACCTTGAGCGCCACCTCCCGCTCGAGGTGGAGGTCCCGCACCCGGTACACCACGCCGTACCCGCCCCGGCCCAGCGGGGAGAGCAGCTCGTAGTCGTCGCCCAGGGCGCGGCGCAGGCGCTTCTCCCAGTGGCGGCCGTCGTCGCTCTCGCTGGGCAGCTCGCGCGGGCTCACCTGGAGGACCACCGCCGGGTTCTCGAAGGTGCCCGCGTCGGAGGCGAAGTCCTCCAGCATCTCGGCGGCGGTGAGGTAGCGGTCGTCGGGGGCCGGGCGGAGGGAGCGGAGCAGGATCCGCTCGATCGCCTTGGGGCAGTTGGGCCGCAGTTCGGACGGGGGCCGGAGGTCCCGGGCGTCGAGCGGGACTTCGTGGCCGGTGACGGCATAGTAGAGGATGGCGCCGGCGGTGTAGATGTCGCTGGTGGGATCGCCGGCCCCGCCGCCGCGCACCTCGGGCGCCATGAAGGCCTGGTTGCCGGGGGCCTCGGTGGCCGGGATGGCGGGCAGGGTCCAGTTGCTGTAGCGCAGGTCGGTCACCGTGCCCCGGCCGCCGAGGTTCACCAGCAGCGAGGTGGGGGCGATGCGGCGGACCACGATCCCGTGGGCGTGGGCATGCTCCAGCCCGCTCAGCACGTCGCGGGCGAGCACGTGCACCGCGGGGAAGGGCCTGGGCCCCCGCTGGGTGGCTTCCTGCAGGCTCTCCCCCTCGATCCAGTTGCCGACCCGGAACGCCAGCTCGCCGATGACGCCCGCGTCATACACGTGGCGGATGGCCGGGTGGTCCAGCTGGGCCAGGGCCTCGGCCTCGCGGAGGAACCAGGCCCGGGTCTGGTCGTCGGGGTAGAGGTTGACCCGGAGCGACACCCGGCGGGAGAGCAGCTTGTCGTGGGCGGTGAACAGCACCCGTTCGCGCGAGGCGGCCACCATGGTCTCCAGCCGGTAGCGCTGGCCCAGGGCGGCCTCAACCCGCTCGAAGATCGTGAGCGGCGGCGGCGTGGTCATCGGCGTCACTCGTCCGCGACGATCGGGGTGATCCGGTTGCTGCGCCGCCGCTCGATCCGGCCCCGCTGGCCGCAGCGGTTGCGGCTGCACCAGCGCCGGCTCTGGCTGGCGCTGTCGTCGGCGAAGTAGAGCCCGCAGTCGGGATTGGCGCAGCGGCGCACCACGGACAGCGGGTTGGCCAGGGTCTGGGCCGCCGACTGGGCCACCGCCTGCGCCGCACTGGGCGGCCGGGCCGCGCCGAACTGCAGCCGCCAACGGCCCCCGATACGCACCAGCTGCTCGCGGCCCTCGAGGGCCACCAGCAGGCGGTTGATGGCCTCGATGCTGGACGGGGGCGGAGCCCGCTTCTCGGTGAGGGCGCCGGCCAGGGCCACCAGCCGGCGCCGGAGCAGCAGCGCCGCGTCGAATCCCGCCCGGTCGCCCGGAGATTCCACCCGCACGGCCTTGGTCCAGCGGTGGTACGCGCCCGAATCGGGGAGGGTGTCGCGGGGGCCGCCTGCGGTGTTCACGAACTCCAGCCAGAGCGCGTCGCCCAGGAGCAGGAACTCGGGGTCGGCCATGGGTCAGGTCGGGTCGGCGGTCTCGACCGAGTTTCGGCCGCCCCGCTTGGCCCGGTAGAGCGCCGCGTCGGCCGCGGCCAGGATCGCGTCGGCGGTGGTGCCGTGGCGGGGTGCCTCGGCGATCCCCAGGCTGAGGGAAGGGCCGCCGAACTCCGGCCGGTTGTGCGCCAGCTCCATGATGCCCCGCTGGACCCGCTCCACGAAGGTGAGCGCTTCCACCGCGCTGGTCATGGGGAGGATCACCAGGAACTCGTCGCCGCCCATCCGCCCCACGCTGTCCAGCGAGCGGCTCTGCTGCCGCAGCACCCGGGAGATCTCGCACAGCAGCTGGTCCCCGGCGGCATGGCCCAGGGTGTCGTTGACCACCTTGAAGCGGTCCACGTCCATGGTGACCACCGTGGTGCGGATCTGGTGCCGGTGGGTCCGCGACAGCTCGGCCGCCAGCCGCTCCGCCATGGCCCGGCGGTTGAACAGTCCGGTGAGGCTGTCGGTGGTGGCGGCGCTCTGGAGCTGCTCCACCAGCTGGGCGTTCTTGAGCGCGATGGCCGCGGCAAAGGCGAGGGTGGCCGCCAGCTCGCACTCCGCCGGCCCGAAGCTCTGGTCGTGGAGGCGCGGGCCCAGCACCAGCAGCGCCAGCCGCTCCGCGCCGGCGTCCAGCGAGACCACCACCTGGCTGGTCGGCGGCACCAGCCGGGCGATGCCGGCGTCGTCAGTCGTGCTGACCGGCGTGCTGCTCGGCAGCACCTGGTCCAGCGCCTGCTTGGGGATGGTGCTGAGGGACATCGAGCCCTTGAGCGAGCGCACCACCTTGGGAACGTACTCCTCCGCCCCGGGCCGGTAGAGGCAGCCCCACCAGCAGAAGAACACCTCGGCCATGAAGTCGAGCACCAGATTCTCTGTCTCCTCGGCGGAGTGCACCGAGGACAGCAGCCGGGCCACCTGCCGCAGGGCCCGGAGCTGGAACACCGCGTCGTCCAGCTCGCCCTGCCGCTCCCGGAGCACGCTGTGCAGCTCCAGCATCACCGACAGGCCCAGCGCCACCGGCACGGCGTGGCCTTTGAGCTGGCGGGCCACGTCGGGCGTGGCCATGATGGCCAGCTCGGTCTGCCCGCTGTTCAGGCGGATGACCTCCACCGCCTGGGGGAGCCAGTCGGGGGGTGGCAGCAGGGTGAGGAGGGCGCCCGG
>CAZCVG010000246.1:0-3592 GCA_964501735.1 uncultured Gemmatimonadaceae bacterium | reverse complement strand
CGCACCCGCGGGCCGGTGGCCACGATGCTGCCGAGCACCACCGAGCCGGCCTTGAGCCCCCGGGCCAGCGCCAGGGCGCCCTGGATGTCGCCGGGCTGGCCCTCCTGCTTCCAGCGCGCCAGCACCGCCCGCGGCTCCACCGCCCGGATGCCGCCCACGGTGTTGAGGTTGGTGGTGAGCAGGTCCACCATGCCCTCTCCCAGCAGCTCCACGCCTGGCCCGGAGGCGTTGAACGGCAGGACGGCGATGGACTCCGCGCCCTTGACCACCACCCCGCCCCTCGGGAGGAACAGGAACGCCAGCACCGCGACCAGGGCCACTCCCACCGGCAGCCCCACCACCAGGCGCTTGAGCCGGCGCCGCTCGGCGAGGGCGCCACTGCCGCCGCCGGCGGCCTGCTCCAGCGCCGCGCCGAACTCCGCCACGCCGGCGAACCGCGCCGCGGGGTCGGCGGCGAGGGCTCGGGCCACGGGCGCGTCGGCCTCGGG
Source organism: uncultured Gemmatimonadaceae bacterium (assembly GCA_964501735.1). Classification (GTDB taxonomy): domain Bacteria; phylum Gemmatimonadota; class Gemmatimonadetes; order Gemmatimonadales; family GWC2-71-9; genus JADJOM01. The sequence goes on along the minus strand of CAZCVG010000246.1, from coordinate 3,104 downwards.
CGGGGTGGCGCGGGTCACCTTGCTGAGCTTCGGCCGGGGTCCGGTGAGGCTCTGGGTGAGTACCGCCTGCACCGTGGGCCCGGCGAACGGCGCCTGCCCGGTGACCATCTCGTAGAACACGCAGGCCAGCGAGTACTGGTCGCTCCGGGCGTCGATGTCGCTGGCCGTGGCCTGTTCCGGGCTCATGTAGGCCGGGGTGCCGATGGCCAGCCCGACGCCGGTCATCTGGGTGGCGGGCGCGGCCGCGGCCTTGAGGGCCCGGGCGATGCCGAAGTCGGCCACCACCGCATGGCCGCCGGAGAGGAGGATGTTTTCCGGCTTGATGTCCCGGTGGATGATGCCCTGCGCGTGGGCGTAGGCCAGGGCGCTGGCCACCTCGCGGGTGAGCGTCACCGCCTCCTGGAACGGAATCCTGCCGTCCCGGGTGAGCCGGTCCCGCAGCGACTCCCCCGCGATGAACGGCATCACGTAATACAGCACCCCGCCGGCGTCGCCCGAGTCGTACAGCGGCACCACGTGCGGGTGCTGCAGGCCGGCGGCGACCTCGATCTCCCGGAGGAACCGGTCGGCGCCGATGGTGGCGGCCAGGTCGGGGCGAAGGACCTTGATGGCCACCTGGCGGTGGTGCTTCAGGTCGGTGGCCCCGTAGACGGTGGCCATCCCGCCCTGGCCGATGCGGCGGTCCATCTCGTACCGGCCGGACAGGGCGGCGCGGAGCCGCTCGAGCGTCTCGTCCATGCGTCAGTGTCCCTTGCGGGTCCAGCGCCCCGCGTCGCGGCGCTCGACCTTGTCCATCATCCGGTCGAACGCCTGCTGCAGGTCAATCCCCTCGCGGTTGGCCATGCAGGCCAGCACGAAGAGGATATCCGCCATCTCCATGCCGAGGTCGCCCTCGGCTTCGTCCTTCTTCTTGGTTTTCTCGCCGAAGCGGTGGTTCACCTCCCGGGCCAGCTCGCCCACTTCCTCCGTCAGGCGGCAGAGGTTGGTGAGGGGGTGGAAGTACCCTTCCTCGAACTGGCTGATCCAGTGATCCACGCGGGACTGGCAGTCACGGAGCGACATGGGACTTGGGGCTCGGGTCTTGGCGGGGTACGCAGGGCCGGCGCTCGGGGCGTTCAGGCCAGGGCGGCGAGGAAGGCCTTCATGAAGTGCCCGAGATCGGCGGGGGTGCGGGAGCTGATCAGGTTGCCGTCCACCACCACCGGAGCGTCCTCCCACTGCATCCCGGCGTTGACCAGGTCGTCCCGGATGGCGCCCACGCTGGTGCCGCGCCGGCCCTTGAGGATCCCGGCGGAGATCGGCACCCAGCCGGCGTGGCAGATGAAGCCCACCGGCTTGCCGGCCTGGAAGATCTCCCGGGTGAGCGTCAGGACCTTCTCATGGCGCCGGAGCAGGTCGGGGGCATAGCCGCCCGGGATCACCAGGCCGTCGAACTCCGCCGCCCGCACGTCCTTGACGTGGACATCCACCGTCACCGGATAGCTGCCCCGCTTGCCCAGGTAGGTCGCTTCCCCCACGCCGGCCACGACGGTGGCCACGCCCTCCTCCTCCAGGCGGATCTTGGGGTACCAGAGCTCCAGCTCCTCGTAGTAGCTGGCGGCGAAGATCAGGACCTTCCGGCCTGCGAGCGTCATGGGCGCGGCACCGGGCTGAAATGGACTCTCATGTCGAGGCGCGGCCCTCCTGGAACCAGCGGGTGATCCGCCGCACCAGCCACCGGGGCCCGAGCCGGATCGCGAAGATGAGGCCCTTGTTGGCGAGCCCGGGGACGACCAGCACGGTGCCGCGCATCATGCCGCGGTAGCCCGCGAGGGCCACCGGTTCCACCGCCATGACGTGCGGCGCCGTGGCGAGATTCGATCCCTGCATCCCGGCCCGGTCGAAGAAACTGGTCCGGGTGGGCCCCGGGCACAGCGCCGTGACGGTGATGCCCGTGCCCCGGAGTTCGTTGCTGATGGCCTCGGAGAAGGAGACCACGAACGCCTTGCTGGCGTAGTAGACCGCCATCAGCGGGCCCGGCGCGAAACCGGCGGTGGAGGCCACGTTGAGGATCCGGCCCCGGTGGCGGCTCACCATGCCGGGCAGCGCCAGCCGGGTGAGCACCGTGAGGGCGGTGATGTTCACCTGGATCATGGCCAGCTGCCGCTCGAGGTCGGCCCGCCCGAAAAGGCCCCAGTCGCCGAACCCGGCGTTGTTGACCAGCACGTCCACGGTCATCCCGCGCCCGGCGATCTCCTGCATGATGGCCTGCGGCGCCTCGGCGTCGGTGAGGTCGGCCGCGATCACCTCGGCCCGGATCTGGTACATGCCCGAGAGGTACTTGGCCACTTCCTCGAGCTTGGCCTGGTTGCGCGCCACCAGGATCAGGTCATGCCCGCCCTTGGCGCAGAGCCGCGCCAGCTCCAGCCCGATGCCGCCCGAGGCGCCGGTGATGAGGGCCGCCGGCCGGCCGGTGGGGGCGCTCACCGGATCCGCCCTGCGGCCCTGAGCAGCGCCAGCACCTGGTCGGTCGGCAGGGCGTACACCCGGTACCCGTCGGCGCCGGTCATGGTCTCGGCGGCCACCATGGCATTGACGATCGCCTCCTCGGTGGCATCAATGGTGGCCTCGAACAGCTCGTTCATGAGGTCGTTCGGCCACATGGTGACGGTCACCAGGCCGTCGGACGCGGCCGCCCCGCCATTGGCGGTGGAGAAGGCCAGGAAGATGTCGCCGGAGGAATCGCCCCCGATCCCGCCCATGCGGCCGATCCCCAGCGCCACCCGCTTGGCCAGCCGCTTGAGCTGGTGGGGCAGCAGCGGGGCGTCGGTGGCCACCACGGCGATGATCGAGCCAAGCTCCGGGCGCTCCACCGCCGGTCCCTCTCCCGCCGCCCGGGTGTCGCAGCTGGGGAGGGTCCGCTTCCAGTTGTTGGGACGGGCCGGCGTGGCGAGGCACTGGTGGTGTCCCTGGAGGCGCGCGCCGACCGGCACGCCGGCGATGCTCAGCCGCAGGCGGCCCCCGTAATTGCACTGCACCAGCACCCCGACCGTGAAGTTGCCGCCATCGGGGGTGAGCTTGCGGGACGCCGTGCCGATGCCGCCCTTGAACGAATGGCAGACCAT
>CAZCVG010000245.1:0-3633 GCA_964501735.1 uncultured Gemmatimonadaceae bacterium | reverse complement strand
CTGGGCGCCGCCCGCGCGGTCTTCGACCTGGCCGGCGAACACGAGGTGCGAGTGGCGCTGTCGGAGGGGTAGGCGGGCCGAAGGACCCGACCGCCTGTCCGCCCGACCGCCCGACCGCCCGTCCGCCCGTCCGCCCGTCCGCCCGTCCGCCCGCCCGCCCGCCCGCCCGTCTGACCGTCCGCCCGTCTGACCGTCTGCCCGTCCTCCGCTACCCGCCGAGATTCACCACCAGCATCCTCGGCTCGCTCATCTCTTCCATGGTGTAGCGCACCCCTTCCCGCCCGAAGCCGGAGTCCTTCACGCCGCCGTAGGGGAAGTTGTCCACCCGGAGCGTGGGGAAGTCGTTGGCGATCACTCCGCCGACCTCGAGCGCGTTGAAGGCCTGGAAGATCCGGTTCACGTCCTGGGTGAACACGCCCGCCTGCAGCCCGAAATCGGAGTCGTTCACCATGGCCAGCGCCTCCTCGAAGGTGCGGTAGGGCGCCACCACCGACACCGGTCCGAACACCTCCTTGCACGACACCTTGGCATCCCGGGGCACGCCGGCCAGCACGCCGGGAGTGAGCACCCGGCCCTCGCGCCGGCCGGCGAGCAGCACCTCGGCGCCGGCATCCACCGCCTCACGGGTCCATCCTTCCACCCGCTCGAGGGCGGCCTGGTCGATCATCGGGCCGACCACGGTGGCCGGGTTGAGCGGATCGCCGGCGGGCAGCGCGGCGGTGGCGGCCACGAACCGGTCCACGAACCGCTGGTACACCGGCTGGTGAACCAGCAGCCGCTGCACCTTGATGCAGACCTGCCCGGCGTAGGCGAAGGCGCCCAGCGCCAGGCGCCGGGCGCAGGCGTCGAGGTCGGCGGTGTCCTCGTGCACCACCGCGGCGGCGTTGCCGCCCAGCTCGAGGCAGACCTTCTTCTTGCCGGCCACGCTCTTGAGGTGCCAGCCCACCGTGGGGCTGCCGGTGAAGGTGAGCATGCCGAAGCGGGGATCGGTCGCCAGCTTCTCCGCGATGGCGATCGGCAGGTGCAGTACGTTGTAGGCGCCGGCGGGGAGGCCGCATTCCGCCATGAGGCGTCCCAGCCGGAAGGCGAGCTGGGGGCACTGCGGCGGCGGCTTGACCACCAGGCTGCTGCCCACCGCGATGGCCGGCGCCACCTTGTGGGCCAGCAGGTTGAGCGGGAAGTTGAACGGGGTGATGGCGCTGATCGGCCCAACCGGGAAGCGGTGCACCAGCCCCGTCATCCGGGCGGCGCGGGGGTCGAGGTCGAGCGGCACCATCTCGCCGGCGAAGCGCCGGGCCTCGTCGGCCGCCAGCGAGAAGGTCATCACCGCGCGGTCCACCTCCCCCAGCGCCTGGGTGACCGGCTTGCCGCAGCTGATGGCCAGTTCCCGGGCCAGCGAGTCGCGCTCCTGCTGCAGCCGGTCAGCGATCCGCGCCAGCAGGTCCCGCCGGGCGTGGCGGGGCAGGGCCCGCATCGCGGCGAAGCCGGCCTGGGCGGCGCCGATGGCCCGCTCCAGGTCGCGCTCGGTGCCCACCGCCACCGTGGCGGCGGTTTCGCCGGTGAAGGGAGCCGGGACGGCCTGGGTGGACCGGCCGTCGAGCGGCACCGATTCGCCGTTGATCCAGGGAGTGAGCGTCATGGGACGGGGGGTGGAGGGTGGCTGTAGCCTAGTGGCCGGCCTCCCGGGCGACAAGACACCGCCTCTTGTCACCCGGTCCCGGCGCGGCAACTTAGTGCCATGACGCCGCCCGCCAGTCCTGTCCGACGCCGGGTGCCCTGGCTCTGTCTCGGCGCGGGCGCCGCGGTGGTCGCCGGGGCCGCCGGAGTGTGGCATGCGGCCGTGGTCACCGAACGGGCCCGGCTGGATCGCCTGCAGCAGCAGCTGGCGCAGCACGCCGGCGCCTATCTCGGCGTCGTCACCCCGGGCGGTTCGGCCGGCGGCTACGATGCCGCCCGCCTACTCTCGGGCGCCAATGCCCTGGCCGGCGCCACCTTCTGGCCCGGCGGCATGCAGCTGGTGCTGGGGACCACCGCCCTGATCCCCGACGACATCGGCCTCCTTCCGCTGCCCGACTCGGTGCAGGTCGCGGTGGACCGCGGCGCGCCGATGTTCGTGCTCACCCACGCCGAGGAGCGGGCGGTACTGGTCCCTTTCCTCGGACCCCAGAACCACTATCTCGGCTGGCTCGGAACCTGGGGGGCCCAGGGCAACCGGCTGCCCGGGCCGGGCGGCCTGATCCTGACCGCCCTGGCGGCCCTGGCGCTGGTGCTGGCGGTCTGGTCATGCGTCCGGCGCGCCGCCCTGCGCCAGCGGCTCCTGGCCGCCGGCGCGCTGGGACTGGCACTGCTCCTCATGGGCAGGGAGATCCACCAGGAGCTGGACGCCGTGGGCCGGGCCGCCATCCAGACCCGGCTGGAGACGGTGCGCAAGCTGATCGAGCTGGCGGCCACCGCCGAACGGGTCCGGCAGGCGGACCTTCCCGCCATCGCCGTGGACATCGCAGTGGCGGTCCGCCGGGGATTGCCGCTGGCCGACTCGGGCGTGGTCTGGCACGATTCGGTGGCCAGCATCAGCGCCGCCACGCCCCGGACCCAGGCCAGCCTGCAGCTGGCGGTGCCGGTCCCCGAGCCGCCCGCCTTACCAGCCGCGCCGTGGGAGACCTGGTACCTGCTCTCGGCCCTGGGGGTGGCGGTGCTCCTGGCGGGCCGGTCGCGGGCCCGGTAAGCGGGGCCGCGCTGGTCTTTCCACCGGCGGAGCGATATTTCCTATGGCAGGGGGCCGGCCGGCGCCGCGCCCTGAATCACCTTCCAGACGCAGCGGGACGATCATGACCGTGGACGCGGTACGGGACGACAGCCTGGCCCTCATCGGCCGGGTGGCGCGGTTGCTCAACACCGGGCTGGCGCCGGAGGAAACCCTGGCGACGGTGGCGGCCGAGTTGCGGAGCGGCCTCGGCGCCCAGGCGGTGCAGCTCTGGCTCCGGGAGCCCAACGCCACCACGCTCCGGGCCATCGCGGCGCCCGCCCCCACCGGCGGGGCGCGGACCAGCCGGTCCTTCGCGGTGCTTCCTGACGCCGCCCCCGACACCCTCCGGGTGCCGCTGCTCCACGAGGGCGAGCGCCTCGGCATGCTCGAGGTGGCGCCCGCCACCGGCCGGTACAGCGAGACCGTGCTCCCCGTGGTGGCGGACCTGCTGGCGCCCTACCTGGCGTCCATCGAGCTGTCGGAGGACCTGGCCTACGAGGTGGCGCTCCGGTCCCGGGAGATCGAGGAGCAGCGCCGGTTCATCACCCTGGTCATTGACTGCCTCCCGGTCGGCCTCTACGTGGTGGACCGGGAGTACCGCATCCAGATCTGGAACCGGAAGCGGGAGATGGGCACCCAGGGCCTCCGCCGGGACGAGGTGGTGGGCCGCCCGGTCTTCGAGGTGCTGACCCGCCAGCCCGCCGAGCAGCTGCGCGAGGAGTTCGACGACGTCTTCCGCACCGGCCACTCCCGCCAGATGGAGCTGGAGGTGGCGGGGGTGAGCGAGACCAAGTACTACCGCATCAGCAAGATCCCCATGCGCCAGGACGGGGAGACCATCACCCACGTCATCACCATCGGCGAGGACGTGACCGAGGCCCACGTGG
>CAZCVG010000244.1:0-3677 GCA_964501735.1 uncultured Gemmatimonadaceae bacterium | reverse complement strand
GAGATCAAGGCGGCGGGCGTGCCGGTGATCCTGCACCCGACCATGATCCGCAACAACGGCGAGGCCAACAGCGCCACCTTCGAGACCGCCGCCCGCCTCCACGCCGCGGGGATCCCGGTGGCGCTGCAGAGCGGTTTCGAGGGCTACGTCCCCAAGACCCGGGTGGTGCTGTTCGAGGCGGCCGTGGCCGCCGCCAACGGCCTGCCGCGGGAGGCGGCCCTGGCCACCATCACCAGCGGCGCCGCCGCCGTGATCGGCCAGGCGGATCGGGTCGGCAGCCTGGAGGCCGGGAAGGATGGCGACGTGGTGCTGTTCGATGGCGATCCCTTCGAGTACACCACCCACGTCTGTGGCGTGATCATCGAAGGACAGCTGGTGAGCGAGGGGTGCCGGTGAGCTGGGCGGGGCGCGCCAAGCCCCGCTGACCGGTCCGGCGTCCGTCCCCGACTCATGTCCCTCGCCTCCCGGACCCGCCTCCAGATCCTCGGCGCGGCATTCCTCTTTTCCACCGGCGGCGCCGCCATCAAGTCGGCCGACTTCACCAGCTGGCAGGTAGCGGGCTTCCGGTCGGGGATCGCGGCGCTGGCGGTGTGGGCCTTTCTCCCGGCGTCGCGCATGGTGGGCCGGGGCCGGCTGGGCGTCACGCTGCTGGTCGCCTCGGCGTACGCCGCCACCCTGATCCTCTTCGTGCTGGCCAACAAGCTCACCACCGCCGCCAACACGATCTTCCTCCAGTCCACCGCGCCGCTCTACATCCTGCTCCTCGGTCCGCTGCTCCTCCGGGAGCGGATCATGCCCCGCAACCTGCTGTTCATGGTGGTGGTGGCGACGGGGATGGTGTTCTTCTTCGTGGGGCGGCAGCAGAGCTTTGCCACCGCGCCGGATCCGCTGCGCGGCAACCTGTTCGCGGTGTGCTCGGGGGTGGCCTACGCGCTGATGCTGGTGGGATTGCGGTGGATGGGGACCCAGGGCGGCTCACCCGCGGCGGCGGTGGCGCTGGGGAACCTGCTGGCCTTCCTGGTAGCGCTGCCCCTCGCGCTGCCCCTGGGGGGCCAGGGCGCGCTCGACTGGGCGGTCCTGGTCTACCTTGGCGTGTTCCAGATCGGTGTGGCCTACGCCCTCCTGACCCGCGCCATTCCCCACATCCCCGCCTTCGAAGCCAGCCTGCTGCTCTTCGTGGAGCCGGCGCTCAACCCGCTGCTGGCCTGGGCGGTGCACGGCGAGTATCCCGGGCGCTGGGCCCTCCTCGGCGGGGCCATCATCCTCTCGGCCACCGTCGTGAAGACCTGGCAGGACTCCCGCCGCTAGTCGATCGCGATGCCGCTCGGCACCGACGCGGGCACCTCATCCGAGAGGTCCGCCGCCGACGGGTCGGTCAGCGCTCCCAGGAAGGCCACGATGTCGTCCACCTCGGCGTCGGTGATGCTGAGCGGCGGCGCCACGATCGAACTCACCGTTGACAGGATCTCGCTGTGCACCGCCGGATCCGTCTGCACCGTGCCCTGCAGGCTCGCGGGGAGCTGGCTGGCATCGTAGGTCTGCAGCGCGCTGGTCACGTTGACGTAGTGCTTCACGGCGGCGCGGAGCGTCGCGTAGGCGCCGTTGTGCATGTAGGGCGCCGTGAGGGTGACGTTCCGGAGCGGCGGGGTGCGAAACGCGAAGCGATCGGCCGGGAGGCCGCTCTGGAGCTGCCGCCCCTCGTCCAGTCCCGCCAGGTTCTTCCCGGGCCCCAGCTGCGGGATGGCGATGTTGTGGAACTTCTGGTCGGTGAGCAGCGGGCCGAGGTGGCAGCGGCTGCACTGCGCCTCGCCGAAGAAGAGCAGGGCGCCCCGTTTCTGCTGGGCGGTGAGCGCGTCCAGGTTGCCGCCGACGTAGGCGTCGAACGGGGTGTTTACCCGGGTCCAGGCGTCAATCTCGAACGCCGCGATGGCGTTGGCCACGTGCTGGATCCCGGCGGAGTTCACCGAGATGCCGTAGGCGTCCATGAACAGCTGGTCGTAGGCGGGGATGGCACGGATCCGGGTCATGATCCCGTCCCAGATCCCGGTGAAATCGTTGTCGGCCAGTACCGCCAGCTCATTGCCCGGGTCGCCCGACTGCCCCCGCATCTCGTCCCGGCTGGTCAGGGGGAAGAGCGCCTGGGCGGCGAGCACGCTGCTCACCCCCGCCGGAAACGACGCGCCGGCCGGGGTGTTGAACCCGCCACCCTGCGCTCCCGCCACCCGCGCGTCCCAGAACATCGTGTTCCACTGCGGGTAGCCCCGGTTGAATACGTCGGGGGCGTGCCGCGGGATGGTGGCGCCGGCGCCGCCCCGGGTGGGACCCCGGCCGGTGGCGCCCTGGCCCACCGAGAGGGCCCGGTGGTCGGTGGTGCTCTCCAGCGGGTGATGGCAGGTGGCGCAGGAGATGTTGCGGTTCCCGCTCAGCTCCTTGTCGAACATCAGCGCCTGCCCCAGCGTGAACATCTCGGGCGTGGGCATGGTGATGGGCGGGAGCGGCGACACATTCGCGATCGCCATGAGATCGGCCAGCTGCTCGTCCACGCTCGGCCCGCCGGACTTGGAGTCGGCGGAACAGGCGGCGAGCAGCGCCAGCAGCGGCAGGAGGCGATACGGGCGGGCAGGCATCGGGATTGTCCGGAAACGGGTTTATCTATCTTCTGCTAATGACGCGTCGTGCGCCAGTCCTGCTCGAAACCGTGCGGGTCCGCCAGGGTGCCGCCCCGCTGTGGTACCTGCACCTCAGGCGGCTGTCGGCCAGCTGCATCGCGCTGGGCGTGCCGTTTCCGCCCCGGCTGGAGGTCCCCGCCGGGGGCCCCGACCGGGTGCACCGCCTCGAGGTGAGCCAGGCCGGGGCGCAGGTCACCACCCGGGAGGCCGGGCCTTCCAGCCCGCTCCGGCTGGCCCTGAGCCCGGTGGTGCATGCTCCGTACCCGCACAAGACCAGCGACCGTTCGGTGTTCGAGCGGGCCGCCGCGGGGGCCCGGGCGGCGGGGGCGGACGACGCCGTCCTCCTCACCCCCGCCGGCCTGGTGGCGGAAGGGACCATCTGGTGCCTGTTCTGGTGGGAAGCCGGGCGGGTCGCGGCGCCCCCGTTGTCGCTCGGGATTCTCCCCGGCGTGTCCCGGCTCCGGATCGAGGAACTGGCCGGGCCGGTGGAGGAGCGGCGGGTGTCCGCCGGCGAGGCTGCCGGGCTCGCGCTCTTCGCGGCCAACGCCGTGCGCGGGGTGGTGCCGGTGGCCACTCTCGACGGCCGGCCGGTGGCCCAGGACCCGGGAACCGCCCGTCTGGCCGAGCGCTTCTGGACTTGACCGGGTGGGGGGTGATCCTTAGGTTCTTGCGGCTTGGAGCAGGGGGGCGGAGACCTCGTGGTGGTTGTAGCTCAATCGGTTAGAGCGCCGGACTGTGGCTCCGGAGGTTGCGGGTTCGATTCCCGTCAGCCACCCTGGAACTCGAAGCGTAGGTCCGTAGCTCAATTGGTAGAGCACCGGTCTCCAAAACCGGGGGTTGGGGGTTCGATTCCCTCCGGGCCTGTGGGGATGTCACAGCCGATTTCCGGGCCGGGATGGTGGCAGCAGAAGGTATCAGGCAGCCCCAGATCGTGCCGCGCCGCTATCGTCTAGAGGCCTAGGACACAGCCCTCTCAAGGCTGGAACACGGGTTCGAATCCCGTTAGCG
>CAZCVG010000243.1:0-3708 GCA_964501735.1 uncultured Gemmatimonadaceae bacterium | reverse complement strand
GCCGCCCTGGTCGGCGCCCGCGAGCTGGTCGGCCCGGTGCTGGCGATGACCATCACCCTGGCCGCGGTCTACGCGCCCATCGGCTTCCAGGGCGGACTGACCGGCACGCTCTTCCTGGAGTTCGCCATTACCCTGGCGGCGGCGGTGGTGGTCTCCGGGCTGGTGGCGGTGACGCTGTCGCCGATGATGAGTTCCCGGTTCGTGCACGAGCACGGCGCCGAGGGCCGGCTCACCGCGCTGGTCAACCGCGGCTTCGACTGGGTGCGCGGGCGCTACGCCCGGCTTCTCGATGGCGCCCTGGCCATGCGCTGGGCGGTGGTGGCCGCCTCGGTGCTGGTGATGGTGGCGGCATGGCCGCTGTACACCTTCTCGCGCCGGGAGCTGGCGCCGGTCGAGGACCAGAGCCACATCAGCATGTTCATGGCCGCGGCGCCGGACGCCTCCCTGGCGGCATCGAACCGCGCCTCGCTGGAGGTGGTGAAGGCCATCGAGGCCTTCCCCGAGGCCAAGTTCATGTGGTCGCTCACTGCCAACTGGGGCGCCTTCGGCGGGATGGTGACGAAGGACTGGAAGGAGCGGGAGCGCTCCACCGAGGAGATGTACGGGCAGGTGTATGGGGCGGTGTCCCAGATTCCCGGGCTGCAGGTCTTCCCCCGACTGGACCCGCCGCTGCCCACGCCGGGCCAGTACGACGTGGAGCTGGTGCTCCAGAGCGATGCGCCGCCGGAGCAGCTGCTCGCCACGGTGGGCCAGGTGGTGGGCGCCGGCTGGCAGAGCGGCAAGTTCCTGTACGTGGACACCGACCTCAAGATTGACCTGCCCGAGGCGCGGGTGGTCATCGACCGCGAGGCGGTGGCCGACCTCGGCCTGGACCTGGCCAGCGTGGGCCGGGAACTGGGCACGCTGCTGGGCGGCGGGTACGTCAACCGCTTCAACTACTACGACCGGAGCTACAAGGTCATCCCGCAGATCGGCGAGGCGGACCGCGCGACCGTGGCGCCGCTGCTCGATCTCAAGATCAAGACGCCGAGCGGGGAGCTGGTGCCGGTCTCCACCTTCACCCGGATCGAGACCAGCGCCGCGCCCCGCACCCTGCAGCGGTTCCAGCAGCGCAACGCGGTGCGGATCTTCGGCGGCGTCCAGCCCGGCGTCACCAAGGAGGAGGGCCTCCGGGTGCTGGAATCGGCCGTCGCGGCCGCCGCCACGCCGGGCATCACCGTGGACCACGCCGGCGAGTCGCGGCAGATCCGGCGGGAGGGCTCGGCCCTGGTGGTCACGCTGGGCTTCGCGCTGATCCTCATCTACCTGGTCCTGGCGGCGCAGTTCCAGAGCTTCCGCGATCCGCTGATCGTGCTGCTCGGCTCGGTGCCGCTGGCGATCTCGGGAGCGCTGGTGTTCAGCTTCCTGGATCTCACGACCATCAACATCTACTCGCAGGTCGGCCTGATCACGCTGGTGGGGCTGATCGCCAAGAACGGGATTCTGATCGTGGAGTTCGCCAACAAGCTCCAGGAACGGGGCATGGAGAAGCTGGCCGCGCTGCGCGAGGCCTCGCACACCCGGCTCCGGCCGGTGCTGATGACCTCGGCCGCGACGGTGTTCGGCCACCTGCCCCTGGTGTTCGTGTCGGGCCCGGGCTCCGAGGCGCGGAACAGCATCGGCATCGTGCTGGTGGCGGGCATGACCATCGGCTCGCTGTTCACGCTGTTCGTCGTCCCGGTGTTCTACTCGCTGATCGCGGCGCGGCACGTGCCGGCCCCGGTCCCCGGCGGCGCGACGGTACCGGCGACGCCGGCGGCGCCGCAGCTGATCGGGGAGGTGGCCCATGCGTAGCCCCCTCCTGATGGCCCTGCTGCTGGCCGGCTGCGTGGGCGCGCCGGCCTACCAGCCGCCACCGGTGGCGGTGCCGGCGGCCTATCGCGAAACCGGCCCCTCGCGGAGCGTGGGCGCCCTCCCGGCCCCGTCACTCGGCCGGGTGGCGAGCAACGAGCCGGTGGACTTCGACCTCGGGTTCTGGCGCGGCCTGGGCGACACCACCCTCACCCGCCTGATGGAAGAGGCGCTGCGCGCCAACCTCGACGTACGGGCAGCCCAGGCCCGGGTGCGGGGCGCGCGGGCCGGGCGGGCGCGGGCCGCACTCGACCTCACCCCCGAGGGCGTTGTGAGTGGCGGCTACGCCCGCCGCCGGCTGGCCAGCGCCGGGTTCCCCGGCGCCAGCGGGCGCTTCCCGGACGAGGACATCTGGGACGCCGGCTTCGACGCCAGCTGGGAGCTGGACCTCTTCGGCCGGCTGCGGCACAACCTGCGGGCCCAGGGCGCCCTGGTCGAGGAGAGCCGGGAAGACTTGCGGGGCGTGCTGGTGGCGCTCACCGCCGAGGTGGCCCGGACCTACTTCGAGCTCCGGGGCGCCGAGGAGCGCCTGGCGGTGGCCAGGCAGAACGCGGAGAACCAGCGCCGCACGCTCGAGGTCACCCGCCAGCGGCTGGACGCCGGGCGCGGCACCGCCTTCGACACCGAGCGGGCCACGGCTCAGCTCAGCGTGACGCTGGCCACGATCCCCTCGCGGGAGGCCCAGGTAGCGGCGGCCCGGTACCGGCTGGGGGTGCTGCTCGGGCGCTCGCCCACGGAGGTGGCGGGCGAGCTGGGGTCCGCCGCGGTGCGGACCACGCTGCCGGACTCGGTGGCGGTGGGAAGCCCCGAAGAGATCACCCGCCACCGGCCTGACGTGGCGGCGGCGGAGCGCTTCGCCGCGGCGCAATCGGCGCTGGTCAGCTCCGCCCGGGCCGAGTTCCTGCCCCGGCTCTCGGTAGGCGGCAGCCTAGGCTACTCGGCAGCCGAGTTAGGCGGCCTGGGCGATGCCGGCGCCTTTAGATACGCGGTGGGCCCGGTGCTGAGCTGGCCGCTCCTGAATCTCGGGCGGGTCCGCACCGGGGTGAGCGCTGCCCGGGCCAGGCAGGACGCGGCCCATGCGGAGTACGGCCAGGTGGTGCTGGCGGCCATCGAGGAGGTGGAAAGCTCGCTGGCGCGCTACCGGGCCTCGCAGGCCAGCCTGGCCCAGCTCGAGGCTGCCAGTGCGGCCAGCGAGCGGGCTGCCGACCTGGCCCGGATGCGTTTCGCCGAGGGGATCACCGACTTCCTCCAGGTGCTGGACGCCGAGCGCACCCAGCTCGAGTCGCAGGACCTGCTGGCGGAGAGCCGGACCCAGGCGGCGACGTCCTACGCGGCGCTGTACAAGGCCCTGGGCGGGCGGTAGGCGCGGGGGGCCGTGGTTGTGGAGGGGCCGTCCGTGGTGGGCGGCCCCTTTCCCTTATTTCGCTGCCGTCTCGAGGCGTGAACATCAGGATGGCAACGACAAAACGCCGCCCCACTCGGGGCGGCGTTTGTCTTGAGTGGCTGGGGAGGGAATTGAACCCCCGACACGCGGATTTTCAGTCCGCTGCTCTACCAACTGAGCTACCCAGCCGGGAAGGGCGCGGAATATATGCCGGGGGGGCAACTGCCGGTAGGGGAACGCGTTGGCCGGTGGAGGATTGGGTTTGAAGACAGAGGTCAGGCGGTAGCCATCGGCCCCCGGTCCCGTCGTGACCGATCACGGGGGCATTCCCGGCTCGCTTCCCCTAGAAATCCACCTCCACCACCCGGCAGACCGCCAACCCCTCGGGGCAGACGCTGGCCATGACCCGGCCGCTGGGCCGGCCCGGCACGGTG
>CAZCVG010000242.1:0-3711 GCA_964501735.1 uncultured Gemmatimonadaceae bacterium | reverse complement strand
TCCCCAGCCGCCGGCGCAGGACGGCGACATGCCAGTCCACCGTCCGCGAGGTGACGCCCTCCTGATACGCCCAGACATGCTGGAGCAGGAAGCCCCGGCTCAGGACCCGCCCGGCCCGGGCCACCAGCGCCACCAGCAGGGCGAATTCCTTGGGCCGGAGCTCCACCGGCTGCCCCCCCACCAGGACCCGCCGGGCCGAGAGATGGAGCTCGAGGTCGCCGGCCCGGAGCCGGTCCCAGGCCGGCTCGGAACTGCCGGCCCGCATCGGGTCCCAGCCGTGGACCTCGGTGCGGGCATGCTGCAGCCACTCGTACAGCGCGTCGTACACCACGAAGCCGTGGGCCAGCATGCGCTGGTCGTCATCCAGACAGAGCCGGGAGAGGCCGAGCGAGACCGCAAGCAGCCCGGCGGCCTGGGGGGCGAGGTCGAGCCGGGCGGTGTCGGCCCCGCGGACGATGACGGCGAGGTCCCGGAGCGCCGGCTGCTGGAGCCGATACACGTCCAGGAAGGTGTCGAAGCTGCAGCGGTCGCCCCGGTGGCTGAGTTCGGCGCCCTCGACATCGAACGGGGTGGCGCCCAGCTCCTCGGCCCGGGCAAAGACCTCCGCCGGCGGGACGAAATGGAACCGGGGCGACGGGTCTATGAACCGGGCGATGAGCCAGGGACAGGCCACGCGGTCAATCTTGGGACGCTCTCTGGTGATCCAGTGCACCGCTCTCCCCCCGAAACTCAGGTCCGGCGGATGGCCCGCTCCAGCACCTCCGCGAAGCGGTCCACCTCGGCCAGGGTGGTGTAGAGATAGCACGATGCCCGGGCGGCCGCGCGGACACCGTATCGCTGGAGCAGCGGCAGGGCGGCGAGGTCGCCGCCCCGGATGGCGATGCCCGAGGCGTCCATCTGGCGCACCAGCTCCGCCGGCGCCCGCCCGTCCACCACGAAGCTGAACACACCCACCCGGGCGGCCGGCTCCGCTCCGCCCAGCAGGCGCACACCCTTGAGCGCCGCCAGCCGCTCGAGCATGCGGCCGGTGATCACCGCCTGGTGCTCACGGATGGCCTGGAATCCGATGCCGCCGAGAAAGGCGATCGCCGCCGCCAGGCCGACGGGACCGGCGACGTTGGGGGTCCCGGCCCCGTACTTGAGGGCGCCCTCGGAGAGGTGCTCGCCGTCCGGGGTCACGTCGTGGGCCATGTTGGAGCCGGCCTGGTAGGGAGGCATGGCGTCGAGCAGCTCCCGGCGACCCCAGAGCACGCCCATACCCATCGGGCCGAGCATCTTGTGGCTGGAGAAGGCCAGGAAGTCGCAGCCGAGCCGGCTCACGTCCACGGGGAGGTGAGGCGCCGACTGGGCCCCGTCCACCACCACGATCCGCCCAGGCCCCCGGGCCAGGGCGCACATCCGCTCCACCGGGTTGACCAGGCCGAGGACGTTGCTCACGTGGCTGAATGCCACCACCCGGGTGCGGGGGCCGAGCCGGGCGGCGAAGTCGTCGAGCCGGGGATAGCCGGTGTCGTCCAGTCCGACGTACACCACCCGGGCGCCGGTCCGCTCGGCCAGGTAGCGCCAGGGGAGGAGGTTGGAGGCGTGCTCGCCGATGCCCAGCAGGATCTCGTCGCCGGGACGGAGGTGGGCCTGTCCCCAGGTGGAGGCCACCAGGTTGAGGCTCTCGGTGGTGCCCCGGGTGAAGACCACCTCGAGGGGATCCGCCGAGCCGATGAAGCGGGCCACCGTCCGGCGGGCATCCTCCAGGGCGGCGTGGGAGCGGCGGGCCAGGGTGTGGAGGGCGGCGCCGGGGTTGGCGTTGTCGGCGGCGTAGAAGCCGAGCAGCGCGTCCAGCACCGGCTGGGGCCGGAGCGAGGTCGCCGCGGTGTCGAGGTAGACCAGCGGGTGGCCGTTGACCTCCTGGCGCAACTGGGGAAAGGCCGCGCGCCAGGGGTCGTCCCCGGCCGGAGCGCCCAGCGCGGGCCCGGGCCCGACGCCGGCGGCCACCGCGCCACCCGCTACCCCCGCGACGAATTCACGTCTGTGCACCGGGACCCCCGAGTGATGAAGCTGGGGCCAAGATAGGGCGGGATCGGCGGCCGGGGGTGGCGGGGAGGGAGGTCAAACGTGGGGCACACAATAGGGGCGGACGGGCGGACGGGCGGACGGGCGGGCGGACGGACGGGCGGTCAGGCGGACAGGCGGGCGGGCAGCGGGCAGCGGGCGGGCGGGCAGCGGGCGGGCGGGGGGTCGCAGGGTTCTGCCTAACCGCCCAACCGGCCCACCGGCCACTCCTTGAGCCCCTCCAGCACCTCGAAGGCCAGCGGGCAGAGCCCGAGCCCCACCTCCCGCTGCATGATCCGGAGGACCTCCTCCCGCGGCAGCGCCGCCCGGTAGGGGCGCGCCGCCGAGAGGGCCTCCGCCACGTCCGCCACCGCCAGGATGCGGTACAGGGGCGGCAGCTCGTTGGCGTAGAGGCCCTGGTGATAGCCGCTCCCGTCCAGCCGCTCGTGATGCGCCGCCGCCAGCCCGGCAAAGGCGCGGAACCGGCTCACCCGCGCCAGGATCTCATGGGTGTACCCGGTGTGCTTCCGCATCTCGGCCACCTCCGTCCCCGTCAGCCGTGCCGGCTTGTCGAGGATGAGGTTGGAGACGCCCAGCTTGCCGATGTCGTGGAGCAGCGCCGCCCGCCGGAGGACCACCAGCTCCTGCTCGGAACACCACATCCCCTCGCCGATGGCCACGGCCAGCGCCGCCACCCCGCTCGAGTGGAGGGCGGTATAGGGCGACTTGGCGTCGATGACCCGGGCAAAGGCCTCCGCCACCTGGTCCAGCCGGCCCTCGTCCGCCACCAGGACCCGGTCCTCCGGCTCCAGGTCGGAGACGTGCTCGAGCTGGTCGGTGGCGAGGAGGGTGGTCCAGAAGGCGAAGTCGTGCTCGAAGCCCTCCAGCACATCCACCAGTCCGGGATCAAACCAGGTGCCTCGCCGGGAGCGGGCGACCTGGTAGGCGGTGGCCACGTCGAATCCGCTGGCGAAGACCTCGACCGTCTGGGCCAGCCCCGCGATCCGCCCGAGGAGGGGGATCTGGTCACCGCTGCGGAAGTACGGCAGCCCCGCCCCGTCCCAGTGCTCGTCCAGCGAGCGGATGGCCTCCTGGGTGGCCGGGGCCAGGCCCAGCTTGCCGGCGATGTCCGCCCCGCGCTCGCAGCGGGTCTCGGTCATCTCCCGGCCGCTGCCCCGCTCGGTGAGCCCGATCCGCAGGGTGTGCGCCGCCCGGGCCAGCGGCCCGCCGCCGTCCCGGGACATGTAATAGGCGTACCGGGCCGAGTCGGTGGTCCGGGACCAGTCGGTGATCTTGTGGGCGCGCTTGAGGGTGATGTCGTCGGAGCGGAACACCCGGGCCAGCCGGGCGGCGTTGCTGGAGCAGCCCAGGTCCTTGAGCAGCAGGGCGTAGAACAGCGCCGAACGCTCGGTGGCGTCGAGGTGCAGGGCCCCGGCCAGCCGCATGCCGATGATGCAGGTGCGAACGGCGTGGCCCGGGGGCTGCCCCTCGGTGATGTCCAGGGCATGGGAGAGGGCGGAGACAACCTCGGACAGCCGGACGGTCCCCTCGGTCTCGTGCAGATCCCCGAGGAGATGCGAATTGCCGGTGGCGAGTGCCGCGGCGCTGGCTAAGTCGTTGAAATCGGCGGTCACGCCCCCGGAAGGGGCAAGAGTGGTGCCGGGG
>CAZCVG010000241.1:0-3718 GCA_964501735.1 uncultured Gemmatimonadaceae bacterium | reverse complement strand
CCTGGCCGGCCTCCCCAACGCCGGCAAGTCCTCGCTCCTCAATGCCCTCGTGGGCGCCCACCTGGCCATCGTCAGCCCCAAGGCCCAGTCCTCCAGGCTCCCCGTGGTCGGGCTCCTCACCGGGGAGGACACCCAAGTCATCCTGCACGACCTCCCCGGGCTCCTCGACCCGCGCTATCCCCTCCAGGAACGAATGCGCTGGGCGGCCCAGGACGAGCTGGGGCGGGTGGACCTGATCCTCCACCTCCATCCCGCCCCCGACGGCCCGGCGCCCCCCTTCTGGCCCCTCACCGGCCTGCCCGGCCCGCTCGACGTCCCGGTCCTGACCGTCTACACCAAGACCGACCTTGCCCCGCCGCCACCCGGCAGCCTGGGCGTCTCGGCGGTCACCGGGGCGGGGCAGGACGAGCTTCTGGCGGCGCTCCGGCCCCACCTCCGGGAGGGGGAGTACGAGTTCGACCCCGAGGACGTCAGCACCCAGCCGGTCCGGTTCTTCGCGGCCGAGTACGTGCGCGAGGCGGCGTTCGAGCGGCTGGAGGATGAGGTGCCGTACGCCGTGGCCACCGAGGTGGAGGAGTTCCGCGAGCGCACGACGCCAGTGTACATTCGTGTCTCGCTCCTCGTGGAGCGGGATTCCCAGAAGGGCATCGTGATCGGCGCCGGCGGCCGGACCCTCAAGGCGATCGGCCAGCACGCCCGGGCGCGCCTGGAGGCTCTGCTGGGCCAGCAGGTCTACCTCGACTGCTGGGTGAAGGTGGCGCCGGACTGGCGCCGCAAGGCGCATCTCCTCACCGCGCTCGGCTTCCCCGAGCGCCAAGGGTGACCCATGACCCTGGCCCCTGAACTGCTCGAGATCCTGGTCTGCCCGAAGTGCAAGGGGGACCTCGAATACCGCCAGCAACCCGAGTCGCTGGTCTGCGCCGCCTGCCGCCTGGTGTACGCGGTGGAGGACGGTATTCCCATCATGCTCATTGACGAGGCCAAGCCGCTGTGAGCGACTTTCTCGCCGCCGCCCGCGCCGAGGCGCAGCGGCTGCAGCACGACTACATCGGGACCGAGCACCTGTTCCTCGCGCTTCTCCAGGCCGAGGACCCCTCCCTGACCACCATCCTGGGCGCCTTTTCCACCTCTCCCGCCGCGGTGCGGGAGCGGCTGGAGAAGCGGAGTCCCCAGGGGAAGGGATCCGCCACCGCGGCGGAGGAACTGCAGCTCCGGTCGGGGGCCCGCCGGGCACTGGAGCAGGCCCGGACCCTGGCGGGGGATGATCCCCCCGCGCCGCGGCACCTTCTCGGCGCGCTCCTGGCCGACGGCAAGGGGGTGGTGGCCTCGAGCCTGGGGGACCTGGGCATCCCGGTCGCCAAGGTGCGGGATGCCCTAGGCCTGGCGAAGCCGGCCGGGGCAGGGGGCGAGAAACCGCCACGTCCCGACAGGCCCGAGCGCCAGGAGCGACCCGAACGGCAGGAGCGCGGGGACCGGCGCGAACGTCCCGACCGGCGGGAGCGGGCCGATGGCCGGGAGAAGGACCGCGAGCGGCAGAAGGAGAAGGACCGTGACCGGGCCGCGCGGCCCGCGGCCCAGCCGGAGCGGCGCGAACGGGAGACCCCGGGTCGGCCATCGACGCCGCCCCGGATCGCGCCGGTGCACGAGCCGCTGCTCAGCTGGCGCAAGCTGCCCATCCTGTTCATTCCGCTGAGCCTGTACTTCGCCTGGGGCGGGGACTTCCCGCCGGCGCTGGTGTTCGTGACGTCGTGCCTCGCGGTGCTGCCGCTGGCGGGCTACATGGGGGAGGCCACCGAGCACCTCGCCGCGAGGACCGGGCCCACCCTGGGCGGCTTCCTCAACGCCACCTTCGGGAATGCGGCCGAGCTGATCATCGCCATCGTGGCGCTCCGGGCCGGGCTGGTGGAGCTGGTGAAGGCATCAATCACCGGGAGCATCCTGGGCAACCTGCTCCTGATTCTCGGGCTGTCGCTGGTGGCGGGCGGGCTCAACCGCCCCATCATGCGCTACAACCGGACGGCGGTGGGCATCAGCGCGGGGATGCTGGCGCTGGCGGTCACCGGGCTGCTCTTCCCGGCGCTGTTCCACGTCACCCACCAGGGCCCTAACCTGGAGCTGGCGGAGCTTTACCTGTCCGAGGCGGTGGCGGTGGTGCTGGTGATCACCTACGCGCTGTCGCTCCTGTTCTCGCTCAAGACCCACAGCCGGCTGTTCGGGGGGGAGCCGCACCCGACCACCGGCCACCTGTGGAGCGTGCCCTTCGCCATCGGGGTGCTGGCCCTGGCCACGCTGGGCGTGGCGATCGAGTCGGAGATCCTGGTGCACCGGGTGGAAGCCCTGACGGCGGGATTCCCGTGGATCACCGAGAGCTTCCTCGGGCTGATCATCATCCCGATCATCGGCAACGCGGCCGAGCATTCCACCGCGGTCATCGTGGCGCGCAAGGGCAAGATGGACCTGGCCCTGCAGATCGCGCTGGGGTCGAGCACCCAGGTGGCGCTGCTGATCGCCCCGGTGCTGGTGTTCGTGGGCGCGTTCCTGGGCGCCGGGGCGACGGGGCACTACATGAACCTGGTGTTCACGCCGCTGGAGGTGGCGGCGGTGGGGCTCTCCACGATCCTCGCCGCGATCGTCACGCTGGACGGGGAGTCGCACTGGTTCGAGGGGGTACAGCTCCTGGCCTTGTACGCCATGGTGGCCATCGCGGTATTCTTCATTTGACAGCCGCGCCGGAAGCCCGTACCATGGATCGTTTTCATCCCGCTCGACTCGCCCGGGAGCCCTAGGCTGCGCACACGCCCGACGGTCCTGTATCACGCGCCGGATCCTCAGGCCGTGCCCAGCCTGGTCCGCCTCTGGGCGGAGGCCAGGGATTTCCCGTTGCTCCCCCTGGCGGACCCGGCGGAGATTCACTCCATCATCCTCCGGGGCTTCCCCTGCTTCCTGTTCGTGGAGGCGGATTCGGCCGGGGCAGGCGGGGTGGCGCTGGTGCGGCGGCTGAAGAGCGACGCCTTCACCGCCATCGTCCCCGTGGTGATGCTGTCCCGGCAGCACGACCCGGCGCTGGTGGAGAGCTGGTTCGCGGCGGGGACGGACGAGGTGATCACCAGCGTGTTCTCGCCCGCGGAGCAGCGGGCCCGGCTGGACGCCATCCTGACCCGGACCGAGCGTGATGTGTCGGTCCACCCGTCCACCCGGCTGCCGGGCACCACCGAGATCGAGCGGGAGATCCGGCGCCAGCTGGAAACGGGGCAGGAGTTCGCCGTCTGCTACGCGGACCTGGACCACTTCAAGGAGTTCAACGACCGCTACAGCTACTACGACGGGGACCGGGTCATCTATATCCTGTCCCGGATCCTGCACGACGTGGTCAAGGGGCTGCTGGGCACCGTGGGCTTCGTGGGCCACATCGGCGGCGACGACTTTATCTTCATCGTACCGCTGGCCGAGACCAACCCGGTCTGCAGCGAGATCATCAGCGTGTTTGACACGCTGGTGCCGCTGCAGTACAACGACCAAGACCGGCGGGCCGGGTACTTCTTCGGCAAGGATCGGCGGGGGCAGCTGCACCGGGTGCCGCTGATGACGCTGTCCATCGGGATCGTGACCAACCGGAGCCGGAAGTTCACCCATCCGGCCCAGGTCAGCGAACTCGCCACGGAAATGAAGAGCTACGCCAAGACCCTTCCCGGTTCGGTGTTCGTGGTGGATCGCCGCC
>CAZCVG010000240.1:0-3742 GCA_964501735.1 uncultured Gemmatimonadaceae bacterium | reverse complement strand
CCACCGGGATGCCCCGCCCGTTGTCCTCCACCGAGATCGAGTTGTCCTTGTGGACGGTGACCCGGATGTCGTCGCAAAAACCGGCAAGCGCCTCGTCGATCGAGTTGTCCACCACCTCGTAGACCAGGTGGTGCAGCCCGTTTTCCGCCGTGGAGCCGATGTACATGCCCGGCCGCTTGCGGACCGCCTCCAGCCCCTTGAGCACCTGGATGGAGCCCGCATCGTACTGCCGCTCGCCGCCGGTCGGTTCCGTTGCCATGTCGTGTGCCTTGGTGATGTGAGATGTTGCCGCTGTCGCGTGCTACCCTGCAATCCACCGAATGCCCTTGATCCGGCCCGCCCGGCCCGCGTTCACCCGGGCCAGGATCTGGGGCGTCATCAGGGACAGCTCCGCCGCCCAGGCCGCCGTCTGGACCCGGACCCGGAGCAGTCCGTCCTGGCTCACCGACTCCGGGGTCGTCACCTTGGCGATCTGGGGCCCGACCAGTTCGGGCCACGCCTCCAGCACGCCCGCCTGCCCGATGCGGCGCACCAGCCCGGCGCGCTTGAGGTAGGCCTGCAGCGCCTCGGCCAGCGGGACGGGCCGGGGGGTGTCCGACATCAGCATCGCGCTCCCGAACGCGCCGGCGGGAGGTCGGATCCACCCGCCCGATGCCCCGGTGTGCCGGTCGTTCGCTTGCCGTCGCTGCCGCTCACTCCGGCCCCGCCTTTCCGTTGCGGACCACCCACCGGGTCAGCGCCAGACCGGTGGGCAGCTCGTTGAGCCGGGGCGAGGTCAGGAACACCTGCGCCCCTCGCGCGCCGAACAGCTGGGCGGCCAGTCGTTCCTGGCGCGCCGGGTCCAGCTCGGCGAAGACATCGTCCAGCAGCAGGGCCGGCGGCTCGCCGGCCGGCCCGGTCAGGCTGTCGAGCTCCAGCAGCTTGAGGGCGATCGCGGCGCTGCGATGCTGCCCGGTCGAGCCGTAGTCCCTGAGCGGCCGGCCCGCCAGCCGCAGGGTCAGGTCATCGCGGTGCGGGCCCACCGAGGTGCTCCCGCGGGCCTGGTCCCGGCCCCGCGCGGCGTCCAGCCGGGCGGGCCACGCCTCCACGTCGGCCAGCTCCACGTGGCCGGTGTACTCGAGGTCCGGCTCTCCTCCCAGCTCCCCCAGCGACACCAGTGCCCGCCGGAACGGCTCCGCGGCCCCCGCGGTCCAGGCCACCCGGCGGGACACCACCTCCGCCCCGGCGGCCGCCAGGGGCCGGTCGAAGGCGGCGGCCAGGTCGGGCCGGCCCTGACGGAGGGCCGCATTGCGCTGCGCCAGGGCCGCCCGGTATCGCGTCAGCGCCACGAGGTAGTGGCGGTCGCCGAGCGAGAGGGTGCGGTCGAGGTACAGCCGCCGGGCCTGGGCCGGCCCCCCGGCCAGCCGCACATCTTCCGGGGAGAACACCACCGTGAGCCACGCGCCCGCCGCATCCACCACCCGGTCCACCGCAGCCCCGTCGAGCTGGAGCTGCTTTCTCCGGCCGGCCAGACGAAAGGTCACCGCCACCGACCGGCGCCGATCCCCGCGCACGAACTCCAGCCCGGCATGGAATCCGGCTTCCCCGAAGCGGGCCACCTCGACCTCCAGCGGCGTCCGGAACGAGCGGAACAGCACCGGATAGGCGATGGCTTCCAGCAGGCTGGTCTTGCCCTGGCCAT
This sequence comes from uncultured Gemmatimonadaceae bacterium, assembly GCA_964501735.1. Classification (GTDB taxonomy): domain Bacteria; phylum Gemmatimonadota; class Gemmatimonadetes; order Gemmatimonadales; family GWC2-71-9; genus JADJOM01. The sequence continues at coordinate 2,061 of CAZCVG010000240.1, read as the reverse complement.
TGTCGCCCAGCAGAACCAGGCCGCCTGGCGGGATCTCGTAGTCGGCGTCGGCCAGGTTTCGGAAGCCGCGCACCGCCAGCCGGGACAGCCGCACTACTGCACCGTGATCCGGCGGACGGCGGTGTCGCCGCGATTGCCGCGCTGATCCGTGGCGAACATCCGCACGGTGATGGTCTGCCCGGACTGCCCGTTGGTGGTCACCGGCAAGTCGAAGATGAACAGGGAGTCATCACCCGGGAACGGCGGAAACGTGGTGATCCCTCCCTCGACCTCGGCGTAGAAGGTGTCGATGCCGTCGGGATCCCTGGAGTTGCCCTGAATCACCAGCCCCGGGCCGGCCGGCACGGTAGTGTCGCCGCTGGGACGGTAGACGGTGGTGACCGGGCCGGCGCCGCCCGCGGGCGGGTCGCGAAACGTCAGGCGCTCACGAGTGGTGCAGGCGGTGACGGCCAGCAGCGCGGCGCCCGCGAGCCCCCGAAGGAGGGGAATGCCGAGCTGGTTGTGACCTCGAAACATTGCCGAAAGATAGTCGTCTTCCGGGGGGAATTGCAGCTCACTGCCCCCGGAAACTGGCGGCTCGCCGCTCCAGGAAGGCGGCGGTGCCCTCCCGCATGTCCTCGCTCGCAGACAGCAGCCCGAAATGCCCCGCCTCGAGGAGGAGCGCCTCGGCCTGGCCCATCTCCAGGCCGGCATCCACCGATTCGAGCACCGCCGCCACCGCCAGCGGCCCCTGGGCCAGGATCGTCCGGAGCAGCTCCTCCGCCTCGGTGAGCAGCCGGTCGGCGGCCACCACCCGGTTGACCAGTCCGATGCGCCAGGCCTCCTGGGCATCGATCATGGCCCCGGTGAGAAGCAGTTCCAGGGCCCGGCCGCGCCCGACCAGCCGGGGCAGCCGCACGGTGCCGCCGTACCCCGGGCCCAGTCCCAGCTTGACCTCCGGCTGCCCGAACCTGGCGCCCTCACTGGCCAGGCGGATGTGGCATGCCATGGCCAGCTCACAGCCGCCGCCGAGGCAGAAGCCGTTGACCGCCGCGATCACCGGCTTGCGCATCGCCTCGAACCGGCGGAACACCGCCTGCCCGCGGAGCGAGCGGGCCCGCGCCTGGGCCGGGCCCTGCCCGCTGAGTTCGCTGATGTCGGCGCCGGCCACGAACGCCTTGGCCCCGGCGCCGGTGAGGATCACGCCCCGGACGGCCGGGTCACGGGTGAGGGCGTCGGCCGCCTCGCCCAGCTCCCCGATGACGGTCGCATTGAGCGCATTGAGCTTGTCGGGACGATTGACGGTGATCGTGGCGACCCCATCCCGGGTCTCGAGCAGCAGCGTGGAGTAGGCCATGAGCAGGGCGGCTGGGCCGCGCACGGAGGAAACCGGCGATGCGGGGGTGCCGAATCTTAGCCGGTCCGGGCCGCCACTCCCACCCGGCGGGCGCCCTCGGCGGCCCGGCCCGGTTGGCGGTATAATCCAAGCCCAATGTTCCGACCCATCGCGTTTGCCGACGGCGCCCTGCGCGTCCTGGACCAGACCCTGCTCCCCGGTGAGGAGCGCTACCGGACTCTCGCCTCCGTGGAGGAGGTGGCCGAGGCGATCCTCCAGCTCCGGGTCCGGGGCGCCCCGCTCATCGGCATCACCGCAGCCTTCGGGGTTGCGCTGGCCGCGGGGCTGCCGGGTGCGGGGCTGGCCCAGGTGCTCGCCGCATGCGACCAGCTCGAGCGGACCCGGCCCACCGCCGTGAACCTCCCCTGGGCCATGGGGCGCATGCGCGAGGTGGCGACCCGGACGGCCGCGGCCGGGAGGGATCTGGGCGCTGCCCTGCTCGCCGAGGCGCAGGCCATCTGGGCCGAGGACGTGGAGATGTGCCGACGGATCGGTGAGGCCGGGCTGCCGCTCCTCCCGGGTGGGGCGCTCGTCATGACGATCTGCAACGCGGGCGCCCTGGCCACCGGTGGCATCGGGACGGCGCTCGCCCCGGTGTACCTGGCGCACGAGCGGCACGGGCAGGTGAGCGTGGTGGCCTGCGAGACCCGGCCGCTGCTGCAGGGCAGCCGGCTCACCGCCTGGGA
>CAZCVG010000239.1:2395-3752 GCA_964501735.1 uncultured Gemmatimonadaceae bacterium | reverse complement strand
GAGCATCCCGGCCGACGCCCGGCTGCGATACCAGATCAGGATCCAGCCCAATGGGGTCTACACGTATGAGGCCCTGGACCAGGATTCTCCGCTAGACGCCCTGGCATTCACTGCGATCACGGATCTGGGAAAACTGGCACCGCTTCCCGCAGCGCTCAGGCGCACCGGCCTGGCGCTGGACGCGACGTTTACGCCGACCCGCGTCACGCTGCTGCGCCGCTGACGTCGACCGGCGGCTCCTCCCCATGACCCCGCGAAACTCGGTGGCCTCCTGTCCCCACTGCCATCACCCGGTGTCTCCGGGCAGTCGGTTTTGCATCGGCTGCGGGATGGATGTGCGCGAAGCCCAGGCCCAGGCTGACACCCTCGATGTCGAGGGCCGGCCCCGCAAGCGGCGCATCCCCAGGGAGGAGGAGGTCCTGGGGCTGCTCCAGAACGCCACGAAGGGGGAATTCGAGATTCTGGGCGAACTCGGTCGTGGCGGCATGGCGACGGTCTTTCTGGCGAGAGAACTGGCGCTGGACCGGAAGGTCGCCCTCAAGGTACTTTCGCCCGCGATGCTGTATGGCGACGGCATGATCGAGCGATTCAAGCGCGAAGCCCGGACGGCCGGTGGATTGAGTCATCCCCACATCATCCCCATTCACGCGGTCCGGGAAACAGCCGACCTGCTGTTCTTCGTGATGAAGTTCGTGGAGGGCCGCCCCCTGGACGGGGTGATCAAGGACATGGGCCCCCTGCCGATTCGGATGGCCCAGACCATCCTGACCCAGGTGGCAAGTGCCTTGCATACGGCCCACCGACGGCAAGTGATCCACCGGGACATCAAGGCCGCCAACATCATGCTGGACGAGGAAGGATATGCCGTTGTCACGGACTTCGGGATCGCCAAGGTCAACACGCAAGCCAACCTGACCCAGACGGGCGCAGCCGTTGGGACGCCCTATTACATGAGCCCGGAGCAGTTCGTGGGAACAGCCGTGGGTCCGGCGAGTGACCAGTACGCGCTGGGCGTGGTCGGCTACGAAATGCTGGCGGGTCGCGTGCCGTTTCTTGCCAGGAATCTGCAAGAGGTGATGCGGGCCCACCTCGTGGACCAGCCTCTCCCAATCCAGGCCCTTCGACCCGATTGCCCACCCGCCCTGGAGCGAGCGGTGTTGCGAATGCTGGCCAAGGAGCCGGAGGAGCGATTCCCCGGCATGGAGGAGGTGATCCAGGCCATCGGTGCCGCGCCCCTCGCGAAAGACGATCCGATCAAGACCCAGATTACGGAACTGGCCCGGAGCGGCAAGCAGCGGCGGTACCTGCCGGTGGCTGGCTCCGGTGCCGGCACCCGCCCGGCGAGCTCCTCCCACCG
>CAZCVG010000239.1:0-2295 GCA_964501735.1 uncultured Gemmatimonadaceae bacterium | reverse complement strand
CTCATTGTCAACGGTCGGGATACCTCAGCCCTGGGAACCACGCCACAGCTGATCCCCGTGCCGCCCGGTCTGGTGCGGCTGCGGGTGGAACGGGTGGGCTGCCGGGCGACCGAGGCCTCTCTGGAGGTGCCGGCGGGGACCACCCGTCAACTTCCCTCCCTGGACCCCGCCTGCAGCTGACGGCCCCCCGCCCGGCCGCGACCTACCCCGCCCCCACGGCGCCCCACACCGCCGGCAGGCCCCCGATGACCCAGACCGCTCCCGCGGCCACCGCCCCGCGCGCCAGCGACACCCGCCCCATGACCGACAGGCCGATCGCCATGATCACCGTGATCCAGATGGTGAACACGTCCACCCGCCCGAGCACGGCCAGCAGCAGCGGATTGGCGGTGGCGGCATCGAGGAACCGGCCCAGGCCGAGGGACAGGCTGAACCGGCTGGTGATGGCGGAGTCCGGCATGATCAGCATCTGCACCGCGTTGATGATGGCCTCCAGCACCCGCGGGTACATGGCGTAGGTGGCCACCATCATGACCTGGCCGATCTCGGCCTTGCTCTCGACCAGCTTGCCCGCGAACCACAGGATGACCCCGAGCAGGAGCGGCGTCACCAGCCCGTAGAAGGCGACGCCCACCAGCATGAACTTCTCGCCGATGGCGCGCCCGGCCTGCATCTGCTCCTCGGTCAGCTGCGGGTTCTGCCGCATCGCCTGGGCCATGGAGCGGTCGAACTCTGCCTCGAAGACCGGGGCCATCATGTCCTTGAACGCCAGCGAGAGGCCGACGATCAGGATGGCGAACAGCAGCAGGGCCAGGCCGAAGGCCGGGGTCTCGCGCCGGCGCTCGAACACGGCGGTGGGCGAGTAGAAGATCTCGAGCAGGTCTTCCCACAGCGACGGGGCGGCGTCTTTGGCAGGAGCGGTCATGGCGGCCTCAATGGAGAGTGGACGGCCCATCGAGCTTCGGGGTCTAACGTACCGGCAGGCGGGAAGGTGTCAATTCCGCGGTGGTGGGGTATCATCAGCGATGCGCTTCATGCTCCTGCTGTTGCTGTCGCTCGTGACCGGGCCGGTGCTGGCCCAGGCGGCCGGGGGTGTGCCGCCCGGTACGGCGGCGCCGGACCTGCCGGCGCCAGTCCCCGTCATTCTCCTCCCGCGCGGGGTGGCCGACTCCATGAACGCCATCTGGCGACGGGCCAATGAGCACTGGGACCAGCTGGCGGACCTCAACTGGATGGAACGGAACCTGGGGACGGTCCGCGCCACCCAGCGGGAATTCCTCGGCTGCCTGCAGGGGGAACTGCGGGGCGATACCGTGGCGATTGACGGCTGGGCCCCGGCCCGCAACATGAAGCGGCTCATGACCGCCGTCACCGGCGACTGCACCGGTCTCGACCGCTACCTCGGCACCTTTCACACCCACCCGTACCTCGCCGACACCCAGAACCGCGCCACCAAGCAGCGCTTCCTGGCCCCACAGGACCGGCTCAGCTTCGAGGCCTCCGGCGACCGGATCGCGCTGGTCATCTGGGACACCGATTCGCTCGACGCCGCGGCCCGCACCGCGGCGGGGGCGGTGGCGCATCCGGCCCCGGTGGTGGTGCGCTGAGGCGGCCGGGCGCTGGCGGTCAGGCTCTCAGACGACGCTCTCCTCCACCCATGCGAGGTAGCTTGCGCTGCCGGCCACGACCGGGGTGGCGATGACCTCGGGCACCTCGTAGGGATGCAGCTGGCGGATGCGCTGCTCGAGGGCCGGGAAGCGTGCTCCCGTGGTCTTGCAGACACAGGACCACTCGGTGGCCTCCTCCACGGCCCCCTGCCACCGGTAGGTGCTGCGAAGCGGCCCGGACACCTGGGCACAGGCGGCGAGCCGTTCCCCCACCACGGTGGCCGCGGCCCGCCGGGCGTCTTCCTCCGAGGGCCAGGTGGTCGTGACGCTGAGGTGTGTGCCTGGTTCGCGCATGTCGGGCTCCGATCCCGCTGCCAGGAATGGAAAGAGGCACCTGGACGGGCCAGATGCCTCACGGACTCCAGCCTTCTGCCGGCGGTCAGCCGGGAATCACGGTCTCGTCCCCGGTCTTGCCATCCTTGATGGGCACGATGGCCGTCCGCCAGCCGCTCTTGAAGGTGACGATCACCCGGTTGCCCTGCGGGTCCGCCGCGATGTCCTCGATGTCCGCGCCGAACTTCCCGCGGGCATAGTTGATGGCGACCTCGGCCTGGGCCTCAGGGCCGGAGTTGTAGGGGCGGCCGAACTCCCGGCCGATGGCCATGGCGATGGCCTGCTCCCGGCCATA
>CAZCVG010000238.1:0-3772 GCA_964501735.1 uncultured Gemmatimonadaceae bacterium | reverse complement strand
CCCAAGTCCCGGCCCAGCGGAGGGTTCATCAAGGCCGACAACGCCCTGACCCCGCCCCCGGAGCCGGCCCCCAGGCCGGCCGCCCCGGCGCCGGCCGCGCCGGAGCCGCCCAAGGACCGGGCCAGCCAGGGGGCCGGGCAGAAGACCCTCAAGTGCGGCGACTGCGGCACGCTCAACCGGCCGACCGAGTGGTACTGCGAGCGCTGCGGGGCGGAGCTGGCCGCGCTGTAGGACGGGGAGGGGAAGTGGGGGAAGCACGAAGGGTGGGATCCCGGAGGATCCCACCCTTGCTCTTTTTCCGGGCGTGGCGCGAGGGGAGCGCCTACTTCTTCCCGGTTACCAGCTTCTGCAGCCGGCTCTTGGCGCGGCTGGCGGTATTGCGATGGATCAGGTTCTTGCGGCCGGCCCGGTCCAGCAGCCTGGCTGCCTCGCGGTAGGCGGCCTGCGCCTCGGCGGGCGTGGCGGCGGCACGAACCTTCTTGACCGCGGTGCGGAGCTGGCTGCGGCGCTGGCGATTGCGCGCATTGGCCGACAGCGACTTCCGCAGCGCCTTCTTGGCGGACTTGATACGGGGCACGGACAACCTCGGGTTCGGACCGACAGGGCCGGCCCGAAGGGGGCCGGCCAGGGAGGCAGGATTGTAGAGGGTCGGGCCCGCAAGGTCAAGCGGCGGACGGGTTTCAGGAGTGCTGGCGGGGGGTTAGATTGCCCGGCCTTCATGCAAGATTTCATCCTCGCGGCGCCGATTCTGCTGTTTTCCCTCGTGGCCCACGAGTATGCCCATGCCCGGACCGCGCTCTGGCAGGGGGACGACACCGCATATATGCTGGGACGGGTCACCCTCAACCCGTTGCCCCATATTGACCCCATCATGACGGTCCTGGTGCCGGTCCTCCTGTGGTACTCCAGCGGGGGCTCCTTCGTGTTCGGGGGAGCCAAGCCGGTGCCGGTGGTGCCCCGGAAGTACCGCAAGTACGTCCAGGGAGACCTGATCGTCTCCAGCGCCGGGGTCATCACCAACTTCATCCTGGCCCTGGTGTGCGCCGCGCTGTTCCTGGCGCTGGCCGGGATGGCGGGCATGCTCCCGGGTGCGCTCGAGCAGATCAGCGTGCTGCAGCGGATGATGATGCTGGGCATCTGGCTCAACCTGCTGCTCTGCTTCTTCAACCTGATCCCGATTCCTCCCCTGGACGGTTCCCATCTCCTGTACCATGCCCTGCCGCCGGCCTGGGGGGCGCGGTACCGGCAGCTGGGCAACTTCGGGTTCCTGCCGCTCATGGCGGTGCTGATCTTCTTCCAGCCGGTGACCAGCTTTTTCCTCTATCCCGCCCGGTGGGTCATGATCCAGCTGGCCTACGGCATCGCGCCGTACGGGGTGGGCGCCTCCTGGAACGCGTTCGCCCGCTGATGACGAGCCCCGCCGCCCCCACCTCCGCGCTCGGCGCCGAACCCGGTTTCGTGGTGCGGCTGGACGGGTTCTCTGGGCCGCTGGACCTGCTGCTGCACCTGCTGCGCGAGGAGCGGATTGACATCGCCGACATCCCCATCGCGCGGATCGCCGACCAGTTCCTGGGCGCGATCCACGAGCTGGGGCTGAACCAGGCGGCGGACTACCTCGAGATGGCGGGCCGCCTCCTCCGGCTCAAGGCCCAGATGCTGCTGCCCCGCCGGGAAGGGGAGGAGGGCTGGGAAGATCCCCGGCATGAGCTGGTGCGGCGCCTGCTGGAGTACCAGCTGGTCAAGGAAGTGGCCACCTGGCTGGAGCGGGCCCAGCAGCGCCGGGCGGAGCAGTACGCCCGGGGCTACCTGCCGCCGCCGCCCGAGCTGCCCCCCGCGCCGCTGACCCTGGACCTGCTGGAACTGCTGACCGTGGTCGAGCGGGTCATCGCCGAGATCCCGTCGCCGGTGCTGCATCGGGTGGTGCCGCGCCCGCTCGACACCGAGGGGGCGCTCCGCCGGCTCGAGGAGCTGCTGGCGGAGCGGGAGTCGTTCAGCTGGCTGGAGGCGGTGGGCCCGAGGCCGAGCATCGTGGACGTGCTCTCGACCCTGCTGGCCCTGCTGGAACTGGCCCGCCGCGGCGCGCTGCGGCTGGCCCAGCCCGGCGCCTTCCAGCCCCTGATGATCCACCGCGAGAGCCGGAACCGGCTGGAGGCCTTGCCGCCGGTCGCCGAGGATGGCCCGGCCACCCCGCCGCCGGACCCCGAGACGCCCGCGCCGAGCCCGACCGAGGTGACCCCGTGAAGCCGCTGACCCAGCTCATCGAAGCGGCGCTCTTCGCCGCCGACCGCCCCATCACCCTCGAGGAACTGCAGACCCTCGAGCCGGAGGCCACGCTGGCCGATGTGCGCACCGCGCTGGACGAGCTGCGCGAGCACTACGACTTCGACGGTCACTCGGTGGAGGTCGTGGAGCTGGCGGGCGGCTACCAGCTGCTCACCCGCCGCGCGTTCGCCGAGGCGATCGAGCGGGCCCAGTTCGCGGTGCGGACCCCCCGGCTCACCACCGCGGCCATGGAAACCCTCGCGGTCATCGCCTACCGCCAGCCGGTGGGCCGGGCCGAGATCGAGGAGATCCGCGGGGTCTCGGCCGGCGGGGTGCTGCGCAGCCTCCAGGAGCGGGGCCTGATCGAGGTGGTGGGCCGGAGCGAGGCGATGGGCCGGCCGCTCCTGTACGGCACCGCGCCGCTCTTCCTCGAGCTGCTCGGGCTTCGGGACCTGGGCGAGCTGCCCCGGACCGAGGAGTTCAGCGTCGCCCTCCAGCCCCACAAGCCCGAAACCGGTGATTCCGAGGACGCCGCCGCATCGGTCCCGGCCGAGTCATGAGTGAAATGCGGGTGCAGCGCGCCCTCGCCCGCGCGGGAATCGCCAGCCGCCGGGCCGCCGAGGAGCTCATCGCGGCCGGCAAGATCCGGGTGGACGGCAAGGTCGCCACCATCGGCATGAAGGTGGACCCCGACACCCAGCGCATCACCGTCGAGGGGAAACCGATCCCGCGGGTGGATGCGTCGCGCTGGCTGGCCTTCCACAAGCCCCTCGGCGTGGTCACCACCGCCAGCGACGAGGAGGGCCGCCGGACCGTGCTGGACTTCTTTCCCGGCGTCCCCGGCCTGACCTACGTGGGCCGCCTGGACGTGAACACCACCGGCCTGCTCCTGCTCACGACCGACGGCGACGCGGTCCACCGGCTGACCCACCCGCGCTACCGCATCCCCCGAAGCTACGTGGCCCTGGTGCACGGCCGGCCCACCGCCGAGATCGAGGCGGCGATGGTCAGGCCCGTGATGATTGACGGCCGGCCCGTCGTGCCGACCCGGCTCCGGGTCCGGCCGGGGAAGCAGGGGCGGAGCATCCTCGATCTGACGCTGATTGAGGGCCGCAACCGTATTGTCCGTCGCTGGGCCGAGGCCCTGGGCCTCAAGGTGGAACGCCTGGCCCGGCTGTCCTATGGTCCGGTGCGCCTGGGGGACCTCCCGGTGGGCTCATCCCGGCCGCTCCTGCCCGCCGAGGAAGCCGGTCTCTACGCCGCCATCGGGATGGGGCCGGAGAAGCCGGGGCCGCGGAAGCGCTGAGGGCACTCCGCCCGGTCCATTTGTGAGGAAGATCACGGCCGCCTTGGGGTGACAGGCGGGACGGGATGCAGTATCCTCAGTCTCACGCATGAACAGCCGTCGCCGCTGACGGACCCTTGCCCCTTCGCCGGCGATCACGCCCGCCACCACACCTTCGCCCATCACCTCATGACCGCACGCCCCTCCGGTTCCGCCCGCACGGTA
>CAZCVG010000237.1:0-3789 GCA_964501735.1 uncultured Gemmatimonadaceae bacterium | reverse complement strand
TCATCGGCGGCGAGCCGGACCTCCGCCTTGGCGCGGTCGAACTCGATGGTGCAGTGGGTCCCCTTGAAGTCATATCGCTGGGCGATCTCCTTCAGGGCCTGGTTGACCGCGTTATCAACCTCCTGCAGGTCGGCGCCGGTGGAGATGTCGAAGGACGGGTTGCTGGCCATGGCATGCGGGGCTGTGAGGACGGGGCGATCGAGCGGACCACGTGCGGAATCTAAGCCACCCCACTCAAGTTTTCAGCGCCCCGGTCCGATGAATCTGGCAAGCACCCTTGCCCGAGGATCCCGGATGAAGAACCGCATTGCCCACCTGCTGGACCAGTGGCGGCCCGAGGCCGGCCCGTCGGAGCCCGCCGAGCCCGAACGTCCGGGACCCGACCAGGCGCCGCGCGGCCCCTGCGAGATGCCCCGCTCCGTCAACATGCTCATGCCGGTGGAGCTGTGCCTGAATCGCAACCTGCTGGTGTCGCTCCTGTCGGCCAGCATCACCGAGATGAACCGCCACAAGCGGTCGGCGCCCTCGTCCCTTTCCGTCCGGGACATGGCCGAGCTGGAGGCGGCGCTGCAGCAGCAGCTGGCGTTCCGGGCCTGGCTCCGGGCGCACCCGTCTTCCTTCGTGAGCATGGCCCTGTATCCGGTCAATGAGGCGAACCCGCTGGAGGAGCTGGATGACCCGGGCGACCTCCCCTCTTGACGGATTCTGGCCCGGGCCATAGCTTGGGCCTCAGTTGCAGGGCGGATGGATTTAGGGCCACTTGCTACCGCCTGAGGCGCTTGCCTCAAACCAAACAGCTAAAGAGCCGTGGGATGACCCCCGCGCTCGTGGCCGCGGGGGTTTTTGTTCGCATCCCACCGCGCGACCCGAGGGAGACGTTTCAGTCATGAAGCGCTGCCCGATTATGTGTCGCTGTGCGTGCATGTGCACCCCCCGCGGGGTGGACTGCGCCAGCGCGCGTGTCGGTCAGGCGGATTCTCCGTAGTTCGCCCATAGACCACCAGACACTTCGCCGGCCCGGTTCACCCAACGTGAACCGGGCCGTTTCGCATTCAGCGACTGGCTCATCAACCGTTGACCGAGAGGACACCACCGATGCCGCTGCACCCCGATACCGTCGCCATCCACGCCGGCCAGCTGCCGGACCCTGCCACCAACGCCCGGGCGGTGCCGATCTACGCCACCACCAGCTATGTGTTCAACAGCACCGAGCACGCTGCCAACCTGTTCGGGCTCCGGGAGTTCGGCAACATCTACACCCGCATCATGAACCCCACCACCGACGTGTTCGAGAAGCGGGTGGCCGAGCTGGAGGGCGGCGCGGCCGCCCTGGGCGTGGCCAGCGGCCAGGCGGCGGAGACCCTGACCATCCTCAACCTGGCCCGCGCCGGCGACAACATCGTCTCGTCCCAGACCCTCTACGGCGGGACGTACAACCTGTTCGCCTATACCCTTCCGAAGTGGGGCATCACCACCACGTTCGTGGACATCCACAACCTCGACAGCGTCCGGGCCGCGATCAACGACCGCACCCGCGCGGTCTACGTCGAGACCATCGGCAATCCCCGGCTGGACGTGCCCGACTTCACCGCCCTGGCGGAGATCGCCCACGAGGCGGGGGTCCCCCTGGTGGTGGACAACACCTTCGGGGCGGCCACGCTCTGCCGTCCCATCAAGCACGGGGCGGACATCGTGGTGCATTCGGCCACCAAGTGGATCGGCGGGCACGGGACCGCGATCGGCGGGGTGGTGGTGGACGCCGGGACCTTTGACTGGACCAGCGCCCGGGCCCGGGCCCGGTTCCCGGAGTTCTCGTCACCGGACCCGTCGTACCATGGGCTGGTCTACACCGAGGCCTTCGCCAACCTGGCGTTCATCATCAAGCTCCGGGTCCAGCTGCTGCGCGACCTGGGCCCGGCCCTCTCCCCCTTCAACGCCTTCCTGTTCCTGCAAGGGCTGGAGACGCTGCCGCTGCGCATCAAGCGGCACGCCGAAAACGCGCTCGCCCTGGCCCGCTGGCTTGCGCAGGATGGCCGGGTGGAATGGGTCAGCTATCCCGGGCTCGAGAATCACCCCGAGCACAAGAACGCCCGCCGCTACCTCGAGGGCGGCTTCGGCGGGGTGCTGACCTTCGGGGTCAAGGGCGGGCACACCGCGGCCCGCGCCCTGATTGACCGGGTGAAGCTGTACTCGCTGCTCGCCAACGTGGGCGATGCCAAGTCGCTGATCATCCACCCAGCATCCACCACCCACGAGCAGCTCACGGCCGAGCAGCAGCGGGCCACCGGAGTGGTGCCCGAACTGGTGCGGATCTCGGCCGGGCTCGAGGATGTGCGGGACCTGATCGCCGACCTGGATCAGGCCCTGGCCCCGGCGCCGGCGAGCGCAACCACCAGGACCACCGTCGGGGCCACCTGATGCCCGCTCCAGTGGTCGTCAAGCTGGGTGGCGATGCCCTGGCCACGCCGGCCAGGATCGTGGCGCAGGCGTCGCGCCTGGCCCGGTGGGCGGCGGATGGTCCGGTGGTGGTTGTGGCGAGCGCCCGCCGCGGGGTCACCGATCACCTGCTGAACCTCATCACCGAGGTCCGGTCGGCGGCACAGGCTCCGGACCCGGCGCCTGGCGGATCGGCCCTGGAGGGGGATGAAGAGGCCGAGCGCGCAGTCGCCAGCGGAGAGACTGTCTCCGCGGCGCTGCTCGCCCTGGCGCTGAACCGGCTGGGGGGTCGGGCGGTGTCGCTGGATGCCCGGGAGGCGGGGATCACGGCCGCCGGCCCGGCGGGTCATGCCGTGATCGAGCGCATCGACACCGAGCCCATCACGCAGCTGCTTGGCGCCGGGACGATTCCGGTGGTCACCGGATTCCAGGGCTGGCGGCAGGGCCGGGTGGCCACGCTGGGTCGCGGTGGGTCCGACCTCTCGGCGGTGGCGCTGGGGACGGCACTCGGCGCCACGACGGTGCGCTTCGTCAAGGACGCCCCGGGGCTTCGCACCGCGGATCCCAAGGTGGTGCACAACACCGCTCCCATCCGCGAGGCCTCGCACCGCTTCCTCACGGCCCTGACCCGTGCCGGCTCGAAGGTGCTGCACCCCGACGCCGCCGAGCTGGCCGAGCGGCACCGGCTGTCGCTGGAGTTCTGGTCGCTGGACGGGGAGCGGGCCGAGTCGCTGGTGCATGAGCACGCGCCGGCGGACCGCCCCCCAAGGGCGGCGACCTTCCAGGCCGGATCCCTCCAGCCGGTGCGGGTCAGTGTGCTGGGCGTGGCGCTGGCCGAGCTGCATGAGCACCGCAGCGCCCTGGCTCTGGAACTCGAGGCGACCGGCCTGGGAGCCGTGACCCTCGAGGACTGGCTGCACGGGTTCCAGCTGGAGGCCCCTGCCCCGCTGGCCGGGGAGGCGGTGAAGATCCTGCACCGGGTGGTGGTCCAGGGCGAGCCGCGATGTAGCGAGACCGGGCTGCGCGCGTCGTGAACCGAGTCTTGTCTTCATCCTTGTCCTGAGGGTACCGCCATGTCCGTCATCGAACAGCTGGTCGCCGCCAACCGGAAGTACAGCCAGGGCCGCCCTCCGCGGCAGCTGCCCCTCCCGCCCGCCCGGAAGGTGGCCGTGGTCACCTGCATGGACGCCAGGATTGACCCGGCCCGGATCCTCGGCCTCGCCGAGGGGGATGCCCACGTGATCCGCAACGCCGGCGGCCGCGCCAGTGAGGCGCTCCGGTCGCTGGTGATCTCCCAGCGGCTGCTGGGGACCCGTGCCATCGCCCTGATCCACCACACCGACTGTGGCATGC
>CAZCVG010000236.1:0-3791 GCA_964501735.1 uncultured Gemmatimonadaceae bacterium | reverse complement strand
GGCGCCGGCCACCGGCGCCTCGCCGCCCCGATCTCTATCCCCCAGGAATCCCGTGTTCTGTTTCCGCTCGCTCCTGCTGCTCCCGTTGCTCCTCGCCTGCGAGGGTGCCGAGCCGCCCTCCCTGGACGAGGCCCGCTGGCTGGACCTGACCCACGATTTCTCGGCTGAGACCATCTACTGGCCCACGGCCAAGCCGTTCGAGATGGAAGTGGTGAGCGCCCAGCGGACGCCTGCCGGGTTCTACTACGCCGCCAACAACTTCTCCGCGGCCGAGCACGGCGGTACCCATCTCGACGCGCCGGTGCACTTCTCCGAGGGAAAGTGGACCACCGAGGAGATCCCGCTCAGCCGCCTGGTGGGCCCGGCGGTGGTGGTGGATGTGTCGTCGCAGGCCGGGGCCGATCGCGACTACCGGGTGATGGCGGACGACCTGCGCGCCTGGGAGGCGGACCATGGGAGGATGCCGGAGGGGGCCATCGTCCTGGTCAGCACCGGCTGGGGCAGATTCTGGCCCGACCGGGTCCGCTATCTGGGCACCGACAAGACCGGGCCGGCCGGCGCCGCCGAGCTGCACTTTCCCGGAATTCACACATCCGCGGCACGCTGGCTGGTGACCGAGCGTAAGCCGCGCGCCGTGGGCATTGACACGCCCAGCCTCGACTACGGTCCGGCCACGACCTTCGACAGTCACCAGATCCTCTTCGCGGCCAACATCCCCGGGTTCGAGAACGTGGCCCACCTCGACCGCCTGCCGGCGACCGGCGCCTGGATCATCGCGCTCCCGATGAAGATCCGGGGCGGGAGCGGCGGCCCGCTCCGGATCGTGGCGGCGCTGCCCGAGTGCGAGTCCGGCTGTCCCGAGGAGGCCGCGTCCAGGGACGCGGCCCCACAGGGACAGGACCGATAACCTAGTCCCCCGCGCCCGGGGCTGGTCCTGGGCGGCCAGCCCCACCGGATTGGTTCCCGGCCGGGTTCATGACCCGGCCGGGGGCACTCGCTCTTCCTTCGTGTCCTTCCTGTCGCCAGGCAGCACCGCATCGGACCGGCGGAGCCGCGGGCCCAGCGCCACCCCGAACATCAGCCCGAACTGGTGGGCCCCGGACGTGGTCTGGAACCAGGTGACCCGGCCGAGCCCGGTCACCAGCATGTTGGTGCCGAGGTGAACGTCCACGCCGGTGCCGGCGTGCAGCCCGGCGCGGATACCGGCATCGGGACCGTCCACGAAGCCGGCCAGCATCGGGCCGATGCTCAGGTAGGGGCGGCCCCAGCTGGGCGCCAGGCCGGCCTCGACGGCAGGCATCATCAGGTACGAGGTGGTCCGGGCGGCCTGGCCGGTCAGGGCGTCGCGGCGGGGCTCAAGGCCCACCGCGCCCACGTCCACCGCGAAGCTGGTATGGCGGGAGCGGTCCCGGCGGAAGCGGACCCCGGCCATCGGGGTGCGGGCCTCGTAGGGGGCGCTGCCCAGCGGGAGGATGGCCGCCGCGAACCCTTCAATGGTGCCGGGAGCGGTCTGTGGCTCGCGCCGGGCGCCGAAGCCGAAGCTGGTGCCGGCCCGGTACTCCATGTTGCGGGTGCCATCATCCTCGCGCAGCCTGGCCTCCACGGTGGCCGACCAGCTGCTGGCGAGGTTGGCCCGCATGCCGAAGCCCATCAGGTAGCTGAAGCCCCATTCCTCCGTGGGCGCCCCCAGCAGCACCGCCGGCTGGGTGTAGCGGATGCCGCCGAATCCCGAGACCAGGAAGGGCGAGAGGCCCACCGCCTCGACCGGGTACCAGGTGGACTCCAGGGCCAGCGCGAGGGCGCCGCCCTGGCCCGTGCCGAGCGGGGCGCCGGGCCAGCGGGTGACATTGGCGGAGATCTCGTTATCGGTGCCCGAGAGGTAGGCGAACTGCCCGCCGAACCCGGTGGACGAAGTGGTCCCGGCCCCGCCGGGCTGGAAGAGGCTGCCGGTGGCCCCGACGCGGAATGCCCGTTGCGCCGCGGCGGGCGCGGCGCCGCCGGCCAGCACACAGAGGACAGCGACGGTCATGGCGCGAATGGCGAACATCAGGTCTCCTGGTTGAAGTACACCGGGAGTACGCGCGCCAGTCAGCTCCAGTCTCTCGGTTCGGGTCGCGTTGTGCGGACGGTCACATGTCGCGTGACGCGACATTCCGGGGTGCCCGATTCCTGGCTGTCACGCTCGTGGACAGTTGACGACGCGCGTGGGTGGCCGGGTAGGCGTGAAGCTCCTTGGCCCGACGCGGCGGTGCGGGCGGGAGCGCGGCCGGGTGCGTCCGGCCCTTGACCCGGCGCCCGATTCGGGGATGTTGGGGACGGCGTGGAGAGCGGGGGCGGGTGGCGCCGTGGCCAGGTCAACCGGGACGATCGGAGGCGTCGTGGAAACCTGGGTGACCCGATTGTGCCCGGCGACATGATCCGTACCGCGATACTCGCGTTGCTGGCGCTCTGCGCCTTCGCCGGGAATTCACTGCTCTGCCGGCTGGCGCTGGCAACGGGCGCCATTGATCCCGCCTCGTTCACCACCGTGCGGCTGGTGACGGGGGCCGCGACCCTCGCGGTGCTGGTGCGCGCGTGGCCCGGCGTCCGGGGCACTCCGGCGCCGTCCTGGCCGGCGGCGGCGTACCTGTTCCTCTATGCGCTGCCGTTCTCCCTGGCCTACCGCTACCTGCCGGCAGGCACCGGTGCGCTGCTGCTCTTCGGCGCCGTGCAGGTCACCATGTTCCTCGGCAGCATACGCGAGGGCCAGCGACCGGCCCCGGGCCAGTGGGCCGGGCTGGCCATTGCGTTCGGCGGGCTGGCCTACCTGGTCTCGCCCGGCGTGGCTGCGCCCTCGCCGGCGGGAGCGGGTCTCATGCTGCTGGCCGGGCTCGCGTGGGGGATCTACTCGCTCAAGGGGCGCGGCGTCGCCAATCCGCTGGCCCAGACCGCCAGCAACTTCGCCCGCACGGTGCCGATGACGCTGCTGGCCAGCCTGGCGTTCTTCCCGGTCGCCAGGCTTTCGGCCACGGGCCTCGTGCTCGCGGCCGTCTCGGGCGCTCTCGCATCCGGACTGGGCTACGTCCTGTGGTACCAGGCGCTGGCGGGGCTCTCTGCGGTGAATGCCTCGGTCATCCAGCTGGCCGTGCCGGTGCTCGCGGCGGTAGGCGGGATCGTGCTTCTCGGCGAGGAGCTGACCTGGCGGTTCGGCCTGGCGAGCGCCATGGTGCTGGGCGGCATCGGACTGGCGCTTCGCGCTGCCGCCCGCCGTGCGGCAGGAGCACGGGGCACCGCGTAACCCCGGAGGCTGATTCGGGCAAAGCGGACCATCGTGCCGCGCGGCGAACCGGGCCGCACCGATTCGGCGGCAGGCATCCCTGCAGGTACGGAAGCGCCGGCTGACCCCGGCGTCCATTGATTGTCCCCTGGGAGGGCGGTGGAATGCGCGAGGTGACCAAGGCCGAATTCAAGGACATCTACTTCCGCCTCGGCCGCGGCCGGGGCGGGTGGGACGCGGCGTACTGGGAGCGCGCCTTCGAGCAGGAGGCCCCGGCGGGGATGCGGTACCTGGTGGAGGAGCCGGCGGCGCCGGATCACGATGCCATGTGGATCGTGTGCGACTACGGCGCCCGGGAGTATCGCCTCTTTTTCCGCTCGGAGGAGGAGTCGGACGACATGATGGAGTTTCCCGACACCGACTCCTAGCGACGGTGCCGCTGGGGTCCCCCCAGGCGGGACACCCGGGGTTGCCATCCACGCGGCCCGGCCGCTAGTTGCGGTACCGACCGGCGCCGGGCTCGGCGCCGCACCAG
>CAZCVG010000235.1:0-3815 GCA_964501735.1 uncultured Gemmatimonadaceae bacterium | reverse complement strand
AGTTCTACGGCTTCGCCCGGCTGCTGGCCTTCGGCGACTTCGGGGGCGAGGGCATTGACCCCAAGGCCGTGGGCGAGCTGATGCGCTCCCTGCCCCGGGGCGAGGTGGAACTGCTCCTGGCCGCGTCCACCACCTCCCAGCGGGCCGACCACCTCAAGCGGATGCTGGTGGAGGCCGGGATCGACTACGACCTGAACGAACAGGGCGTCCTGGAGCGCTGCACCACGCTCAAGGAGCTGTCCCTCGGTGGCGGCCAGCCCTGCGACGCGGTCCGGAACGCGGACGGTCCTCCCATCCTCCAGGTAGCTTCATGACCATCCAGACCGACGTCGTCATCATTGGCGGTGGCCCCGGCGGGGCCACCGCCGCCATGTGCCTGGCGGAACGCGGGGTCCGCGTCCTGATCCTCGAGAAGGAGCGCTTCCCCCGCTACCACATCGGCGAGTCCATGACCGGCGAGGCCGGGGCCATGCTCAGGCGGATGGGGTTCGGTGACGCCATGCGGCAGGCCCGCTACCCCGAGAAGCAGGGCGTGAAGGTCTACGGTCCCAAGGGCCACGGGCACTGGTGGGTGCCGGTCATGCGCCGCAACGAGGAGAACCAGCTGGAGCCCACTTTCACCTACCAAGTGCGCCGGAGCGAGTTCGACCGCATGCTGCTCGATGCCGCCATCGGCCGGGGCGCCGAACTGCTCCAGGCCGAGGCCCTGGCCCCGCTCTGGGCCGACGACGGCCGCACCATGATCGGCGTCCGCATCCGCCTGCCCGACGGCCGGGAGGACGAGGTCCGGGCCCGGATGACGCTGGACGTCAGCGGGCAGCGGACCTTCTTCGCCCACCGCGGGGTGACCTCCGGCAAGGTGCCGGGCCGCTACGACAAGCAGGTGGCCATCTTCTCGCAGGTGGCCAACCCGCTCCGGGACCAGGGCCGCGACCGGATGGACCACCCGGACAACACCCTGATCTTCTACAAGGGGAAGTTCCACTGGGCCTGGTTCATCCCGCTGGACGCCGAGTGCGTGAGCGTGGGGGTGGTGGCGCCGGGCGCCTACTTCGCCGGCTGCCGGGAGAGCAAGGCCGACTACCTGCGCCGGGAGCTGGCCACCCTGAACCCCGAGCTGGCCCGCCGGCTGGTGCACCCGGAGCTGATCGAGGAGACCCGGGCCATTCCCAACTACTCGTACCACTGCCGCAACTTCGCCGGTCCGGGGTGGATGTGCGTCGGGGACTCGCACCGCTTCATTGACCCGATCTTCTCCTTCGGGCTGTTCGTGTCCATCAAGGAGGCCACCGAGGCGGTGCCGGCGGTGCTGGCCTGGCTGGGCAACGACCGGCGGGACGACAGCGCCAATCCCTTCGAGGACCACACCCGGGCGCTCGAGGGTGGCCTCAACCTGATCCAGGACCTGATTGACGGGTTCTGGGAGAACCCCCTGGGGTTTGCCCACCTGCTGCACAAGGGCGGCTACCAGGACGACATCACTGACCTGTTCGCCGGGCGGATCTACCAGGATGTGCCCTCGCCCGGCGTCCACCAGCTCCGGCTGCTGGCCGAGTCGGGGCTGGCCAAGAGCCGGGACACCCGGCCCAACTAGGGACGGCGGCCGGAAGCGGCCGCCGGAACAAATTCATGATCCAGACGGATGTTGCCATCATCGGCGGGGGTCCCGGCGGGTGCACCGCGGCCATGTGCCTCGGCGCCCTGGGGATCCGCAGCCTGATCATCGAGAAGGACGACTTCCCCCGCTACCACATCGGGGAGTCCATGACCGGCGAGTGCGGCGCACTGGTGCGTTCGCTCGGCTTCACCGCGGCGATGAAGCAGGCGGGGCACCCCGAGAAGCAGGGGGTGAAGGTCTTCGGGCCCAGCGGGCACAGCTCGTGGTTCGTGCCGGTGATGCGGCGCACCGAGGCGGGCGCCCTGGAGGATGCCTTCACCTACCAGGTCCGCCGCAGCGACTTCGACAGCATGATGATGGAAGCCGCCACCCAGCGCGGGGCCGAGGTGCTCCGGGCCGAGGCCCTGGCCCCGCTGTGGGCGGCCGACGGGCGGACCATGACGGGGGTGCGGGTGCGCCACCGCGACGGCCGGGAGGAGGAGGTCCGGGCCACGGTGACCCTCGACATCTCCGGCCAGCGGACCTTCTTCGCCCACCGCAACGTCACCTCGGGCAAGGTCCCCGGCCGCTACGACAAGCAGGTGGCCATCTTCTCGCAGGTGGCCAACCCGCTCCGGGACGGCGGCGGGCCCGACCGGACCAAGCACCCGGACAACACCCTGATCTTCTACAAGAGCAAGTTCCACTGGGCCTGGTTCATCCCGCTGGACGCCGAGGTGGTGAGCGTGGGCGTGGTGGCGCCCGGCGCCTACTTCGCCGCCCAGAAGGAGAGCAAGGCGGACTACCTCCGCCGCGAACTGGCCAGCCTGAACCCGGAACTCACCCGGCGGCTCACCTCGACCGAACTGATCGAGGAGGCCCGGGCCATCCCCAACTACTCCTACCACTGCCGCACCTTCGCGGGACCGGGCTGGATGTGCGTGGGCGACGCCCACCGCTTCATTGACCCGATCTTCTCCTTCGGCCTGCACGTGACCATCAAGGAAGCGGTCGAGGCCGCCCCCGTGGTGGCCCGCTACCTGGGGAGCGAGCGCAAGGACGACAGCGCCAACCCCTTCCAGGCCCACATGGAGTGGCTGGAGAGCGGCCTGGACACGGTCCAGCACCTGATTGACGGGTTCTGGGAGAATCCCATCGGGTTCGCCCACCTGGTGCACGGCGCCGGGGGCCGCTACCGCGACGACCTGATTGACCTGTTCGCCGGGCGGATCTACATGGACAACCCCTCGGCGGGAGTCATCCAGCTCCAGAAACTGGCCCAGGCCGGGGTCGCCAAGGCGGGCTAAAGTCAGGCACCCCCTCCCCCCCGGGGGGGCCCTGCGCGCAGGACAGGCGCCGGGTATGCTTCCTGCACTGTTCTCCCCGCGGCGGGGGGCCGCCGCGAATCACCGCTAGACGGAGGTCGGCCATGACCACGGGGCAGCCCCCACGGAAGACCTGGCAGCGCTACCGGACACCACTGCTGGTGGCCGGCGTGCTGGCCTGGGTCGTGGGCATCACGTACCTGCATTTCGCCCGGAACCGGCGCACCACCAAGGGCGCGGCGGAGCTGCTGCAGATCGGGGCGCTGCCGGTCACCTGAAACCTCACGATTCCGATCGCCTGTAGGGCGATGAGCGCTGAGGGACAGCCGGTGGACATGGCGCAGGGCATGGACGAGTCGGGGCACGCCGACAGCGGCGAGCATGCCGGCATGGCCATGCCAGCGGACTCGGCCCTGACGCCGCAGCTGGCGGAGTACGTGCGGTACAGCGGCTGGCCGGAGCTGAAGGAGGCCCTCATCTCGGGCCAGATCAAGGCCGCGATGCTGCTGGCCCCGATGGCGATGGACCTGGCCCACAAGGGCATCCCGATCCGGATCGTGGCCCTGGGCCACCGCTCGGGTGCCGTGATCATGGTCAAGAAGGACTCCCCCTACAAGGACTTCGGGGACCTGAAGGGCAAGCGGGTGGCGATCCCCAGCCGGTTCGCCGTGGACCACATTTTCGTGCGAAAGATGATGCGGGCCAACGGCCTGCGGGACGGAGACGTGGAGCTGGTGGAGATCGCCCCGCCGGACATGCCGGCGGCACTGCTGGCCGGCGCGGTGGAGGCCTACGCCACCGGAGAGCCGTTCGGCGCCAAGTCGGAGATGCAGGGCTTCGCCCGGGTGCTGTACATGACCCGGGACGAGTGGCCCAACTACATCTGCTGCGTG
>CAZCVG010000234.1:0-3821 GCA_964501735.1 uncultured Gemmatimonadaceae bacterium | reverse complement strand
AGGATCGGGGAAAGGATGAGGGCCGGGTTCCCGGAGGAGCCCGGCCCTCGATCCGTGCGGCAAGGTGGTCCCGCCTACGGGCAGGGGTTGGGGTCGTTCCAGTTCCGCAGCGGTCCGGCATCCGGCAGGTTGGGGTTGGCGACGGACTCCGACTGCGGATATCCGGCCCGCGCCGGGATCTGGCCACCGGATGCTGGCACCAGCGCCGGGGTGCAGGTACGCCGGTAGTCGCTCCAGGTCTCGATGGTCTGGAACATGGTGATGTACTTCTCCCGCATGATCGCATCCAGCAGCGCCTGGCCCACTGGGGCGGGCACGATCGGAGCGAGGCCGGCGGCTCCCCGCACGTTCTCCAGGCTGTTGAGCGCCGTGACCGGGTCACCGGTCTGGTAGGCCGCTTCGGCGATGATCAGCTGGGTCTCCGCCCAGGTGATCAGGGGCTGGCGATAGTCCGGTGCCAGGACGGTGGCGCCGAGGTCGGAGAGGCTGCCCACGCCGAGGGTGTCCACCGGATCGGCGCCGCGATAGACGCCGGGCGACCCGGGCACGGGGCTGTAGTAGATGCCCAGCCGGGGGTCGTTGTCGGCCTCCAGCAGGTCCACCATGAAGCGTCCGGCCTTGATGAAGTCGGTCCAGGTGTTGATGAACTGATTCCAGAGATTCCGCTCGATGGACGACTGGCTGTGGTAGGCCGTGAAATCGTCCGCCGAGCTGCCGATCCCCATCTGGGCTTCGGTCAGCGCCGCCGCGTAGGCGGCATTGCCGAGGACCTCGGCGGTGTGCAGGTGGAACCGCGCCTTGAGGGTGTGGGCCACGGCGGACCACTTGGCGGCGTCGCCGTCGTAGCTCAGGTCCGCCACGCCGGGGCCCTTGTTGCTGGGGTCGGTAGCGCCGAGGAAGACGATGGCCGTGTCCAGCAGGGCCTGGATGTCGTCGTAGACCTGCTGCTGGGGATCGGGTGACGGCGCGTTGATGGCCGGATTCACCGCCTCCCGGTAGGGGATGTCGCCCCAGACGTCGGCGGCGGTCCCCACCAGGTAGGCCTCGAGCACCATGGCCATCCCGGCGAAGACCGAATCGCCGTCCTGCTGGGTTGCGCGCCGCACCCGGCGCAGGTCCAGCAGCCCCCCTCCGCCATAGGTCCCGGCCCAGAAGCCGTAGTACTCATCCGCGCCGACGCCGTAGACGCCGAGCAGCCCGTATTGCGGTCCCTGCCCGGAGCAGGACTGCATCCAGAGGCAGATGCTCCGGGCCAGGTGGTTCTCCATCTGGACGTACATGTTCGCCTGCGCCGCCACGAAGAGCGCGGTGCTGGAGGCGGAGGTGGGATTGTTGGGGTCGTCGGAGATCCTCGGCCCGGTCAGGAAGCTGTCACACCCCGACGTGCCGGCGGCAAGCGCCAGCGCGACCAGCGACGTCCGCAGTCTGTTGCGCATGGGTCAGCTCCTCGTCGCTCAGCGGTTCAGGGTGAAGGAGATCAGGTACGAGCGGGCCTGGGGGTTGTTGAACCAGTCGATCCCCCGGGCACCGGTCTCGGCCCCGACCAGGTTGGTTTCCGGGTCCACGCCGGTGTACTTGGTCCAGGTGTGCAGGTTCCGGCCCGACACCCGGATGTCCACGCTGCTGAACCCCAGGGTCCGCTGGACGAAGGCGTTGTCCAGGGTGTAGCCGATGGAGATCTCCCGCAGCTTGATGAAGCCGCCGTCCTCGTAGAATCCCGTGCCCACGGCGAAGCCGTAGTCGTAGCGGAAGAAATCCTCGCCCAGGGTGGCGGGCGTCCCGGCGCCGGGACCGGCGACCTTCTCTCCCTTGAAGTAATCGTCGCCGAAGGTGACGGTCTCGCCCCGCCGGGCGGTGGCCCTGGCGGTGCCGAAGTGGATCAGGGCGTAGCGGGTGCCGTTGTAGACCTGGCCGCCGTTCTTGATGTCCAGCAGCCCGGAGAAGGTCCACTTCTTGTACCGGAAGGTATTGCGGAGGCTGCCGGTCCAGTCCGGCTCCGGATTGCCCATGACCCGGGTGGTGGAGTAGTCGGGCACCGGGAAGCCCGGCTGGCCGGTCGAGGAGAAGGTGCCGTCGTCGATGTAGAGCGCCCCGGCCGGCGCGTTGCCGCAGGCGGCGTCCACGTCAATGGCGGTGCCATAGATATCCATGATGCCGCGGCCGCAGCGGACGTAGTCATAGTCGCGGAAGACGCCCACCGGCTGGCCGATCATCACGTTGGCGGTGCCGAACCCGCCGTTGCCGCCGTACCCCACGTAGCCGCCGTTGGGATCCACGCCCTTCAGGGCGAGCACCCGGCTCCGGTTGGTGGCCACCTGGAAGCCGACCTCCCAGGTCACGTCGCGGCGGGAGATGGGCCGGATGTTCAGCATCCACTCGGTGCCGGCGTTGCGGATGGCGGCGCCGTTGGCGCTCTCCAGGGTGTAGCCGGTCGAGGCGGGGACCGGCACGCTGAGGATCACGTCGTCGGAGCGGCGCCGGTACCAGGTGAAGCTCAGGTCGGCGTAGTCCTTGAACAGGGCGACGTCGAGGCCCAGCTCCAGCTCCTTGGTGCGCTCCGGCTTGAGGCCCACCGCCGGCTTGATGGTGGAGCTGTACAGCCCGCCGATGCCCCGTTCCGAGGCGCCGATGGCCACCGAGTAGGGATCGGTGAACTTCCCGCCGGCGACGAACGTCACCGTCGTCAGGTACGGCGCCGGCTCGGTGCCGACCTCGCCGTAGGCGGCGCGCAGCTTGCCGTAGGTGATCTTGTCGCCGAAGGCGGAGGTGGCATTGGTGAACTGCCACGCGGCCCCGGCGCTGGGGAACCAGTTCCGGAGCTTCTGCCGTCCGAAGGTGGAGGAGCCGTCGTAGCGGAGGCCGCCCTTCAGGAAGAGCTGGTCGGCGAAGTCCACGGTGGCCTGGCCGAAGTACCCCTCCGTCCGCACCTGGGTCTCGAAGTCGTTGGGCGCGTCCTGGCTGGCGGTGTTGCCCAGGGTGTAGGGCGCGGGGGCGATCAGCCCGTTGCCGATGACCCCCAGCCGCTTGAATACCCGGCTGTTGAGGTTCTGGCCGATGGTGAAGGCCCCGGAGACCCTGGGATTGACCCGGTAGCTGGCCGTGGCGGTCAGGTTGTGGTCCACCTGGCTCCGGTTGAGGGACGCCTTGATCACCTGCCCGAAAGCGTCCGGCCCGTTCGAGCTGGTCTGCGGCAGGCCCTGGAGCCGGTAGTCGCCGGAGTAGTCCACGCCGAGGCTGTAGTTGAAACGGAGCCAGCCGGTGGCTGCCAGAGAGGCGGTCAGGCCGCCGATGATGCGGTCGGAGTCGCTGGTACTGATGGCCCGGTTGGCAATGAAGAACGGGTTGTCGTAGCCCCGGCTGATGCCGCTCGAGGCCAGTGACGGGCTGGGGAAGCGGTAGGCCCGGTGCATCCCGGTGACCGGGTCCAGGTACGCGGCGTTGTTGAACTCCGGTGGCGTGCGCCAGGCACCGACCCCGACGGCGCTGAAGTTGGAGCCCTTCTGTACGAACTCGCCCTGGGCGTTGGTGTAGGCCACGTTGGCCCCGATGGTCAGCCGGTCGGTGACCCGCTGGTCGCCCTTGAGGCGGAAACTCATCTTGTCATAGCTGTTGTTCGGGCCTCGAATGGTCCCGCCCTGGTGGGACAGGCCGGCGGAGAGGTAGAAGGTGGTCCGCTCGCCGCCGCCCGACAGGGTGACGGTGTTGTCGGTGGTGAAGCCGTCCTTGAACATCTCCCGGGCATGGTCGTAGGTGCGCGTACCCGGGGCCAGCGCCGGCCCCCAGCTGTAGCGGGTCGCGTCGCAGTCGCGGAAGCTGGGGTC
>CAZCVG010000233.1:0-3827 GCA_964501735.1 uncultured Gemmatimonadaceae bacterium | reverse complement strand
CCGGGTTCAGCAAGGCCCAGGAAGGGGCCGAGCGCTTCGTGCGGGGCCGGGCGTGGGGCAGCCTCTTCGCACGGCTGTTCCACCGGATGCCGCCGGCCCGGCGCGAGTTCGTGCTTAAGGACCTCCGGCTCTTCTTCCGGGACACCACCCAGTGGAGCCAGCTGATCCTGCTGGCGGTGCTGCTGGTGGTCTACGTGTTCAACATCAAGTCCCTGCCCCTGTTCTCGGGCGAGCAGGTGCCGGTCTTCCTGGTCTCGCTGGTGGTGTTCCTGAACCTCGGGCTGGCCGGCTTCGTGCTGGCGGCCATCGCGGCGCGGTTCGTCTTTCCGGCGGTCTCGCTGGAGGGGAAGCAGATGTGGCTGCTCCGGTCGAGCCCGCTGGACCTCAAGGCGCTGATGTGGTCCAAGTACTGGACGGGGACGGTGCCGCTCCTGGTCCTCGCGGTCGCCATCACCTTCAGCACCAACGTCCTGCTGCAGGCCACCACCTTCATGATGGTCATCAGCCTGGGGACGATCTGCCTGCTCACCTTTGCCATCAGCGCCCTGGCGCTGGGCATCGGCGCGCTCTACCCGCGGTTCGACACAGAGAACGCGGCCCAGATCCCCACCAGTTTCGGGGGCATGGTGTTCATGATGTCGGCCATCGTGCTGCTCGGCGTGGTGCTGGTGCTGGAGGCCACGCCGGTGATGGGCTACCTGCGCCAGCAGCTGGCCGGCGAGGACCCGGTGCCTACACCCTGGATGGTCGCGTCGCTGGGGGGCGTGGTGATCCTCTGCCTCAGCATGACCATCATCCCGCTCCGCGTAGGCCTGAAGCGGATGGAGGAAATGGAGTTCTAGCCAGGGCCGCCACCGGGCACCCGGTGGCCGCCTCGTCCCGCCGCAGCATCCGGTACCACCCCGCAGGAAATTGACCCCGGACTGACTCTCCGCCGCTCCTACCTTGGGCCCGCCGTCACCCCGCGTGCCGTCGCGCCCAGCCCAAGGAAGGAGTTCCCATGTCCCCCGTACGCCGTATCCTGCTCGCCACCCTGGCGGCAGGCGCCCTCGCCGCCTGTGAGGCCCCCGAGTCCGCCAGTCCGTCCCGCGACCCCGGGTCGCGGGCGGTCCGCCCCGGCCTGACCGTCTCGGTGGAGACCCAGTCGCTGGAAGGCGCGGCCCGCCGGCTGGCCGTCGCCCTGGCCGATCCGGTCTTCCGGGCCCGGTTCCGGGACCGGCTGCTCCAGTCGCCGTATCCGGAACAGAAGGTCCACCTCCAGCGCACCCTCCAGGCCGATGGGGCCCTGGAGTCCCGGGCCGTGGCCCGGCTCAACCGGGAGCCTGACTCGGCCACCGACTCGGTGTACCGCGCGGTCACGGCCCTCGAGGCCTACCTCCCGGTGCCGGAACACCGCGCCGCATGGCAGGGAGACACCCGGCTGCTGGTGGCCACCGCCGCGCGGGATGGGGACCTGCCGGTCGCCTTCGACCTGCAGGGCGGCCGCCACCTGCTGGATCCCACCCGTCCCCCCCGGACACCGGTGCTGGCGGTGGTCCCGGTCGAGACCGATTTCGACCTCCCCCCGGCTCGGAGCATCGCCGGTGGCGCCGCAGTCTGCCCCGATCCCACCACCTGTGGCGGGAACGGCGGGGGCGGCACGCCTACCCCGGGCCTGTACATGACCAAGGCCCATTTCCAGGACGATTTTGAGGGTTGGTTGAAGGGTAGTCCCGAATTTGAGATCCACATCATGGGCCAGAAAGGCTCCACCGACTCGCTCACCCGGCTGCAGTGCGCCGGCGAGCACAGCGTCGGGCTGTACCAGTGGGACGGCGGGACCAACTGGACCGGCAACGTGCTGCTGTTCAGCCAGGCCCAGATTGACAGCTACAAGGCCGCCCACCCAGGCGAGGCGTTCCGGATCGTGGCGCTCGAGGATGACGACACGGCCTGCGTCCTCAAGACCGATTCCAACCGCTGGGCCACGTTCATCGGCAGCCTGGGACCGCTGTATCAGGACGTCACCGGGGCGGTGGATTCGGGGTCGGTCAACAAGATCATCAAGGCCGCCCGGAGCATCCAGGACTTCCTCGCCGCGCTGGGTAGCCTGATCAAGACCAACGACGACCTGATCGGCAACGCCATGGAGGACAAGGTGGTCAACGAGTACCACGCGGGCTTCAACTGGATCCTCAAGGCCGACAACGACATCACCAACGGCTGGATCAACCTGATCATGCGCTAGGCCAACCGCCCGGGGCGCCGGACCGGCGCGCCCGGGCCAACCACCCACCCGAGGAGGTGTCATGCGGTCGCTCCCCTGCTGGCTCATGCTGCTCGCCCTGGTCCCCGCCCCGCTCCCGGCCCAGGAAGGGAGCGCCGGATCACGCTGGGTGGTGCGCCTGGGCCTCTCGCGCGATGCATTCACCGGGGCCTCCCAGGATACCACCACCTTCCCCGGCAGCACGGTGGAAGTGGTCCCCACGCCCCGGCTGGCGGTGGAAGCCGGGCTGGGGCGGCGGTTCGGGTCCTGGGAAATCGGCCTGTCGGGCGGGTATGCGGGGGGCGGGCTTCGGGCCAGCACCGAGGCCCTGTTCGTGGACGAGCGCACCGGCGGGGTGGACCGCTATCGCGCCAGCCTCATGGTCCGGCGGGAGGTGGCCCGCCTGGAGGCAGCGGCGCTGTCGGTCACAATGGGCGTCCTGGCTGACTTCTGGCGTGTCTCATCCTTGGGAGACCGCGCCAGCCTCGGCGTCCGAGGGGGCGCGGTCCTGGCCATTCCGCTCAGCCGGCGGCTGGCCCTGGAGAATGCCGCCCTGGTGTCTGTAGGCAGCGGCCCCTTCAAGAAGGCCGGCCTCCCGCCCGACGCCAGAGTGTCGCCGATGTGGACCTGGAGCTTCGGGATGGCCGTCCGGGTCAGGCCCTGATCTCGCCGCCGACCGCGGTGCCGCAGCCCTCGCAGAACCGGCTGCCGGGGACCAGCGGGGCCCCGCAGGCGTTGCACCCGCCCACGGCCAGCGACCGCCCGCAGGCCGAGCAGAAGAGCGCGTCCCCCTCGGGCCGGGGGCCACAGCTCGGGCACCGAATGGCGGCCCCCTGAAGGGTCTTCACCCGCTCGGCGATCATGGCC
The DNA here is from genome assembly GCA_964501735.1 of uncultured Gemmatimonadaceae bacterium. Taxonomy (GTDB): domain Bacteria; phylum Gemmatimonadota; class Gemmatimonadetes; order Gemmatimonadales; family GWC2-71-9; genus JADJOM01. The sequence goes on along the minus strand of CAZCVG010000233.1, from coordinate 715 downwards.
TCCACGGGGTCATCCGCGAGGCGGTCAGCGGCCGGGCTCGGACTGGCCGGGGTGAGAGGGGCGGCACCGCCAGCCACCTGCCCGGGAGCCGCCGGAGCGGCGTCCTTCCGGAGCAGGGCAAGGGCCTCGGCGGTGTAGCGCACCTTGAGGGCCTGGTAGTCTCCGTCGGAGAGCTTGCCGGTGGCGCGGTCAAACTCGATCTCCTTGAGGGCCGCCAGGGCAATCCCCTTGGGGGTCTCCTCCATCTCCTCCGGCTCGTCTACACCCACCGGCGCCGCGGCGCCTCCCTTGAGCAGCGGGCCGGCAATGAGCGCCAGCACGGCCAGGGCCACCAGGGCGGCTGCAATCGCTTCATAGATCACTGGTCCAGCTCCCGGAGCTCGCGTTCGAGGCGCTCCAGCTCCGCGGAGGTCGCCGGTGGGGCAGCGAGCGTCCCGGCAGTGGCGCCGTCTGGCATGGCGTGGGCGGCGCCGGGAGTTCCGGCCAGCGCGGCGCGCTGCATGGTCCGCCGCCGGAGCACCACCACCATGATCCCGCCCACCAGCAGGATCAGGAGGCTCGGCACCACATAGCCGGCGATGTTGAACCCCTCCGGCTTGGGCGCCATGAGGACGTCCTCGCCGTACTTCTCCACGAAGGCCGCCACGATCTCGTCGGCGGACTTGCCCTCATCCTGCAGGGCCAGCACCTCGAGGTGGAGCTGGGGGGAGTAGGT
>CAZCVG010000232.1:0-3829 GCA_964501735.1 uncultured Gemmatimonadaceae bacterium | reverse complement strand
CGTGCGCCCGCCGGGCTTGAGTTCTCCCACGAAGCTCAGGCCCTCGCGGAACAGCCGGTTGAAGGGGGACGGCGGCAGCTTCATCACCGCGTGGTAGGCGTCCTGCAACCGGGTGGTCCGTTCCAGCTCGGAGAAGAACCGGTTGGCCTGCCGCCGCATCCGGCGGAACTGCCACCACTTCAGGCCGATGATGAACCACCCGAGCACGGAGAAGACGGCGATGACCACCAGCACGATCTTGGTCTCGGGGCTCGACTGGCGCACGAGTTCCCACGAGGTTGACGGCAGCGACCCCACGGCCTGGAGCATCAGGAACACACCCGGAGAGAGTTTCGGAAAGTAAGCCGGGCTCGCCGCCCTCTACCCTGGTCTCCCGCACCCCGATGCGGGGACGGAGGGCAGAGAACGACGAGCCCGAAGGGAGACGCGTGGGCCCGGTGGGGCGCCACGCGGCTCACGACGGCAGCTTGGCGACCTGGCGGGCCTCCGTGCCGGCGGGGATGTCCGGCTGCACCACACGCACCACCCGCGCCGTGCTGGTCCGCTCCCCGACGTGGACCACCTGCACCGTCGCCATGATGTCGTCAATCACCGCCGCCGCCCCACGGCGGTCGCGCGGCTGCTGGCGCAGCTCGAACATGTCTCCCAGCGCCACCCCGTCCCGGCGGCCGCGATCGAGGAAGACGACATCCTGCGGACCGGCCAGCGGCTGCTTGTCCCGGTGGGCCAGCAGGTGGCCGTTGACCCCGTCGGAGATCGGCACCGGCCGGACGTTGCCCGGGTCGGTGAACTTCTCGGCCGGCAGCACCCGCTGCTGGTCCCGGATCGGGCCGTAGGTGGCGATCACCTCGGCGAGATTCTCCGGGCGGCTGACGTCAATCACCCGCACCAGGCCCGTCGGGATCACCACGAAGCCGTGGCCCCGGATCTCCCGCTGCTGGAACACCACCACGAGGGTGTCCCCGACCTGGTACTGGCCGCCGGGCGGGGGCGTCACCGCCACCCGGCTGTACAGCTGCGCCGTGGTGCGGTTGCTGACCTCCTCGATCTGGAGCGGGGTCACCAGCCCAAGCAGCGTGCCGAATGGCAGGGCCTGCTCCTCGGTGAGGAAACCTGAGCTGTAGAACTCGGTGCGCCGGATGGGCCGATAGGCCCGCTGGAAACTGAGCTGGAGATCGGGGCCCGCCCCCAGCCCGCGCCGGTTGTCACCGACGAGGGGGGTGAGGTCCACGCTATCCCGCGCGTCCCCGGTGCCCTCGTTGTAATCCCCGACTTGCGGCTCGGCCAGCGCCACCGGCTCTGCCGACTCCGCCGGCTCGGCCTGCGCCTCGGGGGCCTCGGCGATGGGTGGACCCGCTACCGGGGCCCCCGCCTCAACGGGAGGCAGCGGCGTGTCGGTGGCCGGGACAGCCGCGACATCCGCGCCGCCGACCAGCCGGAGCACCTCGCCGGGATAGATCCAGTGGGGATCCTCCACGACGCTGGTGTTCAGCCGGTAGATCTCCGGCCAGAGGAAGGGATCGCCGAGGTACTGGCGAGACAGGTCCCACAGCGTGTCGCCTGGGCGCACGGTGTGGGAGTCGGGTCGAGCGTTCTGGGCCAGCAGCAGCGCGGGGGCGGCAAGCAGCGCCAGCAGCGCCGTGAGGCCAGTCCGTGCGGAACGGGTCATCACACTACCCTCGGTGGGTGGGTATCGTGGTAACCCAATATAGGACAGCGGGCTCCGGATCGCCACTCAGAGACTACATGAGACCGGGGCGGCTAAGTACCGCCGGGGACTGGTGATGCGGCTCACGCTGGCGGGGACCCGGGGACGCCCATCCCCGGGACCCCTTTGGCCAGGTCAGAAGGGGAGGTCGTCCTCTTCCCCATCGAAGGCGGCCGGGACGTCGTCGAACTCGGCCTTGCCCTCCTTCTTGGCCGCCGCGCCGGCGGTGGCCGGCGCCTTGGCGCCGGAATAGCCGCCCTCCCCGCCCCCGCTCCGGCCCGAGAGCATGATGATCTCGCTGGCGATGATCTCGGTGGTGTAGCGGGTCTGGCCGTCCTTATCCTGCCAGGACCGGTACTCCAGCCGGCCCTCGACGTAGAGCTTGTCCCCCTTCTTGCAGTAGCGCTCCACGACGTCCGCCAGGCCGGTGCCCTTGGAGTTGTTCCAGGCGACGATCTTGTGCCACTCCGTCTTTTCCTGCTTGTCTCCACCCTGCCCGGTCCACTGACGGCTGGTGGCCAGGCTGAAGTTGGCCACCCGCCCGCCGCTGCTGGTGCTGCGAACCTCCGGGTCCTGGCCGAGGTTGCCGATCAGGGTGACCTTGTTGAGACTGCGACTCACGGGAACCTCCACCGCTGGGGGCTGAGAAAGAAACCTGGGGAACACGCCCGCTAAGCTCGGGGATGGGCGCGCCCGACCGCTACTCCAAATCTAGCGCCGGCGTACCCGATTGCTGCAGGCCCGCCAGGGCCAGCTGCAGGACCAGGGCATCCTCGACCGGCTTGCTGTAGTACCGGGCCCGCCGGCCAACCTGCCGGAACCCGAGCCGCTGGTACAGGGCGATGGCCCCGGCATTGCCGGCCCGCACCTCGAGAAACACCTCCGCCGCCCCCGCCCGGGCCAGTTCCGCCAGGCCATGCCCCAGCAGCGCCGAGGCCACTCCCGAGCGGCGGGCCTCCGGAGCGACGGCGAGGTTGAGGATCTCCCCCTCCCCCGCCACTGCCCGCCCCACAAGGTAGGCGACCAGGGCGCCGTCCCGCTCGGCCAGGACCACATGGACCCCCGGGGTGCGGAGGATGGACGCGAAAGCCTCGGCACTCCAGGGATCGCTGAAGCAGCGGCGCTCCAGCTGCGCGATCTCGCTCGCGTCAGCGGGCCGGGCCGGCCGGACTCGCAAGGGGGCGGCCATGCTCGCGCTCCCATTTTGCCTGCGCCTCGGCGGGCCGCCCGTAGTCGGGCTCCCAGGCAGCCGGGTCCGCCACCAGGCGAACGCCTCCGGCCATGCCGACCAGCCCGAGCAGGGCGCCGGCCCGGGGCCAGCTGGGCTCTCCTGCCCCGAGCAGTGGGGCGGCCGTGCCGGTGATCCGCACGCTGTGGCCGAGGCGCTGGCGGAACTCCGCGGGGGTGAGCACCCCGGGGGGCAGCACGCACTCGACCTCCCCCGGGTGAAAGCGCCACGCCCCGGCGAAGATCTCTCCCCGGAGCGCGTCGCTGACCGCGGCCACCGTCTCTCCCGGGGTCGCGGCCGCGCCCCGGGCCGCGCCAAGCAGCGACGGCGCGGTCCAGAGCGGCATCTGCCGCACCCGCAGGAAAGCCTTGGCCACGCTGGCTCCCACCCGCAATCCGGTGAAGCTGCCCGGCCCATCGGCCAGGACGATCCCCTCGATGTGGGCCGAGGTGGCGCCGATCCCCTCAAGCGCGCGCTCCAGGGCCGGGAGCAGGCCCGCGGCGTGCCGGCGGGCCCCGACGATCTCGGCCTCCGCCGCGACGCCGTCAGGGCCGCCGAGGGCGATCGAGGCCCGGTCGGTGGCGGTGTCCAGAGCGAGCCACATCAGGAGAGTTCCTCCAGGCCCCTGAGCTCGGCCTCGGGCAGGTGGTGGAGCCGGAAGCGGCGGCTGGCGTGCGGCATCCAGGCCCCCGCCCGCTCGGGCCACTCGACCAGGACCGCGTCCCCCTCGGCGAGCAGGGTTTCCCAGCCGAGGTCTTCCGCTTCCTCAGGCCGGCGAAGGCGGTAGCAGTCGAGGTGAAAGACCGGGCCGCGGCGACCCTGGTAGCGGTGTACCAGAGCGTAGGTCGGGCTGGTGGCCGGCTCGCTGACGCCCAGCCCCCGCGCCAGGGCCT
>CAZCVG010000231.1:0-3852 GCA_964501735.1 uncultured Gemmatimonadaceae bacterium | reverse complement strand
TTCCAGGACTTCGTGCGCTATGACTTCCCGTTCCGGGAGAACATCGCGGTGGGCGACGTGTCCCGGATCGCCGACCAGCCAGCGCTCGACACCGCCGCCGGCCGGAGCCTGGCCGACAGCGTGCTCCCCCGGCTGCCGGACAAGTGGGAGCAGATGCTGGGCCGGCGGTTCGAGACCGGCGTGGACCTCTCCGGCGGCGAGTGGCAGAAGGTGGCGCTGGCGCGGGCGTACCTGCGGGACGCGCAGCTCCTCATCCTGGACGAGCCCACCGCCGCCCTCGATGCCCGGGCCGAGTACGAGGTGTTCCAGCGCTTCTCGGAACTCACCGTCGGCCGCATGGCGGTGCTCATCAGCCACCGCTTCAGCACCGTGCGCATGGCCGACCGGATCCTGGTGCTCATGGGCGGCGAGCGGGTGGAGGAGGGCTCCCACGCGGAGCTGGTGGCCAAGGGCGGGCTCTACGCCGAGCTGTTCGCGCTGCAGGCGGAGGGGTATCGCTGAGCCGGGCTTAACACGGGGGATGCCCGGTCGTCCATTCGATAGTCGCCGCGCCGCGCCGGTGCGGCCAGCCGTGTGATCCACCTCACACCCATGTCCTCGGGAGACGTTCATGCACCGCCTGACTCCCCGCGCCGCCCTGCTGGCGGCCCTGGTCCTTCCGCTCGCCTCCGTTCCCGTCCGGGCCGACGACTGGGAACTGCTCGGCACCCGCCAGGTCAGTTACCGGGCGGACCACGACGTCATCGCCGTCACCGCCCGCGAGGGGTGGTTCCGGGCCATCAAGATCGAGGTGGACGACGGCAACCTCGAGATGTGGAACATCCGGGTGGTCTTCGGCAACGGCGAGAGCTTTTCGCCGGAGACCCGCCTGGTCTTCCGGGAGGACAGCCCGAGCCGCACCATCGACCTGCCGGGCGGGCGGCGGTTCATCAACCGGGTGGAGTTCCACTACCGGAGCCGGGGCAACCGGGGCCGGGCCGAAGTCAAGCTGTATGGTGTCAGGCACGAAGACGGGCATCCGCACGCCGGGGAGACCCCGGGGCCGGCACCGGGCGCCGAGGCAGGCCTGGACGGCTGGACCCGGCTGGGCACCCGGGCGGTCAGTTTCCGGGCCGAGAAGGACGTGATTGACGCCCGGGGCGAGGGCGCCTTCCGCCGCATCCTGTTCCGGGTGGAAGACGGCGACCTCGAGCTGTTCGACGTCACGGTGATCTTCGGCAACGGCCAGCGCTTTTCTCCCGCCACCCGGCTGGTGTTCAACCCCGAGAGCCGGAGCCGGGTGATTGACCTTCCCGGCGCCGCACGGAACATCCGCCGGGTGGAGTTCACCTACCGGAGCATTGCCGGAGGACGGGAGGGCCGGGCCACCGTGACCCTGTATGGGAGATAGCGGGCAGGGGCGCGGGTGGAACCTTTCGGGACGGCGACTCGTTCCGCGGCCATGCGCGCCCCGCTCCTTCTTCTCGCATTGCTGACCGCGGCCCCGGCCGAGCTGGCATCCCAGCAGCGCCCGGCGGCGTTCGAGTCGTGGGCCGCCCCCGTTGTGCTCGACACCGGGCGGCCGCCGGCCGCCGGTGTGAGCGGGCCTGAGGGCGGCCGCTCCACCGCCCGCCTGGTGGCGGGCGGCCTGCTGGGCGGCGGACTGGGCCTGGGCGCGGGCGCGCTCCTGGGCGGCCTGGTCGGCGGCGGTAACAAGATCTGCGGCGACGATCCCTGCGGCCTGGACGAGGCCATCTTCGGCGCCATCGGCGGCGAGGTGGTCATGCTGCCGCTGGGCGTGCACCTGGCCAACGGGCGGCGGGGGAAGTACCTGCCGTCGCTGGCGGTGTCCGCGGCCATTGCCGGGGTGGGCATCGTGCTCTCGGGCAACGGCGACCACGGCGAGGTGATGGTGGCGGTGCCGATCGCCCAGCTGGTGAGTTCCGTCCTGATCGAGCGGGGGACGTAGCCGCCCTCGCCCTACTCCTCCCGAAGCGCCTCGACCGGGTTGACCGACGCGGCCCGCCGCGCCGGAAGCCAGGAGGCCAAGGCGGAGACGCCGAGCAGCACCAACGGGACCCCGGCGAAGGTGAGGGGGTCGGTGGGGGTGATGCCCACCAAATAGCTGCTCACGATCCTGGTCAGCGCGAACGACGCGGCCAGGCCCAGCACGATCCCGGCCCCCGCCACGACCAGCCCGTGACCCAGGATCAGCCGGCGGATGTCCCGGTCGCTGGCGCCCAGGGCCACCCGCACGCCGATCTCCCGGGTCCGCTGCCGGGCCGAGTAGGACACCACGCCGTAGAGACCCAGCACCGCGAGCACCAGTGCCAGGCCGGCGAAGGTGCCGGTGAGGGCCACCAGGAACCGGGTCTGTGCCATGGCCTCGGTGACCCAGGACTCCAGGGTGGACAGGTCGGCCACCGGCACGTCGCGGTCCAGCGCGGCCACCTCGTCCCGGATGCGCGGCATGAGGCTGGCGGGGTCGGCGGCGGTGCGCACCACGAAGGTGACCGGCAGGAACGACTGGAAGACGTACGGGAAGTAGATGGTCTCCCGGCTCTCCGCCGCCAGCGAGGTGGAGCGCACGTTGGCCACCACCCCCACGATGGTCAGGGGCAGCCGTTCCAGGGAAAAGGTCTGCTCGTTGAAGTGGTCCACCAGGATCTGGGCCCCTACCGGGTTGGCCTGGCCGAACACCCGGGCGGCGAACTTCTGGTCCACCACCGCGACGTCCTCCGCCGCGCTCTCGTTGTCCGACCGGAGCAGGGTGCGGCCGGCCACCAGCCCGATCTTCATCGCCTCGAAATACCCCGGGAGGACCGCCTTGTAGTCCGCCTTGTTGGCGCGGTAGGCGTCGTCCGACTCCCCGATCCGGCCATACGAGCCCACCGAGTACTGCTCGCCGCCGGCCAGCGGCAGCGGGGTGACGCCGCCCACGGTCTCCACGCCGGGAATGGTGGCCAGGCGGTCGGCAAGCTGGTTGACGAACGTGGCCCGCGACTGGGACGTGAAATACTTGATGAAAGGGAGCGGGGCGTTGAACGTCACCGCGTTCTTAGGGTCGAAACCCGGGTCTACGCGCTGGACCGCGGCAAAGCTCCGGAGCATGAGGCCGGCCCCTATCAGCAGCACCAGCGACAGCGTCACCTCGCTGACCACCAGCACGGTGCGGAGCTTGTTCCCCCGGGCCCCGCCGGTGTCGGTGCCGCGGTCCCGCAGGCCGTCGGCCAGGTTGCCCCGGACCGCGCGGAGCGCCGGCGCCAGGCCGAAGAGGAGCGCCGCCACCACGGTGACCATGGCCGCGAAGGCGAAGGTGCCGGCGTCGAGCGACACCTGGTCCATCCGCGGCAGGTTGGCGGGGCTGAGCGCCTTGATGACCTTGATCCCCTGCCACGCCAGCAGCAGTCCCAGCACGGTGCCGGCGGCGGCGAGGGCCAGGCTCTCGGTGAGCATCTGGGCCACGATCCGCCCGCGCCCGCTCCCGATCGCCGCCCGCACGGCGATCTCCCGGCTCCGCTCCGAGGCCCGCACCAGCAGCAGGTTGGCGATGTTGGCGCAGGCGATCAGCAGCACGAAGCCCACCGCGCCGAGCAGCGCCAGCAGGGCCGGCCGGGTGTGCTCGACCACGTCCCGGTGCATGCCGGCGACGTTGATCTGGAGCTTCTGGGTCGCGTGGAACTGGTGGGTGGCCCGGAGGTGCGTTGCCAGGCGGTCCATGTCGGCCTGGGCCTGCGCCAGCGTGACGCCGTCCTTGAGCCGGGTCACCACGGTGAGCCATGCCGCCTCCCGCTCGAAGTCGCCGATGTTGCTCGGCAGCACCCCCCAGGCGTCAATGTTGGTGGGCATGGCGGCGTCGGCGGGCAGGTAGAT
>CAZCVG010000230.1:0-3866 GCA_964501735.1 uncultured Gemmatimonadaceae bacterium | reverse complement strand
ACCAACATGATCATCGCGCAGCGCGGCTTCCAGGCCAACGCCCGCGTGATCACCACGGCCGACGAGATGCTGACCGAGCTGGTGAACCTGAAGCGGTAAGGCGGGCCGGCGGGCGGACAGCCCGGCGGTGCGCCGGCAGGGCGGGCAGGGTGGGATTCCTCGCGGATCCCACCCTTTTCGCGTTCGGCCCAGCGGTCCGCTCCGCCGGGGCCGGGTCTTCCGGCGGCGGCGCGCCGCCCGGCAACTCCTCCCCGGCGGCTCGGCACTCTTTTCCCCTCCCGGCCGCGGCGATCCCGGGTCCAAAGGCCAAGTCGCACTCCTGCAAGCGGTTGGATGAACCTGCCGGGATGGTACGCCGGTTGCCCAAGGAGGGGCGGACAGCATCCCGATCCGGCGAATCTCTCCATCCCTCAAGTGAGGCGGTGCCATGGCGGAAGCGGCAGCGGCGGCGGCAGCGGCGGCGGTCCCAGCTCCCGAAGCGGCTCAGGGCGGGAAGAAGACCGGCCTCATGGCCGGGCTCATCCTGGGCGGGGCGATCCTGGGCGGCGTGGTGGCCAGCCTGGTGATCGCGCCGAGGATCATTGGCCGGCCCGCGGCCCATGCCGCGGCGGATTCCGCCGCCCCGGCCGGGGCCGAGCCCGAGTTCAAGCCGGGCGCCGCGCGGAAGCTGCTCGAGCTGACCAACATCATCGTCAACCCCGCCGGGTCGCAGGGGAGCCGGTTCCTGATGACCACGGTGGCGTTCTCGCTGCAGGACGAGAAGGCCTACCAGGTGCTGGAATCCCACGAGATCGAGGTGCGGGACCGGGTGACGTCGATCCTGGAGAGCCGGACCATGGCCCAGCTCACCGCGCCCGGGGCCCGCGACTCGGTCAAGCTCCAGATCGCCGCGATGGCCGGTACGATCATCGGCCCGAACGTGCCGGTGCAGGTCTACCTCCCGCAGTTCGTGATCCAGTGAGCGCCTGACCATGGCCGATGTCTTCTCGCAACAGGACGTTGACAGCCTGCTCGAGGGCACGGCCCCCGCGCCGGCCGAGCCGGCGGTGGAGGTCATTCCCTACAACTTCCTGCGCCCGCCGCGGATCGCGAAGGACCGCCAGGCGCTGCTGAACGGGATCTACCAGCGCGTCGGGGTGTCGCTGCAGGCGATCCTGAGCTCCCGGCTCCGGACCTCGGTGGACGTGGCCGTCGCCTCGGTGGAGCAGGCCACCTTCGCCGAGTTCATTTTCTCGCTGCCGACGCCGTCGGCGGCCTTCGTCTATGACCTGGGCGACAAGGTGGGCGGCCAGGGCGTGCTCGACCTCGGCACCGAGTTCTCCTACGCCCTGCTGGACCGGCTGTTCGGCGGCCCGGGCGAGGCGCACGACCTGCAGCGCCCGCTGACCCTGCTGGAGCGGACCGTGGTCCGGGGCATCGCCGACAAGGTCTGGGGACTGGTCCGTGAAGCGTGGGCCGATCACCTGAGCTTCGCCCCCGGGTACGCCGGCTTTGAGTCCACCCCCGATGCCCTGCAGGTGGCCAACCGCGAGGACAGCGTCCTGGTCTGCAATATCGAGGTGCGCACCGGCGCCTGCTCGGGACTCATCACGATGTGTATCCCGCTGCTCTCGCTGGAGAGCTTCCTCCAGGAAAAGCCGACCCGCCATCTCCACAGCGTCCGGATGAGCGCCGCCGAGCGCGACTTGGCCCGGCACGGCATCGAGGAGGCGCTGCGGGCCTCGCGCCTGGAGGTGGCCGCCCGGTTCCCGCTCTTCCAGCTCAAGGCAGCCGACGTGGGCCGCCTCGAAGTGGGCCAGGTGATCCACACCGGCCATACCTACGATGTCCCCGTCGAGCTCCACGTCCGCGGCCAGCGCCGGTTCCTGGGCAGCCTCGGCCAGAGCCGGCACTGCGTTGGGCTCCGCGTCTCCCAGGCCGTCAACCCGCAGCGCCCCGAGGCCTCCCGCAAGGCGGCCCGGGGAAGATTGGTGTGATCCATGGACCAGAATGAGATGGACCGGGCGACCGGTTCTGCCCGCACCGCTCCCGCCAGGGCGCCCGACCTCGCCGAGCTGTCCACCGGCCCGGCCCGTGCTGGCGCCGGCGGGCTGGGCGGCTCGCTCGATGCCCTGCTGGACGTCTCGCTCCCGGTGGCCATCGAGTTCGGCCGCACCCACCTCACGGTGCAGGAGGTGCTCGAGCTCGGCAACGGCTCGGTCATCCAGCTGGACCGGATGGTCGGGGAGCCGATCGACATCTTCGTCTCCGACCGCAAGCTGGCGGAGGGCGAGGTAGTGGTGATCGGCGAGCACTTCGGGGTGCGGATCACCCGGATCGTGGGCGGGGCGTCCCAGCCGGTGCCGGCCCGGGAGATGGCGTGATGCTCGGGGCGTTTGCCGCCCTGCTGGTGACTGTGGGCTGCCTGGGCCTGGCGGCCTGGCTGCTCCGGCGGTTCACGCCGGGCGCCGGCGGGGCGGGGGGCGTGCCCATGGCGGTGCTCCGGCGGATCGGGACCGGTCCCAAGCAGGGCGTCGCCCTGCTCCGGGTCGGGGAGCGGGTGCTGGTGGTCTCGGTGAGCGAGCGCGGCACCCAGCTGCTCACCGAGCTCGACGGCGACGACCTCGCGGCGGCGCTGGATGGCCCCATGCCCGAAGCGGCCCCCGCCGCACCGGCAGGCCAGGGCCGCTTCACCCTTCCCGCCCTGGCCCAGCGGGTCCGGGTGGCCTCGCTGGCGGTGACGCTGCTGGCCACGGCCCCGGCGCTCGGGAACGGGGAGCCGGCCGGGGTGTCGCCGGCCGTGGCACTGATCGGCGGCGCGCTCCAGGCCCAGGCGGTCCAGGGGCCGATGGCTCCCAAGGTGTCGCTGACCATCGGGCAGGGCGCCGAGTCGCTGCAGCTCTCCGGCGCGGTCGGGATCGTGGTGTTCATGGGGGCGATGACCCTCCTCCCCGCCGTGTTCCTCCTGATGACCAGCTTCACCCGGATCCTGGTGGTGCTGCACTTCGTGCGCACCGGGATCGGCACCCAGACCGCGCCGCCGGGCCAGCTGCTGGTGGCGCTGGCGGTGCTGCTCACCGGCGTGGTGATGCAGCCGGTGATGGAGCGGGCCAACACCACCGCGCTGCAGCCCTACCTGAACGGCCAGATCAGCCAGGTCGAGGCGTACCGCAATGCGGTCAGCCCGCTCAGGGAGTTCATGCTGGCCAACACCCGGGAGAAGGACCTGGGCACCTTTGCCCAGCTCACCGGGCAGGAGGATGCCGACAGCCTGGAGGCGCTCCCCACCCTCACCATCACGGCGGCGTTCGTGACCAGCGAGCTCCGCACCGCCTTCCAGATGGGGTTCGTGATCTTCCTGCCCTTCGTGGTGGTGGATCTCATCGTGGCATCGGTGCTGATGAGCATGGGCATGTTCATGCTGCCACCGGTGATGATCTCGTTGCCGTTCAAGCTGATGCTCTTCGTGCTGGCCGATGGCTGGAACCTCGTGGTCCAGCGCCTGGTCACCGGTTTCCAGGTCTGAGCGATGTCCGCCGGCCTCGCGATCGAGCTGATCAACCGCGCCGTGATGATGGTGCTCATGGTGGCGGCCCCGCTCCTGGTCACGGCGCTCCTGGTGGGCGTGCTGGTGAGCCTGGTGCAGGCGCTGACCCAGATCCAGGAACAGACGCTCACGTTCATCCCCAAGCTGGTGGCGGTCGCGGTGGTCGGGGTGCTGGCCCTGCCATGGATGGTCCGCGCCCTGGTCGAGTACCTCACCCAGGTTCTCAACACCCTCCCGAGCCTGGCCTCCTGATGACGCCCGGCCTGCTGGAACTGCTCGGCCCGCTGGACTGGCCGGCCTTCGTGGTGGTGAGCGCCCGGGTCTCCGGGTTCTTCCTGGC
>CAZCVG010000229.1:0-3880 GCA_964501735.1 uncultured Gemmatimonadaceae bacterium | reverse complement strand
CCGGCATGATCGTCCTCGGCTACGGCACCCGACCCCAGGTCATCAAGGCCAGTGTCCTGCGGCGGTCGCTGTCCAGCCTGGGTCCGGTCCACGCGGTGGACACCGGGCAGCACTACGACCACGCCCTCAACGCCCTGCTCTACCAGCAGCTCGCGGTGGCGCCGCCCGACCGCTTCCTCGAGGTGGGCTCGGCCAGTCACGCGGAACAGACCGCGCTGATCCTCACCCGCATGGAGGCGGCGCTGCGGGAGGTGTCCGCCCGGGTGGCCGTCGTGATTGGGGACACCAACTCCACCCTCGGCACAGCCCTCGCCGCCGCCAAGCTGCGCATCCCGGTTGTCCATGTCGAGGCCGGCCTGCGTGCCCAGGACCGCATGATGGCGGAGGAGATCAACCGGCGGGCGGTGGACGCCATCGCCGCCCTGCTCTGCACCCCCTGCCAGTCGGCCACGGCGCGGATGCGGGCCGAGCACCCCGGGGCCACGGTGGTTGAGACCGGGGATGTCTCCCTCGACGTGCTGCGGGCGGCCCGCCCGCGACTTCCAGACCCGGCGTCCGTCGTGCCGGGGCTCTCGTCCCCGTACGTCTTCGCCACCCTGCACCGGGCGGAACTCACCGACCAGCCGGCGCTCCTCCACGGCGCCATCGGGGCGCTCGCCAGGCTGGGGCGCCCGGTGATCCTCGCAGTGCACCCCCGCACCGCCGAGCGCCTGGGCGACCGGGCCCTGGGCCGGCGGGAGGGCCTGACCCTCATTCCCGCCGTGGGGTACCTTGAGAGTCTCGCGCTGGCGCAGGGCGCCAGCCTGGTCATCACCGACTCCGGGGGCCTGCAGCGCGAGGCCTACTGGCTGGGCGTGCCCTGCGTCACCCTGCGGACCGAGACCGAGTGGGCCGAGACGGTCGAGGCCGGCGCCAACCACCTGGTCGCCCCCGCGCACGCGGCCACGGAACTCGGCACGGCGGTGGAGCGGCACCTGGCCCGGTGGGCCGGCCCCGCCCGCTGGGCCGCCGAGGCCTACGGCGACGGCCACGCCGCCGAGGCGGTAACCCGGGCCGTCGAGGCCCTCCGATGAGCGGTTCCTGACATGCGCGCCGTCATCGTTTCCCACACCTACATTGACCCCGCCACCCGCGGCAAGCTCAAGGCCCTGGTGGGGCTGGGCTGCACCCTCAGCGTGGCCGTGCCGGCCCGGTGGTCGCCCAGCGCGCGCGGCCCGCTGCTCAGCGCCGCGTGGGGCAACGATGGCGGCATCCGGATCGTGCCGATCCCCGTGTCGGAAGAGCGCGGGGAGGGGGTCTCCTGGCGAGACCACGACCTCAACCGCCTCATGAGCGACTTCCGCCCCGACATCGTGCAGATCGAGGCCGAGCCGTGGACGCCGGCGGCCGCCACGGCCAGCGCCCGGGCCGAGAAACTGGGGCGGCCCACGGTGCTCTTCGGCTGGGAGAGCATCAAGCGCGGGTACGGCTTCCGGGAGGGCTGGCGGCGGAGCCGCACCCTGGGCCGGGCCCGGGCCCTGATCGGCGGGAACCGGGTGGCGGCGGGGATCCTCTCGCGCGATCGCCCCGGCGTCCCGGTGGCGGTGATTCCCCAGCTGGGACTGACCCCGCCGCTGGAGATCGTCCGGCCCGACCAGGGGTCGCTCTCGCTCGGCTTCGTGGGGCGGCTGGTGCCGGAAAAGGGCCTCGACACCCTCTTCCGGGCCTGCGTGAAGCTGCTGGGCCGGTGGACCCTCACGGTGGTGGGCAGCGGCCCCTCGCAGGAGTCGCTGGAGTCGCTGGCGGAGCGTCTGGGCATCGCCTCCCGCATCACCTGGCGGGGAGCCATCCCCGCCGACGAGCTCAAGGGTATCTGGGCCGGGGTGGATTGCCTCGTGATCCCGTCCCGGACCACCCCGGAATGGGTCGAGACCTTCCACCAGCCGCTGGTGGAGGCGATGGGCCACGGAGTGACCGTGGTGGGAAGCGACTCCGGGGCGCTCCCCGAACTGATTGACACCGCCGGGCTGGTGGTGCCGGAGGACGACGTTCCCGCCCTCACCACGGCCCTGCAGCACCTGGCCGACTCGCCCCGGGAGCGGACCCGGCTCGGCCGGGAAGCCCGGCTCCGGGTGATGAGCGAGTTCGTGGACGATGCGGTGGCCCGGCGCACGCTGGAGTTCTGGGAGAGCGTGGTTCGCGGCTGAGCCGCAATGCGCCCGGCGCCGCCACACCCCGATCCGGGCCTTCCGTCACTCATGTTCCTCCCGCATCTTCCCTCGATGATCTCTCGACCGGCTGGCCCAGTCCTCCGCCCCCTTGGCCTTGCGCTCCTGCTGGTGGCCGGCCACGCCGGCGCGGCCCGCGCCCAGGTCCCTTCCGGCCAGCCGCTCCCGTCGCCCGCCGAAGCCCAGCGGATGCTGCAGGAGCGGCCGGAGCTGGCCCAGCAGATCCGCGAGCGGATCGGCGCCAGCGGCCTCACCCGCCAGCAGGTCCGGGCCCGGCTGCGCGCCGCGGGCTATCCGGAGAACCTCCTGGACAGTTACATGGAAGGGGCAGACACCACCCGGGCGCTCCGGCCCGGCTCCGACGTCCTCGACGCCGTGCGAGTGCTGGGGATCGTGAGCGTGGAGGAAGCCGATTCGCTCTACTTCCTCACCGATTCGGCCCAGGCGGTGCGGGATTCGCTCCGGGCCGACTCGCTGGCCAGCAAGGACCGGGGCCTCCAGATCTTCGGGCTGTCGCTCTTCCGGCGGTCCACCAGCCTGTTCATCCCCGCCCTCGCCGGGCCGGTGGACGCCAACTACCGCCTGGGACCGGGGGACGGGCTGGTCCTGATCCTCACCGGCGATGTGGAACTGGCCCACGAACTGACGGTGACCCGCGAGGGCTTCGTGGCCATCCCGCAGGTGGGGCAGCTCAACGTGGCCAACCTCACCCTGGGCGAGCTGGAAGACCTGCTCTACGCCCGGCTGGGACGGGTCTACTCCGGCGTCCGCCGGGGCGCCGGCGCCACCACCCGGTTCAGCATCAGCGTGTCCCGGCTTCGCACGGTGCAGGTCTTCGTGGCCGGCGACGTGGCCCGCCCGGGCTCATTCCAGCTCTCGGCCGCCGGCACAGCGATGACCGCGCTGTACGCCGCGGGCGGGCCCACCGAGAACGGCTCCTTCCGCCGGGTGGAGATCCGCCGGGCCGGCGCCCTGGCCGATTCCCTGGACCTCTACGACTACCTGCTCCGCGGCGACAACCGCCACGACGCCCGGCTGGAAAACGGCGACGTCATCTTCGTCCCGGTCCGCGGCACCCATGTCAAGCTGGCCGGCAAGGTGGTCCGTCCCGGCATCTATGAGCTGGCTCCCGGGGAGAGCCTGCGCGACCTCATCCAGGCGGCCGGCGGCTTCGATGCCGACGCGCTGCGCCGGCGGGTGCAGGTGGACCGCATCCTCCCGCCCCCGCAGCGGCAGCCCGGGGGACGCGACCGGGTGGTGCTCGACCTCGCCTCGGACCAGTTCGTGGACGGCCTGGGACCGGCCTTTCCGCTGGCGGCGGGCGACTCGGTCACCGTCTTCGCCGTGGCCGACCGGCGCCGAAGCGTCATCTCGGTCCTCGGCAACGTCTGGACGCCCGGGGCGGTGGGCCACAGCCCGGGCATGCGCCTGTCCGACGCCATCCAGCTGGCCGGCGGCCCCAAGCCCGACGTCTACCTGGGCCAGATCCTCGTCACCCGGCTGCAGAACGACTCGACCCGGCTGCAGCTCCGCTCGAGCTTCGCCGACTCCACCGGCCGGATCGCCGACGACCTCCCGCTGCAGGAAGACGATGAGGTCACGGTGTTCTCGCGCTCGGCCTTCCGGCCGCTGCGCTACGTGGTGCTCACGGGCGCGGTCCGCAAGCCGGGGCG
>CAZCVG010000228.1:0-3919 GCA_964501735.1 uncultured Gemmatimonadaceae bacterium | reverse complement strand
GATCTCGGCGAGGAACCGCTCGGCGCCGAGGATGGCGGCGAGTTCGGGGCGGAGCACCTTGAGGGCGACCTTGCGGTCGTGGCGGACGTCGTGGGCGAGGTACACCGTGGCCATGCCCCCCTGGCCCAGCTCCCGCTCGATGCGGTAGCGGTCAGCGAGGGCCTGGGAGAGCTGCGGCGGAGGCGGAATCATGACATAAGGTAGTCGCTGGCGGTTCGCCGGCTAGACTCGATGACTGGGCGGGTTTGGCCTCCTGGTGGTGGCAATCATCGGGACACCTGATGGGTGCGGCGGTTCCGACGTGATCAACCCGGAGGGCGTGAGGACAACACGAAGAGTGCTGCAACCGCCCTACACCCCTGGCGGGGTCACCCCGCCGGCTTGCCGCCCGGTTCCGGCGCCGGCACCGGATACTGGCCGGTAATCTCCTCCAGGGCGGCTTCCGGTACCGGCGTCGGCACGGCCTGCACCGTATGCAGCAGGGCGGCGGTAAGGGGCAGCGTGCCCAGCACCAGCAGCCCGGAGAGCCAGAACGGCACCCCGACCCCGGCGTGGTCCATCAGGAACCCCGCCGCGATGGGCACGGCCACCCGCGAGACTCCGCCGAAGGTGTGCTGTACCCCCATGTAGAGCCCGCGTTCGTTGGACGGCACCACCCCGGAGAGCTGGCCCGTCACGCAGGGAAAGAGGAACGCCGTGCCGATCGGCATCAGGGTGAAACCCAGCATGAGTTCGGGCCACCCCCACGCCAGCCCGGTGACCGTCAGCCCCAGGGCCAGCAGCACCACCCCGAACCGCGACAGCCGTGCCTCCCCGAACCGGTCCACCATGCGGCCGAGGACGAGGGAGCGGACCACCACCCCCATGCCGCCCAGGTACATCACGAAGTAACCGATATTGTGTTCGGTCACGCCGAAGCGGCCGGACAGCAGCAGCGGCGCCGTCTGGATGGTGCCGTAGAAGGCGCCGATGGCGATGGTATAGATCCAGATGAGCCGCGAGGCCGGCTCCCGCCAGTGGGTCACCACCCGGAGGATCGCCGCCCGGCCGCTCGTGGCGGGCGGAATGCTGTGGCTGGCGGATTGGCGCAGCTCCCGCGACTCCCGCAGGAAGCGCCACGCGAAGATCGCCACCAGCAGCACCAGCACCGCCGAGGCGATGCCCGGTGCCCGCCGGCCCCCGATGCTGATCATCGCCGATCCGAAAGCGGGCCCGGCCACGGCCCCGAGGCTGGTGACTACCGACAGCCAGCCCAGGCTCTTGGTGCGCTCCTTCGGGGTGGAGGCATCCGCGACGTAGGCCTGCACCACGCCGATGGTGCCGCCGCCGGCCCCCTGGATCAGCCGGGACACCAGCAGCGCCGCGATGGACCCCGCATAGGCGAACAGCAGGTAGGCGCCGCTGGTGAGCAGCAGCCCGGCCAGGATCGCCGGGCGGCGGCCGTAGCGGTCGGAGAAGCGGCCCCAGCTCGGGGCCACGGCCAGCTGGGCAATCGAGAAGGCGGAGATCAGGAGCCCGACCGTCGTGGCGCTGGCCCCGAAATCGGTGGCGTAGTAGGGCAGCAGCGGGATGATCATGGTGAGCCCCACCATGTCCACGAACGCCGTGACGAACAGCACGAGGAGCTTCGCCATGAATCCTTTCACCGCTGACCGGCTGTCGGTGCGATCGTCGGGCCGTCCCTCCGCCTACCTCCCCGCTGCTTTCTCCATCGCGTCCACCCATCCCGGCACCACCCGGAAATACCTCGCGCGGGTCTCCTCCGGGCCCTGCACGTAGATGATGCCGCCATCGTGCGAGGGGCGCTGCGACCAGCCCGACGTGTCGGAGAAGCGCGGGTCCCGGGCCCACAGGGTGGGCGGCCCCTGCGGCTCGCCGGTCTCGGGGTTCACCCGCACCAGGTACCACGCGACCCCCGACCGGAACAGGACCTCCGTGGCCGACAGCCACCACGGCTCCACCCCCGCCGAGGCCAGCTGCCACCGGCGGCCCGGCACCGGGAAGGTGGTGACGACCACGCGAACCCCGTCAATGGTCTGCTGGGCCATCAGCCTTCCGTTCGGGGACAGCGACGGGAACCGGATCCCGGTGAGCACGGTGTCGAAGGTCGGGGCCGCCAGGCTGGGGTCGAACCGGACCGTGGCGCCGTTGACGTCCTGGGCCACGGCGGTGTGGGCGTCGTGGTAGTCCATGACGCCGGGGTTGCCGGTCCCCAGCGGCCAGCGGCCGATGGTGTCCGGCGGCTGCCCCGACCCGGGGGAGCCGCGCAGCAGGTAGGTGCGGCTCGAGTCGCGGGCGGACACGAGGAGCCGCTCGCCGTCGGGGCTCCACAGCGGGTGGAGGAAGGTGTCGCCCCGGAGCCAGGTGAACCGCTGCCCGTCGCGCAGGTCGTACACCCGGAGTTCGTTGCCGGCCGGGCCCTGAACCACCGCGGCCAGCCAGCGCCGGTTCCTGCTCAGGTCGTAGCGCTGGAAGTCGGCGGGCTCGACGTTGAGTGGTTCCGGGGTCCCGCCCCGCGCCAGCCGCACCATTCGCCCCACCGTGGCGTCCACCCCCGGTGCGAAGACCAGGGTCCCGTCGGCGGTGAGGTCGTATTGCGCCTCACCGAGCGCCTCCCGCCGCACCCCGGCGAGCAGGGCCACCGGTCGTCCGGCCAGCGCCGTGGCGGGATCGAATCGGACCCCCATCAGGCTGCCGTCCCCCGCGATGTATGTCAGGAACCCCCGGCCCACCAACCGGAACGCCGACCCGATCAGCGGGCCTCCCGGGGCACCGTCCGGCCCCGTGGTCCGGATGGTGCGGCGGCTGCCACTCTCCGGGTCCACCAGCTCCGCCACCCGGTTGAAGGAGCAGATCAGCTGGCTGAGCCCCGCGGCCCACGCTCCCAGGGCGCAGCGCGGGATGGTCTTCGAGCGGGTGGCGGTGGCCTCCCGGTCCACCCAGTTGAGCCGGTAGCCATCGACGTCCGCCACCACCAGGTCGGTGGCGGAGATCCACTCGGCCACCGTGGCGCTCTCCCCCTGCAGCAGCAGGCGGGCCTCGCCACCGGCAACCGGGATGACCATGACCCTGCTCCCGATCAGGAACGCCACCCGGGTGCCGTCGGGGCTCACGCGGGGCGCCGTGGCGCCCAGGGTCCCGGCGATCGGATGCACGGTCGCGTCGCGAAGGCTCCGATACCAGAGGCCGGTGGAATCCCCGCGGCGAGCCGCGTAGACGAGGAAGTCGCCGGCCGGCGACACCGAGAAATTGCGGAGCGACGCCCCGTAGGAGACCGTCGCCGTGGTGGCCCCGAGGTTCATGGGAGCGCTGTCGGGGAGCGTGGCATCGTAGACGGCGGGTCCGGCCGCCCCGCCGCCCCGCCGCCCGGCCAGGAAGGCGACCACCACCGCCACTGCGATCACCGAGCCGAGCCGCCAGGGATGCCGCGAGGGCGGCGCGGCGACGCGGGAAGCCGTGGCGCGCCCGACCGGCGCGGTGCCGCGTCCCTCGAGCGCCGCCGCGAAGTCTGCCGCGGAAGTGAAGCGGTCGGCGGGGAGCTTCTCGATGGCCTGGTGCACCGCATCGGCCACGTGAGGCGGCACCGTCTTCCGGAGCGTGGTGACCGGTTCGGGGGTCGCGGTCATCACCTTGGCCACGATCGCCTGCGCCGTGGGGCCGGTGAATGGCGGCTCGCCGGTGAGCAGCTCGTAGGTGGTGGCCCCGAGAGCGTAGATGTCGCTCCGGGCGTCCAGCTCCCGCTCGCCCATCGCCTGCTCGGGCGACATGTAGTGCGGCGTCCCCAGGCTCATCCCGGTCTCGGTCATCCGGGAGCCGCCGGCCTTGTTGGCTGCAAGGGCGATGCCGAAGTCCGACACCAGCGCACGCCCGTCGTGCAGAAGGATGTTCTGGGGCTTGATGTCGCGGTGGTTGACGCCGT
>CAZCVG010000227.1:0-3979 GCA_964501735.1 uncultured Gemmatimonadaceae bacterium | reverse complement strand
GGCTCGCCCTGGCTGTTCCACGCCGTCAGCATCGCACTGATCGTCCTGGTCTCCCTGCTGGCCCTGGCCCTCTTCCGCCGGCTGCTCCCCGGGCCGGTGGCCGGTCTGGCGGCGCTCCTCTTCGCGGTGCACCCCGTCCACGTGGAAGTCGTGGCCAATGTGTCGGGTCAATCCGAACTCTGGGCCGCCGGGTTCGCCCTGCTCGCCGCCCTGCTGTACGTGCGGGGCCGTCAGGCCACAGGCTTGGACGCGTCCGCCTGGGCCGGGGTGGTGCTCGCCGCCGCCCTGGCCGTGTTCTCCAAGGAGCACGGCGCGGTGACCGTCGGCCTGCTCGCCGCCATCGAATGCACCGTAGTGGCCGACAGCCGCCGGCCGGGCGAGCGCCTCCCGGCACTCTGGCCCGGCTACCTCGCCCTCCTCATGACGGTGGTGGGCTACCTGGCGGCCCGCGCCGCGGTGCTGGGCGGGGTGGTCGGGGAGGTACCCCACATCGTGCTTCGCGAGGCCACTGCCGGGCAGCGGCTCCTCACCATGCTCGCGGTGGTGCCCGAGTGGGTTCGGCTCCTGGTCTTCCCGCTCCACCTCCAGTCCGACTACATGCCGCAGGAAGTCGTCCTCGCCACGGCGGTGGGCCCCGACCAGCTGCTTGGCGCCGTGCTGCTCCTGGCGCTGGCGCTGCTGGCGTGGAAGGCCCGCCATGCCGCCCCTGCGGTGACCCTCGGCATCCTCTGGATCGGGCTGGCCCTGTTCCCGGTGAGCAACCTGGTGATCCCCACCGGCGTGATTCTCGCCGAGCGCACCCTGTTCCTGCCCAGCGTCGGCGCGGTGCTTGTCCTGGGCGGCACCCTGGCCTGGTGGCGGGCCACCGCCCCGCCGCTGTCACCGGCAGCGGCTCGCCTCGCCGCCGGGGCACTGATCCTCCTGGTGCTCGGCGGGCTGGTCCGGAGCGCGCTCCGGCAGCCGGTCTGGCGGGATAACCCGACGCTCTTCGCCCGGGCGGTTGAGGACGCGCCGCTCAGCTACACCGCCCACTGGGCCTACGCCGGCGTCCTCTACCGGCGCGGGCTGCAGCGTCAGGCCGAGCTGCATTATCGAATGGCGCTCCAGCTCTACGACCGTGATGCCGATCTTCACGAGGACTTCGGCGACCGCTTCCTCGAGCACGGCCTCTACGGCCAGGCAGCGGGTTTCATGCGCCAGGCCCTGGCCCGTGAACCCCGCAAGTGGAAGGCACGCAGCAAGCTCATCTTCTGCCTGCTGCGCATTGACAGCCTGCCGGCGGCCCAGGCCGAGCTGGCCATCAAGCGCAGCCGCGGCGAGCCCGATCTCGCTCTCCTCACCCAGGTCGTGGACAGCGCCCTCAGGAGCCGGCCGGCCGCGCCCTGAGCGGAGCCGGTGCGTCTTTTCGCGCCGGCCGGCGTCACTTGGTACCGCCACCACCCGTGCGCCCGCCACATCTTCCGCACCATCTCCATTGGCGCGGAAGCAATGCTCCTCACCACCCGCGGGCTCAGCACCATCGAGTGCCTGGTCGCCATCACCATCCTCTCCATCGGCGCGCTTGGCAACGTCGCCACCTCGGCCTACGCCCTCAGGACGGTCCGGGAGGGCAACCGCGCCGTCCGTGCCGCCCGCCTCCTCTCCACCCACACCGGTAGGCTCCGCCAGCTGGTCCGTCAGGCGGGTGGCCGCTGCTCGGCCCTTACGGCTGGCCGGATTTCCGGCACCCACGGTGAGCAACTGTCGTGGTCGGTCGGCCCAGGCACTGGCGGGGCCAGTCTCACGTTTATCGTCAGCTTCCCGACAGTTCGCGGACAGCATGCCGACACTGCCTACGGATTCCTGCAATGCCAATAGGCTCCCGCCGAGGGTTCACCCTCATGGAAGTTCTCGTGGGGCTGATCCTGCTCTCCATTGTTGGGGCGGCTGTCGCCCGGCTGGGGCTCGGCGCCGAACGCTCTGCGCGGGCCACCCACGCTGGCGCCGAGCTGGAGCGCTCATTCGACACTGCGCTGGACTTTCTCGAGAGCGACCTGGCCGATGCCGGCACCGATTCCACCGGCACCGACCTCATCCGGCTGGGCCCCGACTCGCTGGTCTGGCGCGCCACCCGGGGCGTCGGCCTGGCCTGCCAGGTGGGAGCCGACGAGGTCCGGCTGCTCCTGAGCGAGTGGGGCGGTCCTCGCCTTCCCCAGGCCGGCCGGGACAGCCTGATGCTGTACGCCGGCCCCGATTCCCTGACGGGTGGTCCGGTCCGGTGGCTGGCGCTCCCAATCCTCGCGGTCTCCACGGGAACCTGCGCCGGGGCGCCCGCGCTGGTCCTTCAGACACTGCTGGACACTGCCCTGGTGCCGCCGTCGGCCCTGCCGGGGCTGGCGCCCGCGCGCACCTATGAGGTCATGCAGGTCCGGCTTTACAGCTCGCTCGGCGCCTGGTGGTTCGGGGCCCGCTCGGTGAGCGCCGGTGAGGCAATCCAGCCTGTCGCCGGGCCCCTGGCGGCCGGTGGGCTGCGCTTCGCCTTTCTCGATTCTGCTGCCCGGGCCACCATGGTGCCGGGGCTGGTGCGGTCCATTTCGGCGGTCGTGGCCGGCTCGGTGGCCGGCCGCCGCGACAGCAGCGGCAGCGTGTTCGCGCCGAACAACCTCACCCCATGAAGCCCAACGGTGCCGCCTTGCCCGGGGTGCTGCTGCTCCTGGTGCTGCTGGGCGGCCTCAGCGCCCTCGGCCTCCATTCCGCGCGGCTGAGAAGCCTCGCCGGGGCCCGCGCGATCGCGCGGGCCCGGGCACTCACGGTGGCGGAGGCCGGCATCGAGCGGGCGGCCGCCCACTGGGATCCCCTTCTCGCCGGGGGGCTCGGCCAGGGTTCCGGGCAGGGGCTCACACCGGTTGCCCCGTCGGCCGGGGCGGTCTCCCACGACACACTCGTCCGCCTGGGCCAGAGCCTCTTCCTGCTCAAGGCGGTGGGGGAGCAGCGCGCTGCCGACGGCCACCTCCTCGCCCGCGCCAGCCTGGCCCGGCTGGTCCGGCTCGAGAGCCCGGCCCTCCCGGACACCGTGGCGGCGCTCGTCGCCACGGGAGCGAGCATCGGTGCCAACTTCGGGGTCATGGGAGAGGATGCAGTTCCTGGCGGCTGGGACTCCCTCTGTCCGCCGGCGAGTGGCCCGCGCACCGGGATGGCCCTGGCCACCGGGGCTCCCTCCCTGCTCAACTGCCCGGGCGGGACATGCCTGAGCGGGAGCCCCCCGTCGGCCACAGACTCAGCCCTGCCGGCCGGGCTGTTTGCCGGTCTCGGATCCACCCCGCTCCCGACCCTGATCGCCGGCGCCGATGTGTCGGTGTCGGGGCTCGTCACCCCGGGCCCGGCATTCCTGGCCGGTAGCTGCGCCCGCACCTCCCCCATCAACTGGGGAGACCCGGACAATCCCGGAAGCCCCTGCGGGGGCTACTTCCCGCTGGTGGCCGCCAGCGGGGGCACCGAGATCCTGGATGGCGCCGGGCAGGGAATCCTGGTCGCCACGGGGGACCTCACCCTTCGTGGCTCGGCCCGCTTTCGTGGCGCGGTCCTCGCTACGGGCAACCTCAGCCTCATGGACTCGGCGGAGGTGGCCGGGGTGGTGCTGGTGCAGGGAAGCCTTTCGGTGGCGGGGGAGGCCCGGGTGCTTCGGTCGTCCTGCGCCATCCGGCGGGCCCAGCTGGGCGGCGCCCGGCCGCACCGTCTGGTGCCTCGTGGCTCCTGGCGGGGGCCCTGAGTACTCTGGCATCTCGCCGGAGCGGGCGGGAAATCCCGCAAAATCCGGCATGGAATCTCGGCTCTGGCGAGGGCCAAAAACCGTGAAAATCGGCATAACATGTTATGGGATAATGCTTTATCACGCCTCCTAAGGTTGTGGCATATGGGTTGCCCCTAGAGCGGGCGAGCATTAGTGGGCTTGGCAACAGCGGCGGGTAACCATCAGTCATCCAGGGGGAGGCAGCATGAA
>CAZCVG010000226.1:0-4008 GCA_964501735.1 uncultured Gemmatimonadaceae bacterium | reverse complement strand
TGGGGGACCCGATCCTCAGGGCCCGGTGCGAACCGATTGCCAAGCCAGGCTCCACCGCCGTGCGGGTGATCGTGGACGACCTGCGGGAGACCCTGCGCGATTTCCAGTCCCGCTTCGGCCACGGCCGGGCCATCGCCGCCCCGCAGATCGGCGCGCCGGTGCGGATCGTCTACGTGGAGATGGACAAGGCCTGGCCGCTGATCAATCCCGAGATCGTGGATGTCGGCAACGAGGACTTCACGGTCTGGGACGACTGCTTCTCGTTCCCGAGCCTCTTCGTCCGGGTGTCCCGCGCCTACCGGATCAAGGTGCGCTACCAGGACCTCAAGGGCGCCTGGCACACGGCGGAGCTCGAGGGGGACCGGGCCGAGCTGCTCCAGCACGAGATCGACCACCTCGACGGGGTCCTGGCGGTGGACCGGCCGCACGGACTCGATCCCTTCTGCCTGCGGGAGGAATGGAATCGCCAGCATGCGCAGGAGGGCCGTTACGGTGAGCCCGAGCCGAGGAGCGCGAGCTACGCCACTCCGCTAACCGGCCTCCTGTAAGCGAATCCCAGCGAAGCGAGGGAGGTCCGACTGCCCGGGGGAGATCACACCATGATCTCCCCCGGCGTTCGTTCCCACCCCTTGGGGGGGTCGGCCGGGGGGGGGGGCGGGACGTACCGCAGTCAGGGGCCCTGGCGGGGCGCGGGCTGGGCCGGGGCGGCGGGCGAGGCGGCTGGAGCGGCCGACGGCGCGACGGATGCCCGGCGGACCACGCGGCCCCGGTCGTCCAGGCGGGCGAGATTGTCGTTGATGCGGCGGATATAGTTGAGGGTCTCTTTGTGGCGCCAGCGGCGGACGTCGGGTGCGACCGCCTCGACGCTGGCCCAGAGGCGTGGATCCAGGGCCCGGTTGCGGGCCAGGTCCCGGGCCCTGAGTATCGGGACCCGTCCGGCGTTGTAGCTGGCGAACATGAAGGCCCGGTGATCTTCGGAGTCCACCGAGTCCCGCCAGGTGCGCCAGAGCCGGCGATCGTAGTAGATGCCCGCGGCGATATTCCACTCCGGGTCATCTATGGAGTGGAAAGCCGGATTCTTGAGCTGCACTTCCTGGAAGGTGAGCGGCATCAGCTGCATGATGCCCCGGGCCCCGACCCAGCTGGTGGCGGCGGTATCCAGGTTGCTCTCGGTGAGCGCCTGGGCCTTGAACAGGCGCCAGTCGAAGGCGACCCCGAAGAACCGCTTGCTGTACTTCCGGAAGCTGTCGTCGAACCGCTCCGTGGCGCGCTGGGCGCCGAGCGGGGTGGCCAGCAGCACCAGGCCAAGCAGCAGGACGGTACCGGACGCCAGGGCAGGCGGGCCGGCGGGCGGTCTCAATTCAGCGCTCCGCCAATGATGATGGCGATGGCCAGGAAGAGCGCCGCCACGAAGATTGCCACCGCAACGTTGCCGCGCTGGAGCTCCTGGTTGAAGTCCACCTCCGGGGTCAGCCGGTCAATGATGCGGTAGGAGAGATACATGAGCACCACGCCCAGGAACGCATACAGGAAGTTCATGCCCACAATGGTCCATTCCATCCGTGCCTCCGAGGTGGGGAAGTGCCTGGCCGGGCCGCTGAGACGTCCAAGGTACGGACCCGCAACCCGTTTGGCGACATGACCCGTCCCTTCCGCGTCCTCCGACTGGGCGCACTGCTGCTTCTGGCTCCCCTCCCCGCGATGGCCCAGCAGGCGGCCGAAGCGGAGGTGTGGGCTCCGATCACCGCGACCGGGGTTGCCCGGGCCGCCGCCCAGGTGGACTCCGTGTACGTGGACCGGCAGCTGCCCCAGGTGGTCGTCTCGGGTGGCGACTTTGCGGCCTACCTGATGGCCCGGCTCGGCCTCCGCGAGATCCCGCCAGACTTCGGCTTCCGGGTGGCCACCGACACGGCCCTGATCCGGATCGGCGGCCGGATCAGTGACCTGCCCGCCGAGGCCCGGCAGGCCCTCTCCCAGCTGGTCCTCATGCTCCCGGCCACGACGCGGCTGGAGGCGCAAGTGGTGCTGGCCACCGCGGGGCCAGAGGCGGTGCGATTCCACCTCCAGGGAGCCACGGTGGACGGCATCGGGATTCCCGAGATGCTGCTCTCGCCCCTGATGGCCAGTGTGGGCCGGCAGTACCCGGCACTGACCGCCAGCGGGCGCGATCTCCACGTCCAGATCCCGGCCGGCGGCAGTGTGAAGCTGATTTCAGGCGCCGTGCTGCTGACCGGCCCGTGAGCTTGCGCAGGCCTGTCTCGGGGCGCAACTTGCTGGCGGTACTCTTGTTTCGATCACCCGTTCGCTGAGGGTATTGACATGTTCCTCCTGCTCACCGGCCTGCTCGCCGTCGCACCCGTGCCGGCGGTTCCCATGCCTGCCGACACCGCCCGCACCATGAACGGCGTGACCGTGCCCACGACCCTGGAAGCCGGGGGGCACACGCTCACCCTGAACGGCATGGCGCTCCGGAAGAAGTTCATCGTCAAGGTGTACGTGGCCGCGCTCTACGTCGCCACCCCGTCCGGCGACGCCGGCGCGATCCTCGCCGCCGACGAGGCCCGCCGGATGGAGATGCACTTCCTTCGTGGCGTGGACAAGGGGAAGATCTGCGACGCCTGGGACGAGGGCCTCAAGAACAACACGCCCGCCGCCTCCGACGAACTGAAGCAGCAGTTCGTGGACCTGTGCGGCATGATGGAAGACATCAAGGACGACCAGGCGTTCACCTTCACCTACATCCCGGGCACCGGCACCGAGATCACCGTGGCGGGCACCAGCAAGGGCACGATCGCCGGCAAGGCCTTCGCCGATGCGCTGCTGGCCTGCTGGATCGGGCCGAAGCCCGGCCCGGGTGACGGCTTCAAGAAGAACCTGCTGGGCAAGTCCTGAGTCGTGGACGACCGCGAGGCGCGGCTCCGGGCCCTGAGCGCTGCCCGGCGCCGCGTCGCCTTCGGGCTCACCCTCGGCGTGGTCGTCATCTATTTCGGGTTCATCTCCCTCATCGCCTGGAACAAGCCGCTGCTCGGGACCCTCCTGGTGCCCGGGCTGAGCCTGGGCATTCTCCTCGGGGCCCTGGTGATCGTGGCGTGCTGGGGGCTCACCTGGATCTACGTGCGGTGGGCCAACACCCGGTACGACCCCGAACTCAAGCGCCTGCGGGAATGGGGCGGCACCGAGCCGTCGCCATGATCCACCGGGTCGCCCCCGCAGCGGACTGAGTCCGCCGCCCCTGCCGGCTTTCCCCGATCCCCCCGCCCATGGCCTCCGGCCTGATCGCGAAGCTGTTCTTCTTCCTGTTCCTGGGCGTCACCCTCGGGATCACCTGGTGGGCCGCCCGGCGCACCCGGACCACCGAGCATTTCTACGCCGCCGGGCGCTCGATAACCGCCGGCCAGAACGGGCTGGCCCTGGCCGGCGACTACATGAGCGCGGCCAGCTTCCTGGGCATCGCGGGGCTGGTGGCGCTGACCGGCTTCGACGGGCTGATCTACTCCACCGGCTGGCTGGTGGGCTGGCCGGTGGTGCTGTTCCTGATCGCGGAGCCGCTGCGCAACCTCGGCAAGTACACCTTCGCCGACGTGGTGGCCATCCGGCTCCGCCAGCGCCCGGTGCGGATCGCGGCCGCCGTGGGCACGCTGTCCACCGTGACGCTGTACCTGATCGCCCAGATGGTCGGGGCGGGGGGGCTGATCCGGCTCCTGTTCGGGCTGTCCTACGAGGCCTCGGTCATGGTGGTGGGGGCGGCGATGATCGCCTACGTGCTGTTCGGGGGGATGATCGCCACGACCTGGGTGCAGATCGTCAAGGCGGTGCTGCTGCTCTTCGGGGCCTCGCTCCTCGCCCTGCTGGTGCTGGCCCGCTTCGACATGAACCCGGCCAGGCTGTTCGCGGAAGCCGCGGCCCGGTTCGGCAATGGCGTGCTGGGCCCGGGCCGCCTGGTGGCCAACCCGCTCGACGCGCTCTCCCTCGGCCTGGCGCTGATGTTCGGCACCGCCGGCCTGCCGC
>CAZCVG010000225.1:0-4024 GCA_964501735.1 uncultured Gemmatimonadaceae bacterium | reverse complement strand
TCAGCCTGGCGCTCCGCTCGGGCATCCCGATCAAGGAAGTGCACCGCCAGATCCGGGGCATCTCCTCCGACCGGGCCATCGGCCTGGGCCCCAACAAGGTCCTGTCGGTGCCCGACGCGGTGGGTATCGCCATCGAGAAGTGGATGCACGAGAAGCAGGGCATCCAGCAGGAGCTGCTCCCGGGCGCGGTGCCGCCGACGCTGGGCTCGCTCACCTCGGCGCCGGTGGTCAGCCGGCCCTCGGGCGAGAGCGGCATGGCGCCGCAGACCGAGATGTTCAGCCACCGGAACGACCCGGTCATGGCGGGTGCCTGCCCCGACTGCGGCTCCCAGCTCGAGTTCGCCGAGGGGTGCAACAAGTGCCACGTCTGCGGGTTCTCGGAGTGCGGGTGAGCCTCGGCTGAGACAGGGCGGGGCGGAGGCCCCGGCCGTCACAAGCGAGTGGTAGGGTGAGCCCCGGGGCCGAGCGAGAGCGAGGTTCCGGGGCGTGGTGTAACGGTGAGCCAGTGGTCTCGCGCGGGGAGGGGAGCCGCGGCATGTTGGGATCCATGGCGGCACCCGGCCAAGACCTGAACCGACAAGCTGGTCAGCTCCGCACGGTGAAGGCGCTCCATACCCTGGTATGGGCGTTCTTCGTCGCCTGCATCGTGGCCATCCCGGTCCTCGCCTGGGCCGGGAGGTTCCGCTCCGCGCTGCTCGTCATCGGCCTGGTCATGCTCGAGGTGCTGGTGCTGGCGTTCAACGGCTGGCGCTGCCCCCTCACCGCCGTCGCCGCCCGGTACACCGAGGACCGGCAGGACAACTTCGACATCTACCTTCCGGTGCTGGTCGCACGGTACAACAAGGAGATTTTCGGCACCCTTTTCGTAGCCGGGATGCTGGTGACCCTGGGTCGCTGGCTGTGGTGGCGTGGATGAGGATCCGCGCGTCTCGGTCCCTCCTTCTGCTCCGGCCAGTGGTGCGTGGCGCCCGAGGGCCACGACGGGGGGTCGTGTGAGTTCCGGGTCCGCCACCTCACGGCTGTGCTATTGTCGCCCCGGCGACACCACCTGCGGCACCTGTGAGCGGTGTGGCGCGCCGGGCCATACCCGCCACTTCCCCGGCCCGGTGCCGGTGACCGGCGCCTGGTGCGACCGTTGCTACCGTGTCGTGGGCTGGCGGCACCGAGTGATGCGCGTCGGGGTTCCTGTCCTCCTGATCGGACTGGCGGTCGTCCTCGCCCGCGCCTGCAACAGCTAGGGCGGGGGTCTTCGAGTTTTCCCTCCGTGGACGGTGGCTTCGCTCCGCCGGCCGGCCTCTGGGCGGGGCGCCGGTGGGCGGAGTGGCTGGGCGTGTTCTCCGGCCTGGTGTACGTTCCATTCGAG
Source organism: uncultured Gemmatimonadaceae bacterium (assembly GCA_964501735.1). GTDB lineage: Bacteria > Gemmatimonadota > Gemmatimonadetes > Gemmatimonadales > GWC2-71-9 > JADJOM01. The sequence continues at coordinate 2,661 of CAZCVG010000225.1, read as the reverse complement.
CTTCGGTCGCTGGTGCGGCGGCCGGGGCTCGAACCAGTTCTCGCGCTTGTTGTCAACCTGGCCGTGGTGGCGTACCTGGCCGGCCTGCTCTACCGCAGCCCCATCATCGGGCGAACCAATGGCCGCCGCTCCCGGACCGCACAGGGAGGAGGCCTCGGCGTACCAGCCTCAGGGGAGGTCCCATGCATGAAATCACCTGGATTCTGAGCGGTCTCTTCGCCGGACTGCTCGCGGGGCGGGTGCTGCGGGGGGAAGGCTACGGGCTGTTCGGAAGCCTGCTCATCGGCACGGCCGGCGGCGTGGTCGGCGGGTGGCTGTTCGAGATCTTCCGGGTGCCCGGCGCCGGCAGCCTGTGGTTCCATTTCCTCTCGTCGCTGGTGGGCGGGGCGGTGTTCGTGGTCGGCGTCCGGGTGCTCGACCGCGCCACCCGCGGGGCCGCCGCCCAGCGGCTCACGGGCGTCGAGAGCGTGGACCTCGAGGCGGCCATCCGCCGGCTGGGCTCCCTCGAGCGGCGGGTCTACGCCCAGCTGCTGTCACGCGGCACCGTGACCACCGACGTGCATGCCGAGTTCGAGCGCCAGACCACGTTCGGCCAGCGGGTCGCCGACCAGGTCGCGGCCTTCGGCGGCAGCTGGACCTTCATCGGTTTCTTTCTCCTGGTCATGGCGGTGTGGATGGGGGTGAACGTCCGCGAGGCGAAGCCATTCGATCCCTATCCCTTCATCCTGCTCAACCTGGTACTGTCCTGCCTGGCCGCCCTGCAGGCGCCGGTCATCATGATGAGCCAGAACCGGCAGGCCGCCCGCGACCGGGTGGACGCCCAGAACGATTACCGGGTGAACCTCAACGCCGAGATGCAGATCCTGAGCCTGCATGCCAAGTTCGACACGGTCATCGCCGAGCGGCTGCGGGTGCTGGAGGAGCGGCTGGAAACCCAGGCCGCGTTGCTGGAGCGGCTGTCGGGGGGCACGCCAGGCGACGCCGGCGGTGCGGGGTAGCCCGCAGGCAGGTCGTAGCGGACCCTGCCGGGAGCAGGGTCCTCCGGCCTGGCGCCTGGGGCGCTACGGCGCCTGGCGGGCCGCCGCGCGGCGGTCTGCCCAGAGGAAGAAGGCCCCCACGACGCACCAGAACAGGATGCGCCAGCCGAAGCCGCCGCGGATGGCGTCGAGGAGGGCGATGCCGAAGAAGAGAATGAATACCGTGAAGGCGGGACGCATGGTGATGCCTCCGGCGACATGTGGGCCTGCCCCCAAGCCTGGCAGGCTCAGGGTGAAGCCGGGGTGAACCGGCGATGAACCGCATCAGACCCCTGTCTCCCATTGGAGGATTCCGGTTGCCATGAAGACTGTCACCGATCCGCAGGTGCTCGAATCGCTCATCACCCGGCTGGCCGGGCTCCATCCCGGGTCCCAGCGCCAGTGGGGCACCCTTACGGCAGGCGAGATGCTCTGCCACCTCGGCGATGCCTCCACCAGCATCCTCACCCGGCGGGGCGGCTCCGAGCTGCCGAACCGGCGTCTCCGCCGGTGGATCGGGCTGTACTCGGGGCTCCCCTGGCCGCATTCCCTGCGGACGCCGAAGTCGGTGGACCCGCACGCCGACGGCACCCGCCCGGCAGAGTTCGAGGCCGACCGGGCTCGGGTGATCGAGGGGCTGCGTGCCATCGCCGCGGCGGGCCCTGACCAGCTCCCGCCGGGCCACATGGTGTTCGGGCGGATGACGGCCGGGGACTGGCACTGCTGGGCCTACCGCCATACCGACCACCACCTGCGCCAGTTCGGGCTGTAGCGGCGGCCGGCCGCGGGGATGGCCTGGTTCCAGGCGACGCCGTGAATCAGGCTGGTGGGGTGGTGCTGGGGAGTTAGTCCCGGCGGGCCAGGGCGGACTTCCGGTAGGCGCCGGGATTGATGCCCGCAGTCCGCCGGAACACCCGTGAGAAGGACGCGGCCGATTCGTAGCCCACCCGGGCCGCAACCTGGTCGATGCTCAGCCGGGACTCGGCGAGCAGGCGCTTGGCGTTCTGGATCCGCCAGTGGGTGAGGTAGCGCAGCGGGGTCTCGCCGACCACGGCGCGGAATCGCTCCGCGAAGGCGGTTCGTCCCATGGCCGCCCGGCGGCTCAGTTCGTCCAGGGTCCAGGGAGTGGCGGGCTGCTCATGCATGGCAGCAAGAGCGGCGCCCAAACCGGCATCCCCGAGCGCCGCGAGGACGCCACCCCGGTGCTCCGCCCGCCGGGCCCAGGAACGAATCACCTGAACGAAGAGCGTCTCCGACAGCCGGGCCACGACGGCCTCGTGCCCCGGCTCCCCGTCCAGCACCTCGCGCACGATGTACCGGAAGGCTCCTTCCAGTGGCGACCCGCGGACCTCCTCGTCCCACCGCACCATGAGCGCCGGCGGCAGCTGCGACAGCAGCGGGTGATGCAGATCCTCGTCGAACTCGAAGTGCCCGCACACCAGCCGGGTGGGGGATTGGGTGTCTTCCTGACCCACCACCAACACGCCGCGACCAGTGAATCCCGCCGAGCGTACCACGTCGTCCACGGTCCGGCACCGGGTCCCCGGCGCGTCGGTCAGAACATGCTCCGCCCCGGCCGGCACCAGGACCAGGTCTCCCGCCTCGAGGCGGATCGGTTCGGGCTGTCCCACCACCTCGACCCAGC
>CAZCVG010000224.1:0-4041 GCA_964501735.1 uncultured Gemmatimonadaceae bacterium | reverse complement strand
TCGACGTAGCGGCGCTGGCCCTCGGCGTAGATCGTGTCGAAGGCCAGCGAGGACTTCCCCGACCCCGACAGCCCGGTGATGACCGTGAGCCGGTCCCGGGGGATCGAGACGGAAACGTTCTTGAGGTTGTGCTCGCGGGCGCCGCGGACGACCAGGTATTCCTGAGCCATAAGCCCCGGAACGTAGGGGTCTGGCAGGCCGGATTCAATCCTCCCGACCCGGGGTCCCCCGGTGTGCCGTCCCCCTTATACTTCCTTTCATATGTCCACTCTGCGATCCCGGGATCAGGGCAGCGAGTCCATGTTCGACGAGCTCTTCGGGAGCCATGGCCTCGAGGCAGACCTGCTGCCGGACGAGCCCGACGCGGGATTCCCGCTCCGGCCATTCGCCAGCCTGGCGCCGCAGGACGACCTGGTCGTCACCGAACCGAGGACCGACGAGAGCCCGGCCGCCAGGCTCTACCGCAGGGCGGCAGAAGCCGCCAGCCGTGGCCGCACCAGCGAGGCGATCCACCGCTACCGCGAACTGCTGCAGGTGGACCCCACCCACGTCGCAGCCCGCAACAACCTCTCCCAGCTGCTGGACACCACGGGGGATCCCGCCGAGGCGCTGGAGCAGCTGAGTGTCGCCCTCCGGGTCACTCCCGACGATGTCAACCTGCTGGTCTCCCGCGGGGCCATTCACGGCCGCCTGAAGCAGTACGCGGAAGCGGAGGCCGACCTCCGGCGGGCGCTGCGGCTGTCGCCCGACCTGGCGTCCGCTCACCTGTCGCTGGGCCTGACCCTGTGGCGGAAGGGGGTGCCGGCGGCGGCGGCGGAGTCGCTCCGCCGGGCCATTGCGCTGGAGCCGGCCCAGCCGGCGGCGCACTACTACCTCGGGGAGGCCCTCAACCAGGCCGGCGACTACCCCGGCGCCCTCACCGCGCTGGAGCGGGCGGCCGAGCTGGCACCCAACCAGGGCCGCACCCTCCGGTTGCTGGCCCGGGTGCTGGACCGACTCGGGCGTCCCGAGGACGCCCGGGAGATGTACCGCCGGGCCCGCGAGGCTGGCGACAGCTGACCCGACGACATCGCCCCCCGACCACAACCCACCCCGCGACGCGATGAGCCGCCGCACCCTCGCTGTGCTGATCCTGGCCCTGTGGTTCGGGGCGCTCGGCTGGCTGGTCCAGCGCCGCTACCTGGGCGGCCCGACCCCGAGCGAGCTGGCCCGCTGGCCCATTCCCCCCGGGGCGGCCTGGCATAGTGTGCGCCTGGGGGACCGCCAGATCGGCCTCACCTCGCTCACGATCGACACAGTGGCCGACGGCCTGCGGGTCTCGGAACTGCTCACCGTGGACATGCCGCGCGAGCGGGCTGACCTGCCCCGCCGCAGCAGCGTCCGGATCGAGGCCAATTACTCGCGCGCCCTGCGGCTCCAGGGATGGACCAGCGACCTCCTCACCGAGCACGGCCGCCGGAGCAGCCGGGGCACGGTCCAGGGTGACACCCTCCTCACCATCATCAGCTCCGCCGCCACGGGACCGGCCGAGACGCTCACGGTGGCACTGCGCCGGCCGGTGGTGCTGCCCCACGCCGTCCCACTGGTGGCGGCCTCCCGCGGCCTGCCGCGCGCCGGCACCCGGCTCAACGTGGCGGTCTACGACCCGCTCGAGGGGGAGGCCCGGCTGCAGCGGGTGAGCATCGGGGCGGAATCGCTCTTCGTGGTCCCCGACAGCGCCATGTTCAGCGCCGACCTCAACCGCTGGATCGTGGCGCACAGCGACACGGTCCGGTCGTGGCGGCTGGACGGGGAGCAGGACGGCCTGCCGGTGCATCGCTGGATTGACGCCGCCGGCATGACGGTGCAGCTGGAGTACCCGCTCGGGGCCGTGATCAGCCGGTCGGCCTTCGAGATCGTCAACATCAACTTCCGGGCGCTGCCGCAGGCCCCCTGGGACACCAGCCAGTCGGCGCCGAGCTACCGGCTCCGCTCGGGCACCCCGGACCCGCGCGCCCGGCTGGCCGTGCGACTCGCCCTGATCCCGCCGGGCCCGCTTCCGGACAGCCTCGCCGCCCTGCATGGCGGCTGGCAGTTCCGGGCGGGAGACACCGTGCGCGCCGGCCGGCCGCCCGAGGACTCGGTGCCGGGACTCCCGCCCGAGCCGCGCGGCGTTCTGCCCGTCGTGCGGGCGCTGGAGGCCAGCGAGGCCGGCGCCGCCCTCGCGGTGGTGCCCGCCGGGGCGACTCCCGAGGTGGCGGCGCGGGCGCTGTCCAGCTGGGTCAATCGGAATACCGCCCTCGTGAGTGGCGCGGGGCTTGCTAGTCCCGGGAGAATGCTGGCGACCCGCCAGGCAACCGCTCAGGGGCGGGTCCGGCTGCTGGTGGCCCTGCTGGAAGCGTCCGAGATCCGGGCCCGGCCGGTCTGGGGGCTGGTGCTGACCGAGGGAAGCTGGCAGCTGCGTCCCTGGGCCGAAGCCTGGACGGGCACCTGGCTGCCGCTCGACCCCGCCCAGGCCGGCGCCATCACCGGCGCCCGGGTGCGGCTGGGAACGTCCGGGGAGGCCCGGCTGCTGGACCTCGCCCTGGCCGCCGGCCGGTTGCGACTGGAAGTTCTCGAGGAGACCCGATGATCCGCCTCACCAAGCTCAGCAAGAAATACGGCAAGTTCACCGCAGTGGACGCCATCGACATGGAGATCCCCCGGGGCGAGCTCTTCGGCTTCCTGGGGCCCAATGGCGCCGGCAAGACCACCACGATGCGGATGATCGCCGGGATCCTCCAGCCGACCTCCGGCCGGATCGAGATCGCCGGGGACGACATCGCCGCCGATCCCATCCGGGCCAAGAGCCGGCTGGGGTTCATCCCCGACCGGCCGTACGTCTACGACAAGCTGACGGGGGCCGAGTTCCTGCGCTTCGTGGCGGCGCTCTACGGCCAGGAGGGCGAGCCGGTGGAGCGGCGGATGGAGGAGCTGCTCGACCTCTTCGAGCTGATGCCGTGGAAGGACGAGCTGGTGGAGAGCTACAGCCACGGCATGCGCCAGAAGCTCATCATCTCCAGCGCCCTCCTGCACCGGCCGGAGGTCATCGTGGTGGATGAGCCGATGGTCGGGCTCGACCCCAAGGGCCAGCGCTTCCTCAAGGAGCTGTTCCGGGCCTTCGTGGACCGTGGTGGCACCGTGCTGATGAGCACCCACACGCTGGACACGGTTGAGGAGATGTGCGACCGCATCGGGATCATCGTGGGCGGGAAGATCCTGGCCTGCGGCACGATGGCCGAGGTCCGCAGCCAGACCGAGGGCGGGGATGCCCGGCTGGAGGAACTGTTCCTCAAGCTCACCGGCGGCGTGGTGGCCCGGGAGATGGACCTGATCCTGGAGTAGCCGGCTCGCCGACGCCCCATCCCCCACCGCCATGGCCACCATGACTGAGCTGCCCCAGCCCACCCTCCAGACGATCACCACCCCCAAGTGGCGCTCGGCGGTCAACCGCCTGCGGCAGGAGCGCTCCGGCGGCAACGGCAAGTTCGTCCTGCTGCTGCTGGTGGCGCTGGGGTTCTGGGCGGCGGTGTTCGGGCTGTCGTTCCGGATCCTGCGGTACATCCAGTCGAGCGGCGAGGTGGGCGTCCCGCTGGCGGCCAAGTTCCTGAGCATCGTGCTGCTGGCCTTTGCCTCGCTGCTGCTCCTGTCGAACCTGATCACCGCGCTGTCGAGCTTCTTCCTGGCCAAGGACCTGGACCTGCTGGTCTCCAGCCCGGTGGACTGGCTGCGGCTGTACCTGGCCAAGCTGGGAGAGACCCTGCTGCATTCCTCCTGGATGGTGGTCCTGATGGCGGTGCCGATCTTCACCGCCTACGGCCTGGTGTTCAAGGGCGGCCCGCTGTTCCCCCTGGTGGTCATCGGGGCGCTGATCCCCTACTTCGTGCTGCCCGGGGTGATCGGGTCGGCCATCACCCTGATCCTGGTGAACATCTTTCCGGCCCGCCGCACCCGGGACCTGCTGGGCCTGATCGCCGTGGGCGCCTTCGGCGGGCTGGTCCTCCTGTTCCGCCTGATCCGGCC
>CAZCVG010000223.1:0-4166 GCA_964501735.1 uncultured Gemmatimonadaceae bacterium | reverse complement strand
TCATCGTCACCGACGCCAGCGGCGCCGCCGACACCTCCAACGCGATCGCGGTGAGTGTGCGGTAGGCGCAGGCCACATTCCATCGGCGCGAGCGCCCGGGGGCTTCGGCTCCCGGGCGCTCAGCGTTGGGGCCGTCAGGCGCTACCGGAAACTCTCGTTGGCCACCACGGCGAAGCTCGCTGCATTCCGTCCGCCGATGGCGTAGATCCGTCCCCCGAATTCGATCGCGGCCATCTCGACCCTGGGCGTCAGCATGTCCGGCTGCTGGCTCCACTGGCCGGTCCCCGGGCTCCAGCACCAGGTGCTGGGGATGGGGTTGCCGGAGGGGAAGGCGGTGGCCAGCCGCCCGCCGAAGATGCAGAACCCGGCGGCGGTCCGGCCGCCGCCCAGCGCCTCACGCGGGTCGGGCAGCGGGGGCATCGTGGTCCAGCTGTCGAGGGCGGTGTCGTAAATCTCGAACGCCGCCGTGGTGCCGATCCCCGCCGTCTGCCCGCCCGCGACCAGGATCTTCCGGCCCGCCACCGCGCTCGCCGCGCTGAGCCGGGCGGTGGGCATCGGGGTGCCGCTGCTCCAGCTGTCGGTCAGCGGGTCGTAGATCTGGACCGCGGCGCTGGGCCCGGCCGCGGAGCCCCCACCGATGAGATACAGCCTGTTGTTTACCACCCGGCTCACCGCGGCATCCACCAGCACCGGCACCGGGGCCCGCGGCTGCCAGGTCTGGGTGGCGGGATCGAGCCGCCAGTGCTCGGGTGCCAGTCCCGACGGCCCGACTCCTCCCAGGAAGTGCACCCCGTCGCTGAGGGTCGCCGCCATCGCCCAGTCGCGGGCGCCGGGGAGGGCGGGGCCCAGCCGCCACCGCTGGGTGGACGGGTTGTAGATCCGTGTCAGGTTGGTGAGAGTGCTCAGGCCGGCATCGCCGGCCAGCACATAGATCTCGGTCGCGGTGGCGGTGACCGCGGGGGCCCGCACCCCGACCGGAATGGCACGGTGGGCCGCCCAGGCGGCCGCGGCCCGGAGGAAGGCGGGGGATCCGGGCCCGGGCCTGGGCTCGGTTCCGGCCTGGCAGGCACCGAGGAAGAGCAGCGGGAGCAGGCGGATGGCGCGAGAACAGGAAGACATGACGGCTCCTGTGAGGGTGACGCCCCGAACCTACCGGCCGGGTGTGACACCGGGAGGAGGGCACCCGCGCGGCCAGGCGTCCGAACCGGGTAGAGGAGGAAAGGCGAACCCGAGGGTGAGCGGCGGAGAGTGCGCCGCTAAGCGATCTCCAGGGAACGGTCAACCCAGGCAGGTTGCCCCTGAGCGCGGCGAGGAAGGACGCCGCCCGCCGCTAAGCGATCCCTCTGGGGCTCCCCAAAGCTGGACGGCGGTTGCGCGCAGCGAGGAGGACACCCGCGCCGCTAAGCGATCTCACCGATCCCTTGCGGCCGAGGTGTCCGACGAGAGGCGCGCAACCGCCGTCCACGCTCCCGGCACCCTTGCGGCCACTCTCCGCCGCGACAACGCGGGTTTGCCTCGACGACGATCCCTTGCGGCCAAGGTGTCGCTATCTTTCGGCCTCCCCGTCCGCTCGGAGTCCCGCATGGGTCTTGGGCTGCTCGGCCTGGCCGCGCTCGCGGTGTTCGTCATCTACGCCTACAACGGCCTCACTCGCCTCAGGCTCCTCGCCGCCAACGCCTGGAGCGACATTGACGTCCAGCTCAAGCGCCGGCACGACCTCGTCCCCTCCCTCGTCGCCGCCGTGAAAGGCCACGCCGGCTACGAAAAAGGCACCCTCGAGTCGGTGGTCGAGGCCCGGGGCCGGGCCATGCAGGCCGGCGGCCCCCGCGCCGCCGGCGAGGCCGAGCGGGTCCTGGCCGACTCGGTCCGCCAGCTCCTCGCCCTGGCCGAGGCCTATCCCGACCTCAAGGCCGGCGAGAGCTACCTCCAGCTCCAGCGGGGCCTCACCGAGATCGAGGACACCATCCAGGACGCCCGGCGCTACTACAACGCCGTCGTCCGCGACCTCAACACCCGCATCGAGCAGTTCCCCTTCAACCTCGTGGCCGGCCCCTTCGGCTTCCGCCGGCTGGAGTTCTTCGGCATCGAGGACGCCGCCGAGCGGCTCAACCCCGGCGTCAGCCTGGAGGAGTCCCGATGAGACCGGCCGTCCCGCTCCTCGCGCTCGCGATCGCGCTCACCGCTGCGGCGCCGGTCCGGGCCCAGCGCACCCTGGCCATCCGGGACTTCCAGGCCACCATCGTCGTCAACCCCGACGGCTCCATTGACGTCACCGAGGCCATCACCGCCGAGTTCAAGGGCGCCTGGAACGGCATCTACCGCACCATCCCGGTCGAGTACCGCACCCCGCAGGGCTTCAACTGGACCCTCAAGCTCGACTTCCTCGGCGCCACCAGCGGGCCCGAATCGGCGCCCCTCAAGGTGGAGCGCTCCCGCGAGCGGCACTACATGAAGTACAAGATCTGGGTGCCCGGCGCGGAGGACGCCACCCACACCGTGCAGCTCCACTACCGGGCCGAGAACGGCCTGCGGTTCTTCGAGGACCACGACGAGCTGTACTGGAACATCACCGGCGACGAGTGGGACGTCCCGATGGACTCCGTCCGGGCCGAGATCCGGCTGCCGGCGGGGGCGGCGGGGGTGCGGGCCATCGCCTTCAACGGCTTCTACGGCTCCACCGCCCAGGAGGCGGAGGTGGAGACCGACGGCACCGTCATCCGGATCACCATGCCGCGCGGGCTGGAATTCCACGAGGGCGTCACCGCCGTGGTGGGGTGGAACAAGGGCCTGGTGCGCGAGCCCACCCGGGCGGAACGGGCCCTCGGCTTCGTCGGGTCGAACTGGCCGGTGGGCCTGCCGTTCGTGGTGCTCCTCGCGATGTTCAACATCTGGCGCCGCCGGGGCAAGGACCCCGAGGAGCTGCCGGTCTCGGTCCAGTACGAACCGCCCGCCGGCCTCACCCCGGCCGAGGCCGGCACCCTGGTGGACGAGGTGGTGGACATGCGCGACGTCACCGCCACCATGATCGACCTCGGCGTGAAGGGCCATCTCTCCATCGAGGAGCGGGAGACCAAGATCCTCTTCCTGTTCAAGAACAAGGAGTACGTCTTCCACCGGCTGGAGCCAGCGGCGGGGGCGCCGGCCCTGGAGCCGCACGAGCGGCTGGTGCTGGAGGGGATCTTCGAGAGCGGCAAGCGCGAGGTGAAGCTGTCGGAGCTGGACGAGGAGTTCTACACCCACCTGGGCGGCATCCGCACCGCGGTGTACAACCGGCTGGTGGAGCGGAAGCTCTACCTCACCCGGCCCGACCATGTGAAGGCCCGGTGGACCGCCGGCGGCCTCGCCCTGGGCGTGGGCTTCGTCTTTCTCGGCGCCATCGCCGGGCCCCGCTTCGGCCTCACCCCGGCGCCCTTCGTGCTGGGGGGCTTCGCCGGCGGGCTCATCATGGTGCTCTTCGCCCGGGTCATGCCGGCCCGCACCGTCAAGGGCGCCCGGGCGCTGGAGAAGGTGCGCGGCTTCGAGGAGTTCATGTCGCGGGTGGAGGGGGAACGGCTGGAGCGGATAAAGAAGGCGCCCGAGCTGTTCGAGCGCTACCTCCCCTACGCCATGGCCCTCAAGGTGGAGAAGCGCTGGGCCCGGGCGTTCGAGGGCATCTACCGCGAGCCGCCCCGCTGGTACGTGGGCAGCGACCCGATCGGCTTCAGCGCCACCAACTTCACCGGCCGGCTCTCGGAACTCTCCACCAGCGCCGCCAGCACCATGAGCTCCTCCCCGCGCAGCTCGAGCGGCTCTGGCTTCGGCGGCGGCGGGTCCTCAGGCGGTGGCGGGGGCGGGGGAGGGGGCGGGGGATTCTGACCGACGGTCGGACGGTCGGACGGTCGGACGGTCGGGCGGTCGGGAGCGGTCGGGCGGTCGGGGGCGGTCGGGCGGTCGGGGGCGGTCGGACCGTCGGACGGTAAGACGGTAGGACGGTAAGACGGTAGGACGGTCGGGTAGCGGAGAGTGCGCCAAGCGTCCAAGCTGGGTTGAGGAGGAGAGGCGAACCGCGGGGGAGCGGCGGAGAGTGCGCCGCTAAGCGATCCCTCCGGGGCTCCCCAAAGCTGGACGGCGGTTGCGCGCAGCGAGGAGGACACCCGCGCCGCTAAGCGATCTCACCGATCCCTTGC
>CAZCVG010000222.1:1192-4166 GCA_964501735.1 uncultured Gemmatimonadaceae bacterium | reverse complement strand
ACGCCCCCCGGCCGGTCCGCACTCGCCATCGTGCGGCTGAGCGGCCAGGGGGCGTTCGCCGTGGCGGGCCGGGTGATCCGCGGCTTCCAGGCCGAGCCGCCGCGCGTGGCGCGGTATGCGCCGTTCGAGGGGGGCGCCGGGCTGGTTGATCGCGGCATCTACGTGGCGTTCCGGGGCCCGGCCAGCTACACCGGCGAGGATCTGGTCGAACTCACCTGTCACGGCGGGGCGGTGGTGCCGGCCCGGCTGGTGGCAGCCCTGCTGGCGGCGGGCGCCCGGCTGGCGGCGCCCGGCGAGTTCACCCGGCGGGCCGTGCTCAACGGCAAGCTGGACCTGCTCCAGGCCGAGGCGGTCGGGGACCTGATTGACGCAGAAGTGCCGGCCCAGGCCCAGGCCGCGCTGCGCCAGCTCGAAGGAGGGCTTTCCCGTCGCATCAGCGGGCTCCGCGACCAGCTGGTGGAACTGCTCGCGCTGCTCGCCTACGAAGTGGACTTTCCCGACGAGGACGACGGGCCGGTGTCCCGCGCCCGCCTCGAAGCCGCCCGGGCGGCGGCCCTGGGCAGCGTAGAGCGGATGCTGGCCACGGCGCCGCTGGCGGAGCGGGTGCGGCGGGGCGGTCTGGTGGTGATCACCGGGGCGCCCAACGTGGGAAAGTCCTCCCTGTTCAACGCGCTCCTCGGCAGTGAGCGGACTCTCGTCACCGAGATTCCCGGCACCACCCGGGATGCGGTCGAGGCCCAGGCCGATTTCCTGGGCTGGCCCATCCGGCTGGTGGACACGGCGGGCCTGGGCGAGGCCGTGGACCAGCTCGATGCGCTGGGCCAGAGGATGAGCCGCCGCTATGCGGCCGCGGCCGACCTGGTGCTGGCCTGCGACGACGGCCGGTCCGCGGCCGCCCCGCTCGGCGCCGCGGGGCGAGCGGTGCTCCGGGTCCGGACCAAGGCCGACCTCGAGCCGGCCGGCGGCGACGGGCTGCGGGTTTCTGCCATGACCGGCGCCGGTCTGGACGTCCTCAAGCAGGGCGTGGTCCAGCGGTTGTTCGCCGACGGTGCCAGCTTCGCCGACCTCGAACCGGCGCTCACCCGTGAGCGGCACCGCGTGGCCCTGGAGGAGGCGCGGCACGCGCTCGCCTCCGCGGCGCCGCACCTGGCCACCGGCGGCGATGCGGTGCTGGCGGCGCATCACGTACAGGCGGCGGTGCGGAGCCTAGACCTCCTGATCGGTGCGGTGGACGTGGATCAGGTGCTGGAGCGGGTGTTCAGCACCTTCTGCGTGGGGAAGTGAGGCCCCCCATGGCGATCACCCTCTCCGCCCTCTACGTCTATCCCATCAAGTCCTGCGGCGGGATTCACCTCGAGGCGTGCGAGGTGGACGTCTTCGGCCTGCGCGACGACCGCCGCTGGATGGTTGCCACGCCGGCAGGGGCGCTGATCAGCCAGCGCGAATGCCCCGGCCTCGCCCAGGTCAGGGTGGCCCAGTCCGCGGTCCACCTGACGGTTACAGCTCCCGGGATGGCGGAGCTGGTCCTGGCCCGGCGCCCGATGGGCGGCCGGCCGGCGTCGGTCACGGTCTGGGGGGATCGCATCGCGGCGGTGCTGCCGGACCACCGGGCGGACGAGTGGTTCTCGCGGGTCGCTGGGCAGGAGTGCGTACTCGCCCACATTCCCGACACCGTGGTGCGCCCGCTGGATCCAGTCTATGCCACCGAGGGCGGGCGGACCGGTTTCGCCGACGGGTTCCCGCTTCTGCTGGTGGGAGAGGGCTCGCTGGCCGAGCTCAACCGCCGGCTGTCCAGCCCGCTGCCGATGAACCGCTTCCGGCCCAACCTGGTGGTGGCCGGGAGCGCACCCTTCGCCGAGGACGACTGGCACCACTTCCGGATCGGCGCCATCCCCATGCAGGGGGTGAAGCAATGCGCCCGGTGCGTGGTGACCACCACCGACCAGGCCACCGGCCAGCGCGATGGCGACGAGCCGCTCCGCACCCTGGCCACCTTCCGGCGCCAGCCCCGTGGCGTCATGTTCGGCCAGAACGTGGTCCACCACGGAACGGGCGAACTGCGGGTCGGCGACCGAGTCCTGCTCGAGCAGTGAACGCGGGTTCCGCGCCCGGCCCGTCCGTCATCCAGCCTTGGAGGCTTCGCCATGCCGGCGCCGGAACCGCTCATGAACGCGCAGCCCGTTCTCCTGGGTTTGCCCTGGGACGAGCATTCGTCCTTCCTGCGCGGGGCGGCCCAGGCCCCGCGCGCCATCCGCGCGGCCCTGGCCGCCGAGTCCAGCAACACCTGGAACGAGGACGTCAGCGACGTGGCGCCGCAACTGGGCGACCAGGGGGACCTGGCCCTCAACGGCGCCGATGATCCCGCCGGGCTCATCAGCGCCAAAGTTGCCGCGCTGGTGTCGCGCGGGCTTGCCCCGATTCTCCTCGGCGGCGACCACGCCGTGACCTGGCCGGTGCTGCGGGGACTGCGCCCGGCCTTTCCGCAGCTCACGATTCTTCACCTCGACGCTCATCCCGACATCTACGACTCCTTTGAGGGGGATCGCCAGTCGCACGCCTGCCCCTTCGCCCGGATCCTGGAGGAGCGGCTGTGCGACCGGCTGGTCCAGGTGGGGATCCGGACCATCAACGAGCATCAGCGGGCGCAGGCCGCCCGGTTCGGGGTCGAGGTCATCCCCATGCGCGCCGGGCTGGTGGTCGCACTGGAGGCGGTGCGGGGCCTGTCAGGCCCGGTCTACCTGTCGCTGGATCTCGATGTGCTCGACCCGGCCTTCGCGCCCGGCATTGCTCATCCCGAGCCGGGAGGGCTCACCACGCGCGAGCTGCTCTCGCTCCTGCAGGCGGTGCCGGCCGGCCGGCTGGTGGGGGCGGATGTGGTCGAGCTGAACCCCGCGAACGACCTGCGCGACCTGACTGCCCGGGTCGCGGCCAAGTGCGTCAAGGAGATCGTGGGCCGGATGGTGGCCTGAGCCGG
>CAZCVG010000222.1:0-1092 GCA_964501735.1 uncultured Gemmatimonadaceae bacterium | reverse complement strand
CGGCGTCAGCGCTTGTGACTCCCGTCACAAAAGGGCTTCTCTCCCGACTTGCCGCAGCCGCAGAGCTTCACGATGCCGGGATGCTTGGCGGGGGGCTGGGGGATCTCGTTCCCGTCCTCGTCGCGCACCACAATGGCACCCTCGATGACGAGGGTGCCCTTTTTTTTCTTGTAAATAACGGTGATCGGCGGCTCGGGCATGAGGATGGTCCGTCTGGAGGGCGCCGGCGAGTACGGCCACGGGCCGGCGGGTGCAGCTACGCGGTCTGGATGCCGCGGGCGATGTCTTCAGCGCCCTGGAACTCGATGGCAGGGGCCCGGAGCGCCTGGGCGATGCCGCGCTCCTGCACCAGGGCCTCGGTCATGCGGTGGCCAAGATAGTAGCCCGAGCGCTCGGGGAGCACGCGGCCGTTGACCAGCCGGGCGGACGGGCTCATGCCGCCGGAGAGATAGCGCAGCCGCAGCCCGATCCCGCTACCGTCGAGCTGGGGTTCGACCACCCGCCGCAGGAAGGCTTCCAGCTCGCGCAGACGGCGGTACTGCCGCCGGGGATACCCGAAGTAGTTGGCCGGGTCCAGCCCGGGGGCCACCGCCTGGGCCGCGTGCACCGCGAGCCCCTCGTTGACGAGCAGCTCGCGCAGGGTGGCCCGGCTGCCGGTGACCCAGTAGTCGTAGTAGCCGCCCAGGTCGGCCACCAGCCGGCGGAGCTCGCTCTGGCTGTCGGGGGAGGTATAGCGGACGCAGTGGGCCAGCTCGTGGGCCACCCAGAGGGGAATCAGTTCTGGCGGGAGGCCCATCCCGTAGGTCTCGGGGTTGGCCCGCCCGGTGAAGTGCTCCAGGCAGATGAAGGCCACGCCCCGGCCGCCAACCACTAGCTCCCCGGCGTTGGCCGCGCCCATGCCCACCATCAGGTAGACGTCGGTGGGGCGGTCGGCCTGGAGCAGGTCGGCCGCCTGGGCAATGGCGTCCTCCACGATGCCTTCGATATCGGTGGACTCCAGCAGCTCGCGGAGGTCAGTGCGATCGGCCTGCAGGGCATGGGCGATCACCGCCGGCGCCTGCGGGCTCTCCAGGTCCAGCACGTAGTTGTGCC
>CAZCVG010000221.1:0-4203 GCA_964501735.1 uncultured Gemmatimonadaceae bacterium | reverse complement strand
CCTGAGGCCCAGCATGAGGCGGGTCCGGCTCCTGAGGCCGGGCCTCGCCTGCGCTGTCGTCCACTCCCCAGCCTTCAGCGGTCGCTGAGCGGGAGCGGAAGGGGGCGCGGGCGGCGGGTCGCTGGCGGCATTCACCGGCTTCTGAGCAGCTGCCGGATGTGGGCCCGCTGGAGATGGTAGATGGCGGCGCCGTACATCGCGGCGAGGGCCGAGGCGAGCACCCGGGCCAGGGCATCGGCGTGGGTGCTATGTCCGGCGGCGGGGATGGCCAGCGCCAGCGCCGCCAGGCCGCCGATGGCGCCGACCAGCGGCGCCACCCGTGAGAAGGGCCGCTCCCGGCGGCCCTGGTGTTCCGCCAGGCCGTAGCCCAGCACCGTGAACGCCGCCAGCAGCTCCAGGGTGGCCAGGATGGTGGCGCTGGCCGTGGTGGCCGGCGCCACCCTGGGCCATCTCGGCCAGCCCGACAGGGTGGCGAGGTAGAGGGCGAAGAGCGGCGCCAGGAGGTACAGGGTGCCGGTCTCGTAGCGGCGTTCCCCGGGGCCCACCCGGAGGCCCGACCATCCCAGCACGATCAGCATCACCGCCAGCGTCCCCGTCACCCCGGCGAAGGGCCGGGCGGCGAACAGCACGAAGCCGCCGGCCAGGAACCATCCCCCACCCACCAGCGCGTAGCGGCCGGCCGAGATCGTCCGGTCGGGCCCGAAGCGGTGCCGGTAGACCTGGCCCAGGGCGATGGCGCCGACCAGCCCGATCAGCAGGGTGGGGAACGGCGGACCCGGGCGGCCGAAGCTGGCCAGGGCGTTGATCCACAGCAGCGGCACCAGCAGGTAGACCAGGCCCATGAGGGGCAGCTCGAGGGCCAGCCGGCTGGCGAGGGCGGGCGTGAGCCGGAGCCGGCGGGCGACGGCGTCGTGGGCCAGGGCGCCGAGCCAGGCGCCGGCGCCGTTGGCCAGCACGTCGGCCGGCGAGGTGTAGCGGCTGGCCAGGAAGAGCTGGGCCGACTCGAGCAGGAAGCTGAGCCCGGCGCCGAAGAGCAGGGGCCGGAGCGCGTGCCGGTCGGCCGGGGCGGGCCAGGTGAGGCGGAAGAGGAAGCCCAGCGGGAGGAACATCACCACGTTGGCCACGGCGTCGGGCAGCTCGCCGCTCCAGAACACCGCCAGCCGGTCGGGGCGCCGGAAATCGAAGGGGAGCAGGGTGACGACGGCCACCGCCCCGACCAGGTAGAGCAGGAAGGCTCGGCCGAGGGCGGCCCCGGTGCGCCGCGGGATCACGCCTGACACTGTAACCACTTCAGTGGACATGAGTTATCCGGCGCTCCCGGGTGGGAAAACCACGCTGGCGTCCCCTCCCGGCTGCCGATGCCGGGATCAGCAGTCTCCGATCAGGACAGTATCCCTGATCCGCCTGACACTGCTTAAGTGCTTGCGGGACAAGACCTGCCGAAGCCGGCGAAAAAACCGTGTCCCGGATCAGGACAATAAGCTGTCTCTATTGGGGACAGAATCCAAGGCGGGGCCGGTGTCGAGCGGGATCCAGCACGGTTCGAGCCAGGGGAGAGAGTGAGCCACCGGGCGGTGGCCCGGCGCCGCCGGGCGGGCGGCAGATGCCACCGAACTGGCGGCCGGCGCGGGCGGCGCTGGGGCGAGCTTCACCGCTCTGGAGGCGTGGTTCCGCCGGTGCCGGGCGCGGCAGGCAGCGGTGGAGCGGCGAGGCGCAAGCGAGCGCGGGTCACCCGCCACCGGCGCCGCTCCCAGTGCCGCCGTAAGTGCTTGCGGTGCCGAGTACTCCAACGCGGTACCCGGTGGGGGGATGGCGCCGTGCCGCGGGGCCGTTGCGAGCTGTTCCGATCTCGCTTGCGGGGGCCTGGAGGGCGCCGCGGATCGGTCCGGTGGAGTGGCAGCCGGCTCCGGGCCATGTGCGCCCGATACCGAGGTCGCTGGCGTTCCTGGTCGGGGGATATCGGGTCGCGGTCGGGGCACTTCAGGTGACTCCGGCGGGGCTTTGGAACCGGCGCCGGAAGGGGCCCGACTCGGCAGATCCTGCCGGTTTTGTGTATGGCACGCCGCTCGCCATAGGGTCATTCCGGCCGCCGATTTCTTCGGGAGCGGCGGTGGAACACAACCCTTCGTAGTGTGAGGCGGCGGCCCGAAGCGGCGCCTCCAGGACTTGAGATCCGAAGGAGGATCGTATGAACAAGCGACAGCGCAGGATCGCGACCATGGGCCGGGCGGCACTGGACTGGTGCATGGACAACCCGTGGGAGGCGGCGGAGTACCAGAAGACGGTGACTCAGCTGCAGGAGTACCTCAGCCGGATCATGGCGCTGGGCACCCAGCGCAAGGTCGGGGTGGCCAACTCGACCGCGGGCACGGTGAGCAAGGCGGAACTGGGGTTCGTCATCCGGCGGGAGTACCTGGTGCCCATCAGCCGGATCGCTCGGGCGGCGTCGGCGGACCGGCCGGAACTCCTGGCCCGGTTCCAGCTGGCGCGGGACGGGGTGGACCGGCACGGCTTCATCGCCAATGCCCGGGCCATCCTGCAGGAGGCTCGGCACGAGCAGGCGCTGTTCCAGGCCTATGGGGTGTCGGGGACCTTCCTGGCGGACCTCGAGGCGGCCATCCTCGCGTATGACGCGGTGGAGGAGGAGCGGAACGCCAGCCGAGCGCAGCGGGTGGGGGCGACGGCGGACATCGCGGGGCTGTGCGGTGAGGTGCTCAAGGCGGTACGGCGGCTGGACGCGATGAACCGCAACCGGTTCCAGCATGATCGGGAGCGGCTGGCGGCGTGGACCAGTGCGCGGAACGTGGCCTGGCCCCGGCCGACGCCGCCGGCGTTGGCGGCGGAGGTGGCGAAGGTGTTGCCGGCGGGGAAGGCGGCGCCCAGTGTGCCGGCCGGGAAGGAGGCCAGGGAGACGGCGGCGTGAGGCGGGAGGGTGGTTGCCTCGCGCTGTGCCGGTTGGCGAGGCCCCCGTTCGGGCGGGCAGGAGGTCCGGGCGGGGGCGGGGCGGGGGGGGGGAGAGGGGCGGGGAAAGGGTGAGTGGGGCCGGGGGACAGGCAGGGCCGCGCGCACCGCGCAGAACGGTGAGGCAGCCCGGTTGTGGGGCCAATCGGTCCGGGGGGGGGTATTCGCGGCGGGGCGGCGGGGCGGGGGGGGGGGGGGGGGGGGGGGGCCCCCCCCCGGCCGCGGCAAACGGGGGCGGGGGGCGGGGGCACAGGCAGGGCCGCGCGCTCCGCGCAGAACGGAGAGGCTGCCAGGTTGTGGGCCAAATCGGTCCGGGGGGTGGATATCGCTGCGGGGCGGCGGTGGCTGGCGCAGCCGAAAAGGGAAGAGCTGACAGTTTTGCGGGCCATAAGAGGTCTGGGGTGGAGAACGCTGCGGGCAGGCGGTGGCCGGCAGCGGGGCAGGAGGGGGCGGGGCGGGCGTAATCGCTTGACGAGATAGGGGGTTGGAGGGATGTTAGGGGGGTGGAGTGGTACCTGGGATAGCGGTGGAATAGGGGAGTCGAATAACAAGTTAGGTGGCTGACACTCACTCGTGTCGGCGGAGTTGGTCGATACTAAGACTTGATGGTGGGCATCCCGGTAAGGCCGGCAGCTCGCCGGCTGATGGGCCAGCCAACTCCAAGCGCCCGTGAGGGCGCCGCGTCCCAGCTTGGATCCCTGGCATCCCGGACGGGTAAGACGCCCGCCCGCGGAAGGTCCGGCCCGGCCGGCCGCCCCAGGTCAGTCCGTGGCAAGGTGAGGCCGGCCGGGCCAGTGTGAACAACCTTTGAGGGCCCGCCAGCCTCCGCGCAGGGATCCCATGGCGCCACCTAACAAGCGCATGGACGCTGTCGGGGCGCGGCCGTCGGTTTGTGGAACGGCTGGCACCGCCAGCCGTGCGCGGGTAGACTTCGTCTACCGCGCCGCGTCCCCGCAGGTCATGCGCGGGCGTTAGGGGGACAGCCAGGCACCGCAGGTGGCCGGTCCGAGGCAATGAAACTGAGGTGTTTGTTGGGTGCCAGGGTGAGACGCTCGCCCGCCGAAGGTCCGGCCCGGCCGCTCGGCCACTGGCTGGACTCCTTGGCCCAACAGTCTCCCAAGGCCGGCGGCCGGGCCCCAGGGCGGGGCCGTGGGGCCGCGGGCCGCGACGGTTGGAGGCTCGTTGCCAGTGCCCCCTAACAACCGCATGCAGGAGCCGGGGCCGCCGTTGCAGGCCCCCGTG
>CAZCVG010000220.1:0-4236 GCA_964501735.1 uncultured Gemmatimonadaceae bacterium | reverse complement strand
CCACGGTGGCGGGCGTGCACCTGGTGGAGCAGCAGTACCTCCGGGCCGGGGCCAACTTCGGGCTGTCGGGCCTGGCGCTGTACCGGCAGGTGATCTTCCCGGCCGCGCTGCCCAGCATCATCACCGGCATGCGGGTGGGCCTGGGTGTGGCCTGGCTGGTGGTGGTGGCCGCGGAGATGGTGGCCATCAACTCCGGGCTGGGCTTCCTGATCATTGACTCCCGCAATGCCGGCACCCGCTACGACCTCGTGGTGGCCGGCATGGCGGTGATCGGCATCATCGGTTTCGGGCTGGACACCGTGATGCGGCGGCTGGAAAACCTCGACGAGGTCCGGTGGCGCTATGGCTCCCGTGGCTAAGATCGAACTGCAGGGCGTGAGCCGGACCTTCCCCACCGCCGACGGCGGCACGCTGCACGCGGTGGATGGCGTGAGCCTGGCAGTGGAGGACGGGGAGTTCATCGCCCTGGTCGGGCCCTCGGGCTGCGGCAAGTCCACCCTGCTCAACATGCTGGCCGGCTTCGACCGGCCCGATGCCGGCACCGCCCTGATCGACGGGCAGCCGGTGGCCGGGCCGAGCCGCAAGGGCATCCTGATCACCCAGCGGGGCTCGGTGTTCCCCTGGATGACGGTGCGCAGCAACCTCGAGTTCGCCGCCCGGGACCTCGACGAGGCCGAGATGGCCCGTCGGTTCGCGCACTACATTGATTTCGTGGGGCTTCGGGGCTTCGAGGACGCCTGGCCGCACCAGCTCTCCGGCGGCATGCTGCAGCGGGTGGAGGTGGCCCGTGCGCTCATGGCCAAGCCCGACGTGCTGTTCATGGACGAGCCGTTCGGCGCCCTGGACGCCCTCACCCGCATGCGCATGCGGGGCGAGTTGCTGGAGATCCTGGCCCGGGACCGCCACACCTGCCTGCTGGTGACCCACGATGTCGAGGAGGCCATCCACCTCGCCGACCGGATCGTGGTCTTCTCGCCCCGCCCGGCCCGGGTGCAGGCGGTGTTCGAGGTCCCGGTGCCGCACCCCCGCACCCTGACCCATCCCGCCCTGGTCCGGCTCAAGGAGGACGTGCTGCGGGAGCTGGGGCTGTCCACGCTGGACCTCCTCCGGGACGACACCGCGGCCCACGCGCCCACCGGCCCCCGGAGCCTCACCCCGGAGGAACGGGTGGCCCCGGCCGAGCTGTCGGTCCGGCCCGCCTCGCCGCCGGTCCGGATTGGCGGGGACGGGGTGGAGCAGTTCGACGTGGTGGTGGTGGGCGGCGGCCCGGGCGGCGCCAGCTGCGCCACCGTGCTGGCGCAGGAGGGGCTCAAGGTCTGCCTGCTCGAGCGGGAGCACTTCCCCCGGCCCCACGTGGGCGAGTCGCTGCTGCCCGCCATCTGGGAGCTGTTCGACCGGCTGGGGGTCACGGCGGAGATGGAGAGCGAGAGCTTCACCGTCAAGCAGGGCATCAGCTTCACCCTGCCCGACCAGTCCCGGGACCTGCAGCTGCTCATCTCCGAGTACCCCGAGTACTTCCCCCGGCCCTACACCTACCACGTGGAGCGGGCCCGGTTCGACGAGATCCTGCTGCACAACGCCCGGGACAAGGGCGCCACGGTCCGGGAGGGCTGGACCGTCCGGGACGTGCTGTTCCAGGGCGACCGGGCGGTGGGCGTGCTGGCCGGCCCCAACGACGATGAGCCCCACCCGATCCTGGCACCCATGGTCGTGGACGCCACCGGCCAGGCCTGCCTGCTGTCGCGCAAGCTCGGCTGGCGGCGGCCGGACCCGGCGCTCAACAAGGTGTCCCACTACGCCTGCTTCGACGGCGGCCACCGGCCCGGCCTCTCCGACTCCGAGCCCGAGATCGCGCCGGGCGCCCAGACCACCGGCGTGCACACCATTGACGGCGGGTGGCTCTGGTACATCCCGCTCCGCAACAACACGGTGAGCGTCGGCGCCGTCCTCGACGCCCGGCACGACAGCGGCGTCCGGGGCAGCCCGCAGGCCCGCTTCGACCACGCCGTCCAGAGCTCGCCCCTGGTGGCGGGGTGGCTGGCCGGCGCCCGGCAGAAGACCGAGATCCAGACCATCTCCAACATCTCCTACCTCAACGACCGGTTCGTGGGGAACGGGTTCGCCCTGATCGGGGACGCCTCGATGTTCGTGGACCCGATCTTCTCCTCCGGCGTCACCATGGCCATGCGGAGCGGGGTCTTCGCCGCCGAGGCCATCCTCGAGTGCGCCCAGGCGGGCGACTACTCCGCCAAGCGGCTGGAGGCCTACGAGGCCCGCATCCGGCTCCCGATGAGCCGGATCTTCAAGATGATCTACAACTGGTACGCCATCCTGGAAAAGAAGGAGGCCGGCGACCTCTTCATCCGGGCCCGGCAGATCCCCTTCCTCCGCGAGCGGCTGCTGGTGCTGCTCTCGGGCGGCTACGACCGGGTGGACTTCGACTCCCTGCTGGAGCTCACCGGCGAGAGCCGGTAGCGATGGGCGGTTAGGCGGTTGGGGGTTAGGCGGTTGGGCGGTTAGGCGGTTGGGAGGTTAGAGCTGAAGGGCCGGGTTCCTCTCGGAAGCCGGCCCTTCGCGCATCCCGCCTAACCGCCCAACCGCCCAACCGCCTACATGTACCCGTCCCGCCGCAGGGTCTCCAGCCCGCCGCCGTCGTCCTTGTCCTGGGCCCGCCCCGAGCGCTCGGCGATGTTGGCGAACTTGCCGGTCTTGAGCTCGACGATGATCTCGTGGACGTTGCGGGCGGTGGACTCCACCGACTTGGTGCACGGCCCGCAGCCCAGCGACCGGTAGCGGACGCCGGTGCCGTGGTCGTAGTACAGGGAGACGGTGGGGATGTTCTCCCGCTCGATGTACTCCCAGATGTTGAGCTCGGTCCAGTCCAGCAGCGGGTGGATCCGCAGGTGGGTCCCCGGCGCGAACTCGGTCTTGTACTGGTTCCAGAACTCGGGCGGCTGGTCGCCCACGTCCCAGGTGGATTCCTGGTTGCGCGGGGAGAAGTACCGCTCCTTGGACCGGCTCCCTTCCTCGTCCGCCCGGGCGCCCACGATCACCCCGGTGTACGGTTCGGTGTTCCGGTCCACCTCGTAGGCCTTCTTGGCGTGGTTGAACTTCCAGCGGGGCCACTCGCCCGACAGGGTCTTCTTGAGCGCCTCGGTCTTGAGCAGGCCGCAGCAGGTGATCCGGTCCACCGCGCCGTCGGGGAAGGTGCGCTTCTCCTCCAGCGCCTGCACGTTCTGGCCGTAGATCAGGTTGAGGTTCCACTCCGCGGCCAGCCGGTCGCGGTACTGGATCATCTCGGGGATCTTGAACGAGGTGTCAATGTGCACCAGCGGGAAGGGCACGTGCCCGTAGAAGGCCTTGCGGGCCAGCCACAGCAGCACCGTGCTGTCCTTCCCGATGGACCACAGCATGCACAGGTTCTTGAAGCTGGCGTACGCTTCGCGGAAGATGTGGACGCTCTTGTGTTCCAGCTGGTCGAGGTGGTCCAGGGTCGCTGTCGTCATCGGCACCGCTCCTTCATTGTATCCGCGCGCCCCGTCGCGGGGCGCGGCGCTGAGTGTCAGGTTGGGGGCTACCGGCCAACCGCCGTGCGCCCGTCCACATGGTCCAGCACCCGCTCCACGGCCTCGTCCACGCCGAGGCCGGTGGTGTCAATCACCAGCTCGGCTCCCACCGGCGGCTCGTACGGGTCGTCCAGGCCGGTGAAGTGCTTGATCTCTCCCTTCATGGCCCGGGCATACAGCCCCTTGATGTCCCGCCGGGCGCACTCGTCGAACGGGGTGGAGACCCAGATCTCGGTGAAGTGCCGGCACAGGCCGCGGACGAAGTCCCGCGACGCCGCGTACGGCGACACCAGCGAGGCCACGACCGTGACGCCATGCCGTTCCAGCCGGCTGGCCACCCAGCCGACCCGCCGGATGTGGGCGTCCCGTTCCGGCCGGGTGAAGCCGGTG
The DNA here is from genome assembly GCA_964501735.1 of uncultured Gemmatimonadaceae bacterium. Lineage (GTDB taxonomy): Bacteria > Gemmatimonadota > Gemmatimonadetes > Gemmatimonadales > GWC2-71-9 > JADJOM01. Next base: position 280 of record CAZCVG010000220.1, on the reverse strand, counting down.
GCCGGGAAGATCTCGCGGATGGCGTCGCCATCGAGGTACTCGACCGCCTCGCCCCGCGCCTCCAGCGCCTCCACCACCCGCCGGGCGATGGTGCTCTTGCCCGACCCGGACAGGCCGGTGAACCAGAGCACCCGGCCGGCCCGGCTCTCGGTGACCAGCTCGCTGTCGTCCAGCCCGATGACGAACCCCTCGTTCCGGAGCTCGGGCTGGTTGTAGACCAGGGCGGAGCGGCGCGGCACCCGCTCCCCCGAGTTCCGGAAGATGCAGTCACCGGCGGCCA
>CAZCVG010000219.1:0-4236 GCA_964501735.1 uncultured Gemmatimonadaceae bacterium | reverse complement strand
CCCGGTGGCTGAGAGCGGTGAGGACACAATAACCGTGCAGACGCTCGCCGCAATGACCTGGGAGGAGGCCCGTGACGCCGCCGGCACCGGCAGCGTGGCGGTGCTGCCGGTGGGCGCCGTGGAGGCGCACGGCCCGCACCTGCCGCTGGACACCGACGTGATCATCGCGCTGGCCATGGCGCGGGCGGGGGCGGACCGTCTGGCCGCCCGGGGGCTCCGGCCGGTGCTGCTGCCGGCCCTGGCCTACACCCCCGCGGCCTTCGCCGCCGGATTCCCCGGCACCATCTCGCTCCGTCCCGAGACCCTCACCGCGCTGGTGGCCGACATCGCCGCCGGCCTGGCCCGGCAGGGCTTCGCCACCATGGCCATCGCCAACGCTCACCTGGATCCCGGCCACCTCGCCGCGCTGGAGGGGGCGGTGGCGGCAATCCGCCGGGACACGGCCATCGCGGTGGCCTTCCCCAACCTGGCCGCCAAGCCGTGGGCCACTCGGCTCTCCGAGGAGTTCCGGAGCGGAGCCTGCCACGCGGGACAGTTCGAGACGTCGATCGTCCTGGCCGAGCGGCCCGACCTGGTGCGGGAGCAGACCCGGGCGGCGCTGCTGCCCAACCCGGCGTCGCTGTCGCGGGCCATCAAGGAAGGCAAGCAGAGTTTCGAGGAGGCGGGGGGGACGCGGGCGTACTTCGGTTTCCCGGCCCAGGCAACCATCGAGGAGGGCCAGGCCACGATCGACACGCTGGGCGCGATCCTCGACGAGGCGGTGCAGTCGGCCCTCGCCACCGCCAGAGACAGCCGGTGAGCCAGCCCCGCGCTGGGGTGGCGGTAGTGACCGGAGGCGGCCGGGGCATCGGGGCCGCCTGCGCCGCCGCGCTGGCGGCGGCCGGCTACACGGTGGTGGTCTCGGCCCGGAGCAAGGGGGAGATCGAGCGGGTGACCGCGAGCCTGGTGGCTCGGGGCCAGCGGGCCATCGCGGTGACCTGCGACGTGACCAGCGAGGAGAGCGTGGCCGGGCTGCTCCGGGCCAGCGAAGCGGCGGGGCCGGTGGCGGTGCTGGTCAACAATGCCGGGGCGGCGGCCTCGATGCCGGTGGTGAAGACCACGCTGGCAGAGTGGAACCGGCTCATCGCGGTGAATGCCACGGGGGCGTTCCTCTGCACCCGGGCCTTCCTGCCGGGCATGATCGAGCGGAAGGCGGGTCGGGTGGTCAACGTGGCCTCCACGGCAGGGCTCCACGGGGCGAAGTACATCGCGGCCTACTCGGCGGCCAAGCACGCGCTGATGGGTTTCACCCGGTCGGTGGCCGAGGAGGTTGCGGGGCACGGGATCACGGTGAACGCGGTCTGTCCGGGATTCGTGGACACCGACATGACCACCGAGTCCCTCGACCGGATCGTGGCCAAGACCGGCCGGAGCCGGGAGGAGGCGCTGGCGGCGGCGCTGGCCTCGGCGGGCCAGCCGAGGCTGATCACGGCGGACGAGGTGGCGGCGGCGGTGCTGGCGCTCTGCACCCCGGCGGGGGACCGGCTCAACGGTCAGGCGGTGGTGCTGGACGGGAGGGACGAGATGGGCAGCCGATTCGCGGTGATCAATCCCGAGGAGCTGGGCGCGCCACGCGGCTGGAGCCACGGGATGCTGGCGCGGGACGGGGGCCGGACCCTGTTCATCGCGGGGATGACGGCGCCAGACGGACCCGCGGGCGGACCGGCGGACCGGCCGGCGGAGTTCGTGCGGCAGTTCGAGGGCGCCCTCGCCAAGGTGCTCGCGGTGCTCAGGGAGGCAGGCGGGGTCCCGTCGGACATCGGGCGGTTCACGATCTACGTCACCGACGTGACGCTGTACCGGGCCAGCCTCAAGCCGCTGGGCGCAGTGTACCGGGCGCTGATGGGCAAGCACTACCCGGCGATGGCGCTGGTGGAGGTGTCCGCGCTGGTGGACCAGCGGGCGCTGGTGGAGATCGAGACCACGGCGGTGGTGGGGTAGGCGATTGGGCGATTGGGCGATTAGGTGATTGGGCGATTCGCCTGGTCGCCATTCCAATAAGCCGGAGACCTTGATGCCGTTGACCCCGAAGTCCTTCCGATTTTCCGTGGACCCGGCAACTGCCGTGGCGACCATCCGGCTGGACCGGCCCGAGCGGCTCAACGCGCTCACGTTCGAGGTGTACACCGAGCTGCGTGACACCTTCCGGGCGCTGGACAGCGAGCCCGGGGTGCGGGCGGTGATCATCACCGGCACGGGCCGGGCGTTCTGCACCGGCGGGGACGTGCAGGACATCATCGGGGCGCTGTTCGGCTACGATGACGACGGCCTGCTCCGGTTCACCCGGCTCACCTGCGACCTGATCCTCTCGATCCGCCAGTGCCGCCGGCCGGTGGTGGCGGCGCTCAACGGCACGGTGGCGGGCGCCGGCGCGGTGATCGCCGCGGCGAGCGACATCCGGATCGCAGCGGAGAGCGCCAAGATTGCCTTCCTGTTCACCAAGGTGGGGCTGGCCGGGGCGGACATGGGCGCGGCCTGGCTGCTGCCCCGGATCGTGGGGAGCGGGCACGCCGCCGAGCTGCTCATGCTGGGGGACTTCATCACCGCCGAGCGGGCGGCCCAGATCGGGCTCTACCACCGGGTGGTCCCGGGGGAGCGGCTGATGGCGGAGGCCACCGACTTCGCCGCCCGGCTGGCGCGGGGGCCCTCCGAGGCGCTGGGGGTGACCAAGCAGGCGCTCAACGCCGAGGCGTCCATGGACCTGGTGTCGGCCCTGGAGTACGAGGCCCAGGCGCAGGCGGCCTGCATGCGGCACCCCAACTTCCGCGAGGCGTTCGAGGCGTTCCGCGCCAAGCGCGACCCCACCTTCGAGTAGCCCATGCCCGACACCCGCCTGATCCGCACCTTCCTCGAGCCGGACCATGTCACGCTGGCCGGCCGGGTGGGCGAGTTCGCCACCGATGAGGTCGCCATCCGCGGCGAGCCGGCCGGGGACGCCGAGGCCCGGCGCGAGGCCCGGGCGCTGCTCGGGCTGCTGGGGAGCGGCGGCTGGCTCACGCCGGTTCTCGACCTGGACCTCCGCGGCTGCTGCCTGACACGGGAGGCACTGGCGGCGGCCTCGCCGCTGGCCGACGCGGTGTTCGCCCTGCAGGGGCTGGGCACCACCCCGATCCTGATGAGCGGCTCGGCGGCGCAGAAGGCGGCCTGGCTGGGGCCGATTGCCGAGGGGAAGGTGATGACCGCCTTCGCGATGACCGAGCGGGAGGCGGGGTCCGACGTATCGAGCATCGCCACCACGGCCCAGCGCATTGCGTCGGGGTACGCCCTGGACGGCACCAAGACGCTGATCTCCAACGCCGGCATCGCGGACCTGTACGTCGTGTTCGCCTCGACCGACCGGGCCCGGGGGCACAAGGGGATCAGCTGCTTCCTGGTGCCGAAGGAGACGCCGGGGCTCCGGTTCCTGGGGCCGCAGGTGCTGAGCGCGCCCCACCCGCTGGGGGAGATCGTATTCGAGGACTGCCGGGTGCCGGCGGAGGCCAGGCTGGGTGAGGAGGGCGAGGGATTCCGCATCGGCTTGGGCGCGCTGGACCGGCTCCGCCCGACGGTGGCCGCGGCGGCCTGCGGGATGGCGGAGCGGGCGCTGGCGGAGGCGCTGGCGCACGTGAAGGCCAGGCAGCAGTTCGGGAAGCCGCTGGCGGAGTTCCAGCTGGTGCGGCAGAAACTGGCCGCGATGGCCACGGAGATCGCCGCCGCCCGGCTGCTGGTGTACCGGGCCGCCTACGAGAAGGACCGGGGCCAGGAGCGGATCACTATGGAAGCCGCGATGGCGAAGGCCTTCGCCACCGAGATGGCCCAGCGCGCGGTGGACGACGCGGTGCAGCTGATCGGGGGCCGGGGGGTGCTGGCCAGCCATCCGGTGGACCGGCTGTACCGGGCGGTGCGGGCACTCCGGATCTACGAGGGGACGACGGAGATCCAGCAGATGATCATCGCGGGGGAGCTGCTGAAAGGCGGTTAGGCGGTTGGGCGGTTGGGCGGTATGGCTCCGCTATCCACGCGGTCCCATGGGGCTAGACTCGCGGCTTCGACTTCCCGAGTGACACCTCAGCGCGCGGCCGATCCCGCCGGGACCGGGCCCGGCTAAGTTTCCGGCATGTGGCATCCCGAGCCGTTCACCAAGCACCCGATTCCCGAGGCGCGCTGGCCCACGGCGGAGGAGGTGGCGCGGTCGCGCTGGTTCAGCCCGCTCCAGGC
>CAZCVG010000218.1:0-4243 GCA_964501735.1 uncultured Gemmatimonadaceae bacterium | reverse complement strand
GCGGCGCGGATGCACGCCTCCACCTTGGGCCGCATGCCGCCGGCCAGGCTGCCGCTCGCCATCAGCCCCTCGAGGTCATCGGGGTCGGCGAAGGTCACCAGGGTGGAAGGGTCGGTGCGGTCCCGCAGCACGCCGGGCGCACCGGTGAGGAAGATCAGCTTCTGGGCCTTGAGCGCCACCGCCAGCGACTCGGCCACGGTGTCGGCGTTGACGTTGTACACATTGCCGTCGCCATCGCCGGCGAGGCTGGCCACGACCGGCACGAAGCGCCCGTCGAGCAGCGTGGCCAGCACCCGGGCATCCACCCGGTCAACGTCGCCCACGTGCCCGAAGTCCACCTCGCGGGTCACCCCGGCATCGTCCACCACGTTCACCAGGGGGCGGCGGCGGGCGGTGATCAGGTCGGCATCCACGCCGGAGAGCCCGACCGCCTGCACCTCGTGCTCCCGGAGCGCCGCCAGCAGGTTCACGTTGAGGACGCCGGCATAGACCATCTTGGCCACCTCGAGCGCGGCGTCGTCGGTCACCCGGCGGCCGGCGATCATCACCGGCTCCGTGCCCAGCCGGCGGAGCAGCGCCGAGGCCTGCGGGCCCCCGCCATGCACCACCACCACCCGGATGCTGAGCGAGGAGAGCAGGCCCAGCTGGGCGGCGACCCGGTCCAGCGCCTCGGCATCGGCCAGAACATCGCCGCCCAGCTTGATCACGAAGACGTGGTCACGATAGGCCCGGACGTAGCGCAGTGCGCCCTTGAGTCCCGCGATGCCCTTGGAGGTGTCAATCGTCATGGTCGTCCGGTTCCGGGCCGCGAGCCGGGCTCGGTGGCCTGTCCTGTGAGGTGTCCAGTCTGTGTGGCCGGCCGGGCTGGCCGGCCACGATGCCCTATCGGGATGACCCGATCAGGTCCAGCAGCAGCGCCCGCTGCACGTGGAGGCGGTTCTCGGCTTCGTCCACCACGGCGGAGCTGGGGCCGTCCAGCACGTCGTCGTCGATCTCGACGTTCCGGCGGACCGGCAGGCAGTGCATCACCGTGGCCTTGCCGCCGCGGGTGGAACGCAGCCGGGCGCCGGTCATCCGCCAGTCGCGGAGGCCGGCCCGGAAGGCCCGCTCCTCCTCCGGCTGGCCGAAGTGCTTGAGCGATCCCCAGGACTTCACGTACACCGCGTCGGCCCCCACCACGGCCTCGTCGGGATCGTTCATGATGTGCACGAACTCGCCCCCTCGCTCCTGCGCGATGCGGCGGATCAGGGCGGTGTCCTCCGGGTCCAGCTCGTAGCCCTCGGGCCGCGCGATCACGATCTCCATGCCGAGATGGGCCGCCGCCAGCGCCGCGCTGGCGGGCACCGCCGTGGGGAGCGCCTTGGGATGCCAGCTCCACAGCAGGACGAACCGCTTCCCCCGGGGATCGCCCAGCCGCTCGGTGAGGGTGAGGGAATCCGCCAGCTGCTGGCACGGGTGGCGGCGCACCGACTCCAGGTTGATCACCGGCTTCTCGCAGAACTGGGCGAAGTCCCGGACCACCCGGTCCTCCCGCACCACCGGCCAGGCGCCTCCCCGGGGAAAAGCCCGGATGCCCACGACATCGGCGTAGCGGCCGAGGACGCTCGCCGCCTCCCGGATGTGCTCGACCCGGTCGGTGTCCATGACGGCGCCCGGCTCGGTCTCGAGGGTCCAGCTGCTCCGGCCCGGCTCGAGCACCACGGCATGACCCCCGTGGAGGAACATCGCGGTCTCGAAGCTGGTGCGGGTGCGCAGGCTGGGGTCCATGAACACCATGGCCATCACCTTCTTCTCCAGCCCGCCATCCACCTCGCCGCGCTTGATCCGCGCCGCCGGCGCCAGCAGGCGTGCGGTGGCATCGCTCCCGAACTCCTCGACGGTGAGAAAGTCGCGCTTGGTCACGCCAGCACCTCTCGGAGAGCGGTGAGGAGGAGCTCCGCCTCGTCCCGGGTGAAGCAGAGCGGCGGGATCAGCCGCAGGATGGCGGGGTCTCCCGCTGTCCCGGTCAGGATGCGCCGGGCGAACAGCGCCTGCTGCACCCCGGCGGCGGGGCGGTCGAGCCGGAGCCCGACCAGCAGGCCGAGCCCCTGCACCGCCCGGACCGCCGGCAGCCGGCCCGCCTGCCGCGAGAGATAGTCGCCCACGTCACGCGCGTTGGCCGCCAGGGCCTCGCGGTCGAGCACCTCGAGGGTCGCCAGGGCGGCGGCGCAGGGCACCGGCCCGCCACCGAAGGTGCTGCCCAGGTCACCGGTGGTGATGCCGGTGGTCACCGTGGGGGAGGCGACCACGGCGCCGATCGGCAGGCCCGAGGCCAGGCCCTTCGCGAGGGTGAGGATGTCCGGCGCCACGCCCAGCGCCTCGGCCGCGGTGAACGCCCCCGCGCGGCCCACCCCGCACTGAACTTCGTCGTAGATCAGCACCACACCGCGCTCGGTGCAGAGGTCCCGGATCCGGCCCAGGAACTCGGGCGTGCAGGCCCTCGCGCCCGACATGCCCTGCACCGGCTCCAGGATCACCGCCGCGACATCGCCGGTGATGGCCTGCTCCAAGCCTTCGAGCTGGTTGAACGGAATCTTGCGCGAAAGCGGCATCCCGGCGCGGCGGGCGCCGGCCTCGTACTTGGCACCGTCGGTCACCGCCAGGCAGGCGACCGTGCGGCCGTGCCAGCCGCCCTCGAGCGAGACCACCGCCTGCCGCCCGGTATGCTTCCGCGCCAGGTGGAGCGCGTTCTCGTTGGCCTCGGCGCCGGTGTTGCACAGGAACACCTGGGCCAGGGGCGGCGGGCAGCGACGCACCAGTTCGTCGGCCAGGCGCTCCCGGTTCTGGTGCGGCAGCACGGTGGAGTAGAACAGCAGCTCCTCCGCCTGCCGCACGATCGCCGACACCACGTGGGGGTGGCTGTGCCCGGTGGACGCCACGGCGTGCCCGCCGTAGGCATCGAGCCAGCGCTCCCCGGCATCGTCCACGATCCACGAGCCGCGCCCCGAGACCGGGCGGAGCGGGAACTGGGCGTAGACCGGGAGGAGGCTGCCGGTGTCCCGGGTGGCGGGGGCGCCGCTCAGCATGGGAAGATCCCCCCGCCCATGAGCCCCAGCTCCTCGGGCAGTCCCAGCGCCAGGTTCATCGCCTGCACCGCCTGGCCGCCGGCGCCCTTGACCAGGTTGTCCACCGCGACCATCACCTGCGCTTCCCGGCCGTCGGCGGAGTGCGCCACGTGGATCAGGGCGTAGTTGGTGCCCACCACGTGGGTGAGCTCGGGCGGCGCGTCGAGCAGCCGCACGAAGGGACGGCCGTCATAGGCCGCCCGGAACGCCCCGGCCAGGTCGGGCGCCGACCCGTCACCGGCCGGCCACTGGACATGCATGGTGAGGTAGATGCCCCGCACGAAAGGTCCCGAGTGGGTCATCAGCCGGGCGCGGGCGCCGGGGTCGCCCGTCCACTCCCGCCAGCGCTGTAGCACCTCGGCCTCATGCCGGTGATTGAGCACCGAGTAGGCGAACAGGTTGTGGGCCCGGGCGGGATGGTGCGTGGTCGGCTTGGGATGCACCCCGCTGCCACTCGACCCGGTCACCGCGAAGAGCGAGGGCGTGACCTGGCGCTGCAGCCGGGCGAGCGGGAACAGGGCCAGCTGCGCCGCCGTGGCGAAGCAGCCGGGCGCCGCCAGCGCCTTGCGCCCCAGCAGGTCGGGCCCCAGCACGTCGGCGAGGGCGTAGGTGAACTGGGGCACCAGCTGGGGTGCCGAGTGCTGGCCGTAGAACCGGGCATACAGCTCGAGGTCGCTGACCCGGAAGTCGGCGGCCAGGTCAATGACCAGCCCGGGGCCGGCACCGAGGATCTCACTCGCGACCCTGGAGGATTCGCCGTGCTCCAGCGCCACGAACACCACGTCGGCGCCGGTGGCCGCCTCGGCGGGCGTCAGCCCGGCGAACCTGGCCTGGGTGAGGGGCGCCAGCTGGGGATGGACATCGCCGAGGGGCACGCCGGCCTGGCTCCGGCTCGTGGCGGTGAGTTCCCGCACCTCCCGGTGCCCGAGCAGCAGGCGGAGCAGCTCGCCGCCGACATAGCCGGCGGCCCCGATGACCGCGACGCGAAGCGCCATGGGCGCTAGCCCCGCGCCCCGGGCCGGCAGCGACGCGCCACCCTAGACCGCCGCGCCGGAGAGCGGAGGAGTCACGCCGGAATCCTGCCGCCGGAGGCTCTCGTCCAGCGCCGACCGGACCACGGCGACCAGCGCGTCCGCATC
>CAZCVG010000217.1:0-4248 GCA_964501735.1 uncultured Gemmatimonadaceae bacterium | reverse complement strand
CCGACCTGCAGGCGCTCAAGGCGCTGGGCTAGGCGCCGCCGGTGTCCGCTGACGCCGGCCACGGCGCCACCGTCGCCCGGCGGTTCCTCGCCCTGGGCCTGGGTGAGGCCGCGGCCCGGCTGCTGGGCTTTGCCGCCATGGTGGTGGCCGCCCGGGCCCTGGGCGCGCCCATGTACGGCGTGATTGGGGTGGCCACGGCCATCACCCTCTACCTCAATCGCATCGTGGACTGGGGCCTCGAGCTGGGTCTCGGGGTCCGTGAGGTGGCCGCCCGGCCCGCGGAACTGCTGCGGCTCCTCCCCTCGCTCCTGGTCGCCCGGCTCGGCATCGCTGTCGTGCTGATCGGGCTGGTGGTCCTCGCCGGGTTCGGGTTGCTGCCGGAGCCGGACGCGTCCACCATCGCCATCTCCAGTCTCAGCCTCCTCGGCATCGCCCTCGGCGCCCGGTGGGCGCTCCTTGGGCTCGGCCTCCACCGGGTCGCCGCCCTCGCGACGCTCGGCGGCCAGCTGCTCACCGCCATCCTGCTCATCATTCTGGTGCATGGGCCCGGGGACGTGGCCCGGGTACCCCAGGCCCAGCTGGCCGGGGAACTGTTCCTGGCCGCGCTGGTGCTGTGGGCGCTGACCCGCGGGCGTGGGCCGGTGCGGGTGGCGATGGAACAATCAGTGGTCCGGCCGCTGGTCCCCCGAGGGGGCGCCCTGGCCCTGAGCGCCCTGCTCGGGCTCCTCATCTACAACGTCAGCTTCCTCTTCCTGCGGGCCGTCCAGGGGCCTGCCGCCGTCGGCTACTTCAACGCGGCGGCCACGCTGATCACGTTCTTTCTCAATCTGGGCACCGCGTACAGCATGAGCCTGCTCCCGTCCCTCTCGGCGCTGGCGGGCGAGCGGGACCAACAGGGCGCGCTGTTCCAGACGGCGGCGCTCCAGGTCTCGGCGCTGGCCCTGCCGGTGGCCCTGGGGGGCACCCTGCTGGCGCTTCCCCTCGTGGCCATGCTGTACGGGCCGGGGTTTCTCGCCGCCGCCACGCCCCTCGCGATCCTGATCTGGTCCATCCCGCTCTGCGTCGTGCGCGACCTGCCGCTCATGGTGCTGCAGGCGTCGGGGCGGGAGGGCACGGTGCTCCGGGTGACCGCCTGGGCGGCGGGGCTCAACCTGGTGCTCAACGCCCTGCTCATCCCGCGCTACGGGATCGCCGGCGCCGCATGGGCCAGTGTGATCACCGAGGCGGTGCGGCTGGCAATCGCCTATGGGGCGGTGCGGGGAGAGGGCTTCCGGTTGCCGGGAGTGCTGCGGTTCTGGAAGGTGGGGTGCGCCAGCGCGCTGCTGGCCGGCGCCGTCATCCTGACCCCCGGTGCCGCGCCGCTTCGGGTCCTGGCCGGAGGCGCCGCCTACCTCGCCGGTCTGCTGGTCACCGGCGCGATCCGGCGCGGCCCGGGCTGGCTGCCGAGGCTCTCGCTCTAGCCGGCGGAGCGGGCGCCCGGGCCGGCCGTGGCGCGGATCTCCGGGGCGGCGTTGACCGACGCGGGCAGCCGGTTGGTGAGGTAGCCAAGCCATTCGCCCCACGTCCATGCCAGGACCATCGCGACCAGCGGCAGCAGGGCGCGCAGGTACATCCCGCCCGCGGCCCGGGAGCGGAAGGCCCGCCGCCCCATCCGCCACATGATCACCGGCGGGAGCAGCGGCGCCAGCGCCGCGTACAGGACCCGCCGTCCCGCGGAGGCGCCGAAGGCGTTCCGGTTGCAGGCGAACATCCGCCCGAAGGCGTAGCGCTCGTACACGGCATCGCCGAACCGCACCGTCCGCCGGGTCGTCACCACGGCGTCCGGCACGATCCACAGCACCCCGAACCGCTCCGCCAGGGCCGCGTTGACCGCGGTCTCGTGGAAAGTCTCCCGCCACAGGTCCCGGACCGCCTCCAGGTGCTCCCGCCGGTAGGACACGTTGCACACCGTCAGTGCGGTCGTCGGCCCCTCCGGGAAGGGACGCATGTAGCGGTAGTAGTCCACCAGGTAGAACGCCCAGGTCACCGGGTCGCCGCTGTGGCTGGTCTGGACCGCGCCGCCCACTGCGGCCCGGCCCTCCCCGTGGGCGGCCACGATCCGCTTGAGCCAGCCGGGGGCCGGGGTGCAGTGGTCCTCGGTGAGGGCGATGACGTCGCCGGTGGCCTCGCGGAGCGCCCGGCTGGCAATCTCGATGGGCGTGGCCTGGCCTTCGTTCCGGATGAGGCGGACGGTGGGGAAGCGCTCCGCGATCTGCTCCATGCCGGGGAGGTGGGGGTCGGCGATGACCAGGACATCGAACCCCCCGGCACCTTCCTGCGCCAGGACCGCGTCCAGGCAGCGGGCCAGGTGGTCCTCGCCGGCGATGGCGCAGACCGCGACGGTGGTGGTCATCCGGCCGGGGCGGTCGGCGGCGCGGGGTGGGACCGCGGGCGGCACCGCCATACCAGGTAGACCGAGGCCCCCGTGAGGAGCAGGACCACCGGAGGCGAGAACAGCCACCCGGCCGAGGGCATGTAGGCCGCGGCGGTCTTTTGCAGCACCGTGTACCAGGGCAGTTCAGGGCCCCGGGTCACCAGCCGGGTCAGCGAGACTGTGACGCTCTCCCGCGCCATCGCCACCGACCAGGAGATGACCAGCGTGGGGACCACGAGTGCCCAGGCCACCCAGCGGGGCGCGTGGAGCAGCACCGGGACCAGGGCCAGGAAGAGCAGCGGCGCGGCGGGGACCAGGTACCGCACTCCGGTGTTCCACTGCAAGGCGGCGAAGGAAATCGAGCTGCAGAAGAGGTACAGCCCGACCGACGCCCCGTAGACCAGCGCCAGCTCGGGCCCCGACAGCCCGCCAGGGAGACGGCGGTAGCGGGGCGCCCAGAATGCGCCCACCAACATGGGGCAGAACGCCAGCAGGCCATAGCGGGCGTCGAGGAGGTTGCGCCACAGGAGGTCGGGCGATGGCAGGCCCAGCCCGTTCCACCCGCTGGTGCTGAGTTCCGTGGTTGGCATGTACCGCTGGGCCGGGAACCAGGGGCTGCCGAACGCGGCATACTGGTATCCCCACAGGACCAGGATCGGGCCCAGCGCCCCGAGCGAAAAGAGCGCCCCAGCCCGCACCCCCGCCGCCAGCCCGGCGTCGCGCCAGGCAGTAAGCGTCACCCAGAGGCCGAAGGCCAGGAGGAGCGGCACCGCGGAGTAGTCGCACAGGAGGCCGATGCCGAGGAGCAGCCCCGCGAGCGCAAGCCGCCGTGGCGCCACCGGGGCGGCGCCTGCCGGGCCAGGGGCGCCTGGGACCAGCGTGAGGAAAGCGCCCAGCGTGGCCCAGGCCAGCACAAGGTTCTGGTTGATGAACGCGGAGCGGAAGAAGAGCGGGGTGCCGAAGGCGAAGAGCAGGGACAGCCAGAGCGCCTGGCGGTCGCTGCCGGTCCGGGCCCGGAGGAAGCCGAACACCAGGACCGCCGCCAGCGCGCCGAGGGGGACGTTGAACCCGAGGTGGAGCGCGGCGGCGGCGAGTCCGAGCCGCACGTCCAGGCCGCGGGCCCGCATCTCGTTCATGAAGCGGGTGCGGTTGGGCCGGGGGTCGTCGTAGGTGGTGGGCGGCTTGGGCGCCCCCAGCGCCGGCTTGAGCCGGAACAGCAGGTCAATGGCCGGCCGGGCCGCGGCATACGGCAGCGCGCCAAGGATGGACGCGCCGGGGTTGTTGTTGATGTAGGCGCCCCGGCCAGGGACCTCGAACAGGTCGGGGTGAAGCCCCAGGTAGGGATCCACCCGGATGGTGAGCCGCTCGCCCAGGGCCACGGCCAAGTAGGTCTCGCGCACCACGTTGGGCGCGAAGTGAATGGCGTACACCAGGGCGACCGTCAGGAACAGACGGCCCGGGAGACCTGGGCCCCCGGGCCGTTCGGTTGCGTGGCCGCCGGTTCCCGGCATGCGGCTAGTGCGCGGCTTCCTCGGCGGCCTCGACCGGTTCCGGCGCGCCGCCCGCCTCGGGGCCGTCGGCCAGGCTCACCGGAACCCGCTCCGAGGGATGCAGTGGGAGCGGCTTGCTCCAGACCTTGCCCTTGATCGTGGCCTGCACCAGCGGCAGCGGCTGGTACACGATACTGGACCACATGAACACCTCGGTGGTGCAGTAGCAGTCCTTGCGGGCGATGGACTCCCTGAGCGCCCTGGCCTCGGGCGAGTGCCAGATCTCGGGAAACGACTTCTGCCGCAGGTTGCCGATCGGCTTGTGGATCTCGCAGACGCCCACGT
>CAZCVG010000216.1:0-4265 GCA_964501735.1 uncultured Gemmatimonadaceae bacterium | reverse complement strand
AGCGGGCGGTGTAGACGTTGTCGGCGGCGTCCACGGCCACCGCGACCCCGCCGGGGGAATTGGACCAGGCCAGGGTGACGCTGCCCTGGGTAGAGACCAGCCCGGCCTCGGCTGCGGGCAGGGAGAGTTCGCCGCCCGGCGCGACTGGAGCCTCGGTGCCGGGAGTGCAGCCGCCGGCAAGCGGCAGGATGGCCGCGGCCAGCGCGGCCAGGAGGGGACGGGTGGAATGAGCGAATCGCATATACCCTCGACAGGTTCGGTGCTCGTGGGCGCCCGGAGTGTGGCCGGGCGGCCTGGTTATCTGCCGCATAACGTAGGCACCGGACCCCCAAGGATTGGTGAAGCGAGGGCGTGTATCGCGGTGATATAGGGCCGGGTGACGCGAGCGGGGCCCAGAAAACGCCGAGCGCCCGGGAGGAAAAGCCGCCCGGGCGCTATCCCATGCCGCGAGACAAACGCCCGGTGGCGCGCCGCCCCGGGGACCCCCGCTTGCGCCTCCGCCGAGCCCGAAACAAGCTTCGCCGGAAGGTCTGACTGACGCACGCTCAGGGAGGGAATCATGGCAGGCAGAAAGGTCATCGCGGTGCTGGGCGCGACCGGCGCCCAGGGGGGCGGGCTGGTCCGGGCGATCCTGGCGGACAAGGGCGGCGGGTTCACGGCCCGGGCCCTGACCCGGAACGTGAACTCCGACAAGGCGCGCGCGCTCGCGGCGCTGGGCGTCGAGGTGGTGGCGGCCGACGTCACCGACGTGGAGAGTCTCAAGCGGGCGTTCGCGGGCGCCTACGGCGCCTACTGTGTCACCTTCTTCTGGGAGCACTTCTCGGCGGACAAGGAGATCGCGGAGGGCCGGGGCATCGCCCTGGCGGCGAAGGAGGCCGGGATCCGGCACGCCATCTGGTCCACCTTCGAGGACACCCGGAAGTGGATTCCGCTGAGCGACACCCGGATGCCCACGCTGCAGGGCAGGTACAAGGTGGCGCACTTCGACGGCAAGGCCGAGGTGGATGAGGAGTTCCGCCGGCTGGGGGTGCCGACGACGTTCCTCAGGACCTCGTTCTACTGGGAGAACCTGATCTATTTCGGCGCCGGTCCCAAGCGGGGCCCCGACGGCACGCTGGCGCTCACCTACCCGATGGGGGACAAGAAGCTGCCGGGGATCGCGTCGGAGGACATCGGCAAGTGCGCCTACGGGATCTTCAAGCGGGGGAGCGAGTTGATCGGCAAGACGCTGGCGATCGCGGGCGAGCACCTCACCGGCGCCCAGATGGCGGCGGCGCTGACCCGGGCCCTGGGGGAGGAGGTGCGTTACCACGACGTGCCGGCGGACGTGTACCGGGGCTTCGGCTTCCCCGGCGCGGACGACATGGGGAACATGTTCCAGTTCAAGCGTGACTTCGAGCGGGACTACTGCGGGGCGCGGGACCTGGCGGTGTCGCGGTCGCTGAACCCGGCGCTCCAGACGTTCGAGGAGTGGCTGGGGGAGAACAAGGACAAGATCCCGCTGGAGTAGGGGCGAGGGGGTCTCCAGGCGCTGGAGGCCACGGTTGTTGGTCGGGCCACCGCGGAGGGAGAGGGTCTCCAGGCGCTGGAGGCGCGGGTGCCCGGGGGAGTGGGTCCGTCTCGCGCCTACGCGCCTTCCGACCCTCTCCCTCCGCGGCGTCCCTCCCCTGTCGCGAACCTGCGCGCCTTCCGAACTCTCCCTCGAGGCCTACCCTTCCTGCTGGAGCTTGTTGGCGGCGTGCCAGACGCCGTGATAGGCGTGTTCCCGGTCGGTGCCCTGCCGGCGGCCGACGGCGGCCTTGAAGTTGTCGTAGTCGAGGTCGCGGACGAGGGCCGCGACCGCCAGGGCGACGGCCTCCCGCGGCGCCTGGGCGCGGAAGCGGTAGTCGGCATCCGGACTCTCGACGGTGGGGCCGAGGGCGGGAAGCGGGCCCTGACGGAGACGGTCGAGATCGGCGGCGACGCGGGCCCGGACGGTGAGGGTGCCGGCCTTCCGGTCCCACGGCTTCTCGACGACGCTGTAGAAGCCGGAGGTGGTGAAGAGCCACATGGGGCCGTCCGGGGTTGGGGGGAGGGTGGAAGATAGGCCGGGGGTGTGACGTTGGGGGGCGTTGGCCGTCTCCGCCCCCATTTCCGTTGTGGATATGGAGGCCGCGCAACAGCTAACGGTGCCCTGACGGTAGCTCTGCAAGTTGGGGAGGGGACCAGCCGTGCGGCTCATCCCGGGCCTGGCTGTCACACCCCGGCATCAGTTTGCCGCTCGGGAGGCCGGCACGACCAGGCATGGACTGGCTTGGCACCCTCACGATCAGGCCTGCAGCAGACTCGCACCCGGAGACATCCATGAACCGCCACCTTGTACACCCCGTGTTGGTGATCCTTGCCATGGCCTGCCAGCCCGCCACTGAGCCTGCCACCGGCCTGACGTTGTCGCGTTCAGCGGCGGTCGCGGGCCGCCCAACGCCGATTGACCTTGGAACCCTGGGCGGAGCCAACAGCTTCGCTGTTGACGTCAATGAGAGCGGGGTTGTGGTGGGCTATTCGGAGACCGCTTCCGGCCAGGTACACGCCTTTCGCTGGACCTCAAGTGACGGCATGACCGATCTCGGCGTGCTGCCGGGTAGGGGGCCGGAGCAGCGCCGTCAGTATCTCAGAGTCCGGCCAGGTCCTGGGCACCAGCCAGACGGCGAGTGGACGGTGGTTGCCGGTCCGCTGGAGTTCCAGTGGCCAGATCCAGGCGCTGCCGATTGCCAAGATCCCCGAGGCCTTCAGCATGTTCCCCAGTGACTTCAATGACCTGGGACAAATCGTGGGTAATGCAGTCAGCACCTATGAGCATGGATGGTACTGGTCCGAGCGAACGGGAACGGTAGACCTGCGCCAGCGCATCCCGAGTTGCCTGGAGCAATGGGCGGCTGCCATCAATGCCAGTGGCGCAGTCGCCGGAACGCACTGCGCCCCTGGTCCCAACTGGTTGCATCCGTTCGTCTGGAGCCTGCAAGGCGGATTCCGGGACCTCGATGTCGGTGGCGATATCCACAAGGCCAACGGAGCCGGCCTGGCCATCAACGATGGCGGGTCCGTGGCCGGCTGGCTCGACCTGCGGGGAAACAGCGCCCCGCGACCCACCCTTTGGCCCGGCGGGGGAGCGTACATCCACCTGCCAGTTCTGCCCGCTGACTATCCCTGGGGCTCGGCGTATGGCATCAACACCCAGGGGGTCGTGGTCGGCTTCAGTAGCGACCTGAACACCTACACTCCGGTGCCGATGGCGTGGCCTTCCCCCAGGACGTTCATTCGCCTCGACGGTGATGGGGTTCGGTCGGGCGCGGCCATGGCGATCAACGATGCCGGGGTTGTCGTTGGATACGGCCAGACCGCGGCCGGCACCCGCGCACTCCTCTGGCGGCTGCCGGCGGGGACGGGTGAGACCAGCCCGGTTGAGACCACTCAGCTGGCGGGCGATCCACCCGCACCGGTCTCGGTCACTGGGCCGAGCGCCTGCTTCGTGAACCTGAAGACGCTGACCTCAAGAGCGGCGCTGGCGGACTGCGTCATGGCTCGCCAGTAACCGGACTCGGCGCCGGCAGTACCGGCGCGCCTCGTGCCCTTCGCGGCTTCGCGATTCCTTGGCGGCTTGGCGGTGGGGTGGTTTGTTGTTTGTAACGGCACCGCGAAGGCGCGAGGGCGGGCCCTGCGGTGGTGCCGGGATTGCGAGACGCCAAGGCGCGATGAGTTCCGGCGCTGCTGCACGGGTTCGCGGTTGTTTGGCGGCTTGGGGGTAAGGAGTCGGCTCGTTTGAGGGGGCGTTGAGGGACCTGCCGTACCGTGGGATCCATGCGCATGCACGGGGAGTGCCCCCCACCGGTCCGCTTGCGGCCATGTCAGTCCTGACATATGGTTCCCCCGGAGGCGGAGGGTGGCCGGCCGCTGGTCTGGCTGCGGGGCGAGATCAGGACGCCGCCGTTCTCCGCCATGGCGCGGGTGGAAGCCGGGATCCTGCTCCGGCGCTTGCAGCGGGGCGAGACCCTGACACTGCCCCACTCCCGGCCCATGCCGGCGATCGGTCGGCGCTGCCACGAGTTGCGGATCCCGGACGCGGGGGCCACGTGGCGGGTGATCTACCGCGTGGATCCTGACGCCATCGTGATCGGTGAGGTGTTCTCCAAGAAGACTTCCCAGACGCCTGACGTCGTGATCAAGGGCTGCAGGCGGCGCTTTCGGGCGTATGACGAGGCGACGGAGAGCGAGGAGGGTCCATGAAG
>CAZCVG010000215.1:0-4273 GCA_964501735.1 uncultured Gemmatimonadaceae bacterium | reverse complement strand
GACGCCAGCCCACCTCGGCCCCCGCCATTGACGGGGGCCGTGGTGCATCGGCAGGCGCCTCACCAGACGATACGCCGCCTCCCCCCCCGCCACGCCCCCCCTCCCCGCTCCATTCCGGGACACCGTCTCATTTCGTGAACACCGCCCCACCCGCTGACCGCCTGACCGCTATTCCCCCCAGCCGCTCCCCAATTCCTGCAGCCTCGTCCCAGCCTCCTGACCGCCTCTCCCAAGGTCCTGACCGGGAACCCCACGGCCCCGACCGCTGACCCCACGCTCCTGACCACACCTTCCACCACATTGACCGCCGACCCCCGCCTCCTGACCACCGGCCTCCCCACATTTTCCGCCGACCCCAGACTCCTGACCACCGACCTCCCCACATTGTCCGCCGACCCCAGCGTCCTGACCGCCGACCCCAGACTCCTGGCCGCGCTTCCCTCCGCATTGACCGCCGACTCCAGCCGCCTGACCGCGCTCCTCTCCCCATTGACCGGCGAATCCAGCCGCCTGACCGCGCGCTCCAGCGCCCTGACCACCAGTGCCAGCCGCCTGACCACCGATCCCACGCCATTTCAGGGCAACCCCCGCGCATTGCCTGACACAGCGCCCGTGTCGTGGCATGCCGCCTGCATTCCATCACCCCAGCCGGGATCCGGTTCGGGCCTGGTCCGGGCAATCGCCGCGCTCCCCGAAGAGCCGGCAGCGGTGTCCACAACATGGTATGAACCCTTACAGCAGGTGCTATATGCAAACCAACGTTCGCTTGCGACTCGACATGGGAGGGCGTGCCGCCGAGTTCTGCCGCACCCATCCCGATCCCGACCCGGCGGCGGCCCAGGTCGCCAGCCGGCTGTTCGAACTCAACGACCGGGGCGAGGCCCTGGCCCGGCAGCAGCGCACCGGCCAGGTGGTGGCCTCGGCGGCGGTCATCGACAAGACCAATGTCCGGGTCCTCATCGAGGACGATCTCGGCGCGCTGGTCGGCATCGCCAAGATCGCCGCCAAGGAGCATCCCGACCTGGCGGTGCATCGCCGGATGCCCAGCCCCAAGACCAATGAGGCCACCTTCCTCACCATCGTCCGGGTGGCGGTCAGCGAGGCCAGGGCGTCGTTCGATCTGCTGGCGCCGTTCGGTCTCACCGACCAGCTGCTGGAGTCGCTGGCCAGCGGGATCGAGGCCTACGAAGCCGCGCTGGTCCGCCAGCGCAACGCGCTGACCTCCCAGGTCGGCGCCGGGGCGGAACTGACGGTCATCGCCTCCGACATCGTGGCCGTGGTCAAGAACCTCGATGCCCTCTATCGGGTCCGTTTCCGCAAGGATCCGGAGCTGATGGCCGCCTGGAAGAGCGCCCGCAACGTCGCCTGGCCCAATCCGGCGGCGCCGCCGGCGCCCGGCACCGATCCCGGCGTGGCCGCGTGACAGGCCACCCGGATCCGGCGGCACCGGTCCCCTGGTCTCCACCCCGGAGGCCAGGGGACAGTCGTCTCACCGTCCCGGTTTGGTGTCCTCGTTTGGAGACGGAGCCTCTCCCCCGCATCCGGCGGTCCCCCCCCGGAACACCCACCTAACTGACGTTCGCACAAACACTTCCACCGGCACACCGCACCCCCGGTGAGCCGCGGCACACTCCTCGCAAGAGACCCCGGAATCGGTAGCGGCGGAACGGGGCCGATGGCCCGGCCACCGATTCCGCTCAACTCCTGACCGCCCGCTTGAGAGCCGGCACCATGCGCACCGCCAGCCGTCGCAAGCTCGAGGCTGCCCGCCGGGCACTGCGGTTCTGCCTCGCGCATCCCGACCCCAACCCGGCCGCCGCCCAGTCGGTGGCTCGGCTCGACCAGCTGCTCGCCTCCGCGGCCGCGCGCGGGACGGCGCAGTACCAGAGCCAGCGGGAAGCCCTCGACGCCCGGGCCCAGCGCAACCGGCTGCATCACGCCCTGCGTACCCGCCTGCCGGCGCTGCTTCACCTCACGGCGCTGGTGGCGGGGCGGGAAGGGAACGGGGAGCTGGCCATCCGGCTCGCCCGCGACACCCGCTCGGCCGGCGCGAGCTTCATGGCCGAGGTGCGGCGGGCGCTGGTCCAGGCCCGGAAGGAGCAGGAGCTGCTCGCCCGCTACGGCCTGCCCGACACCCTCCTGGACGAGCTGGAAGCCGACCTGCTGCGCTACGAGCTGGCCGAACGCATGCGCACCGAGCGGGAAGCCGCCGGGGCCGCCGCCTCCACCGCGCTCGATGAACTGGCCGAAGAAGCCCATCAGGTCGTCCGCCACCTCGACGCCCTCTACCGGCTGCGCTTCGCCGATGACCCCGGCGCCCTCGACGCCTGGCGCGCCGACAGCACCGTGGACTGGGGCCGGCGCGAGGCCGTGGGCGACGACGCGAGGACCAGCCTGGCGTCGTGACCCTGGAATGCGTGCCGGCGATGGCCGGCCACCTCCCCCGCTCATTCCTTCCAGGGGATGTCATCGACCTGTTTGACCATGAGTAGCAGGAGGATTCCCCCCGCGACGGCGATCCCGGCCACGGCCGCTCCACTGCCCCCGTCGCCCCGCACGGCTACCTGGGTCACATCCGCGGTGGCCACCTTCTCGTACCGGCCCGCACGGGCGCCCACGATGGTGTCGCCCATGAGTCGGGGCATGGCAAGCTCGACGGTGGTGCTGTCGGCGCGGGTCAGCCGGATCCGGTTCGGGTGCTTCGTCTCCAGCAGCTCCTGCGGTGAGACCTCCTGCACCTGCCAGGTGGCGCATGCGGAGAGCTGGGCGCCGAGGGCGGCAGAGGCCAGGAACCGGCGCGCGCCGATGCGGAATGACCGGGGCATGGGACCCTCCTGTTCGCGTGAGCATCCAGGCCGATCGCGGACGCTGGAAACCTCACGGAGGGGGGTCAAGCGACGGTCAAGGAGCTGCTCGCCCGCTACGGCCTGCCCGCCCGCCCCCCTCCCTGACGGTTTTCCCCCCCATCCTGCGCATCACTGGACGCCAGGCCGAGTGGCCGGGACGGGCGGTCCGGAGGTACCCGGGACACCGCCACGGGGACCACTGCGGAGAGGAGTCACGCTATGCGGAACAGAACACGGATGTTCGGGGTGGCCTGCGGGGTGATCCTGGCCGCCTGCGGTGGTGGTGGCGGCGGCGGCGGGCCGGTTGGCCCGGGCGGCGGCAGCGCGGCGTTCACCGCCACCATCAACGGCCAGGCCTGGGCCGCCGACACCCTCGGCTTCAGCGTCATCGGCAATCCCGGCGTGCCGGGCTCGCTGATCATCAGCGGCGTCGAGGTCGTCACCCCGACCAACTACAAGACCCTGTCCGTCACCGTGAGCTTCATCGGGGCGACGGGCCAGTACCCGATGGGCATCAACATCGGCACCACCCCGGGCGGCACCGCCAGCGCGGTGGTGGTCTCGGGCAGCAATGTCACCACCTACCTCACGGCGCTGAGCGGCGCCGAGGGCACGGTGACCATCACCAGCCTCACCGCCACCCGGATGAAGGGCACCTTCTCCTTCACCGCCGACGAGAGTCCCGGCCCCGGGCCCCAGCTGGTGGTCACCAACGGCACCTTCGACATCGCCCTGCCGAGCGGCTTCACCTCGGTGCCGCCGGCCAACCGCGGCAGCACCTTCGGCGCCTCCCTGGGCGGCACCGCCTTCAACGGCGCCACCGTCACCGGCCTCGGCGACATCGGCCTCGGCTCCTTCGTGGTCGGGGGTCTGACCACGGTCCATTCGGTGAGCATCACCACCGCCATGGCCATCACCGCGCCGGGCAGCTATGTCGTCGGCACCGACGTCAACATGAGCGTCCTCAACTTCGTGACCGGCGACTCCTGGGCCGCCCTCACCGGGGCCACCGGCACCTTCACCATCACCAGCATCGGCAACGGCCGGATCGTGGGCACTTTCGATGCCGACCTGGTCCCGATGGGCGCGACGGTGGGCAACCTCGCCGTCACCGGCGGCAGCTTCGACGTGCTGGTGCCGTAGGGGTCTGCCCGCTAAGCGTTCAACAGTAGGTAGAGGAGGAGAGGCGAACCCGCGGGGGAGCGGCGGAGAGTGCGCCGCTAAGCGATCTCCTTCGGGGTGGTCCAGCCAGGCAGGCGGCCCCTGAGCGCGGCGAGGAAGGACGCCGCCCGCCGCTCGGCGATCTCACCGATCCCTTGCGGCCAGGCGTCCGACGAGAAGCGCTCAGGGGCGCCTGCCGCCCCACGGCCTTGCGGCCGAGGTGTCCGACGAGAGGCGCGCAACCGCCGTCCACGCAACCGGCACCC
>CAZCVG010000214.1:0-4338 GCA_964501735.1 uncultured Gemmatimonadaceae bacterium | reverse complement strand
TTGGGGTAGTCGGCCACGTTGCGGCGGAACATGGCGATCGCCTCGTCGGTCTTGCCCTGCCCGAGGAGCTGGTACCCGACCGCGTTCACGTCGGCCTCGTTGGCGATGCTCATCGATCGCTCGCGCAGCACCCGCGCCCCGGCCGAGTCCCCCATGCGCTCGATCGCCCCGGCCTTGAGCTGCATGGAGCGGAACCCGCCGTTTCGCTTGATGGCGCTGTCCGCCCATTCCGCGGCCACGGCCCACTGCCGACGCTGCATGGCCGCCTGGGCCGCCTCATTCCACGACTGGGCAAAGAAATAGGGGATGTCCCGCAGCTGCTGCCGCAGGCTGTCGATCAGGACCTGGGTGGTCGGGACACTCAGGGGGAAGGTGACGGCGAGCTTCTCCCACCGCAGCGTCACCGCGACGCTGGAGTCGGTCGGCTCCTCGAGCGTATAGGCCAGCCGCTCGGTGTGGGCCGCCGGCCGGGGCGTCACGGCCAGCCGCACGGCGTCCTCCGCGGGACTGTAGCTGAAGCTTCCCCAGGCGTTGGCCTGGCGGCTGAGGATGATCGTCCAGGTGGTCACCCCGGGGATCGCATGCAGGCCGTAGCGTCCGGCCGGCAGCCGGGTGCCGCCGACCATGAACGGCGAGCTGACGGCGAGAACCGTGTTCTCATTCGCCCCGGCCCGCCAGACCGTGTCGAACGGCACCAGGGCTCCCCAGACCTTGCGCCCGTTGACCGCGGGCCGGGAATAGCTCACCGCCACGGTGGTCATGCCGATGGTCTGGCTGACCGCGGCACTGGGGCTCTCGCGTGGCGTGCGGAGTGTCGGGGCCTGCGCGGCGGCGGGGAGCGGCAAGGAGGCAGAGAGGATCAGCGCGGCGAGGAGCCGCGCCGGGGACCAGTGGTGCGCGGACGATGCGAGGCGAAACACGGGACCTCCGGGAGGCGGTTTGGTGAGTATGTGCGGGAAAAGCCTCCTACGGCCGGCGGCCGCGCGAGGTTCCTGTCTCCGCTACCTCGTGGCGGAAGGGTGGCCGATGCGGCTGGCGATCAGCCCGAGTGGGAGCGGCCTTCCACCCGGCCGGAACGCAGGACACCCCGGGGGCCGACCTGTTTCGAGCCCCGGGGTGTAACGCGCGTCCCACTCTTGGCGCCGGGCAGTTATTGCACGCCTTCCTCCCTGAAACTGATCAGCACCGGGCCCCCAGTCTCTGCCGCACGGGCCGCGGCTTCCTCCACGGCGGCCTGCCGTTCGGCGAGGCTGGCGCCCGCGGGCACCACCACCGCGGGGGCGACGGAGCTCATCGCCGCGGCCTCCGCGCAGGTGACCATGATTTCCATCGGGGTGTAGATCCCCAGGGTCAGGAACCCCACCAGCTGATTGACGAAGCTGAGCTGGGTCTCCACCCGGGCTGCCCCGTTGGGGCATTGTGAGGCTACCTCCACGGTCTTGGGCGGGACCAGTCCGTAGATCCAGCCCGATGCGAAGCCTTCCGGATCACGGTGGTGGAGGGCGTTGCGCCGGTTTCGACGGTGGCGTGATA
Organism: uncultured Gemmatimonadaceae bacterium; assembly: GCA_964501735.1. Lineage (GTDB taxonomy): Bacteria > Gemmatimonadota > Gemmatimonadetes > Gemmatimonadales > GWC2-71-9 > JADJOM01. The sequence goes on along the minus strand of CAZCVG010000214.1, from coordinate 2,805 downwards.
GCAGGCCGGCAGCAGCAGCACGGCGAGCAGGCCGGCGGCAATGCGGGCACGACGAAAGGCGGGCTTGGGGAGGCTCCGGTTTGGGGATTCGTTAGGCGGCCGTGATCCCAAGGTCGTAGCCTGAGGCCGCGGGCGGAAGGGGTGGAGGCCGGCATATCCCTGGACCCCTGCGCCCTCGTGCCCTGACCCGAATCCAGGCACCGTCGCGCGGGGTCGGTTCCCGCTCTTGACAGCCATGGGCCAGTTTGATAAGTATCAAACCATGTCGAGCCCGACGACCCTCCCCGCCCTCTCGGCCGAGCAGTTCGAGCTCGTGGCCAAGGCCCTGGCCGATCCCCGGCGCATGGCGCTCCTGGAGTCCATCGGGAGCCACCGGGAATACTCCTGCCAGAAGCTCTGTCTGAACTTCCCGGTGACCAAGGGGACGATCTCCCACCACATGAAAGAGCTGGCCAGGGCCGGCCTGATTCAGGCCCGGCGGGAAGGGCAGTACCAGTACTACGAGGTTCGCCGGGAGGTCCTGGCGGCTTATACCTCGGAACTAATGCGGCGCGTCGCTCGTACCAGCGAAACCTGAGGCGGGAAGCCAGGACTTCCCGCCTTTTCTCGATTCTGTTGTTTGACGGTTATCAAACTGTTGCACGACATGGAGTTACCTAAGGAGATCATCATGTTCGCGACGCCCGATTCCCCCCCGCGCCGGCTCACCGGCCCACTCGTTCTCATCGGCTCCGTGGTGGGTATCGGGGTCCTCCTGGCTGGCTGGAAGCTTCAGGCGGCCATGGCCGCCGCCGCCGGCTCGGCCAACCAGCCCGAGCCGGTGGAACTGGTGACCGTCGCCAGCGCGGAGCCGCGCCAGCATCGCCAGACCACCACGGCGGTGGGCACCGTGCTCGCCCTGCGCTCCATCACCCTCCGGAATGAGCTGCCCGGCACCGTGCGCTCGGTGGCGCTGACCCCGGGGCAGGTCGTCGAGGCGGGCACCGTCCTGGTGGCGCTGGACGTCTCGGTGGAGGAGGCGGAACTCCAGGCCCTCGAGGCCCAGGCGGACCTGGCCGAGACCACGCTGGCGCGGCTCGAGCGGCTGCGGCAGCACCAGGCCACCTCCCAGGAAGAGGTGGATCAGGCGCGGGCCGAGCGGGATGTGGCGCAGGCGCGGATCGCCCGCACCCGCGCGGTGATCGCCAAGAAGACCATCCGGGCGCCGTTCCGGGCGCGGGTCGGCATCGCCGATGTGCATATCGGCCAGTACCTCAACGAGGGCGTGGAGCTGACCACCCTGCAGGGCGTGTCGGAGGCGGCGCACGTGGACTTTGCGGTGGCACAGAACGTGGCGGCGGGGCTCCGCGAGGGCGCCACCGTCGGCGTGGTGCTCGACGATGAGGCGGCGCCGCTGCCTGCGCGGATCGTGGCGGTGGATGCCCGGGTGGACCCCACCACCCGTAACGCCACTGTCCGCGCCCGCCTGGCCGGCGGACCCCACACCCCGGCGCCGGGCGCCTCGGTGCGGGTGCTGGTCCCGGTGGGCGGGCCGACCAGCGCGGTGGCCATCCCGGTGAGCGCCCTCCGCAAGGGACCGGCCGGCGAGCATGTCTGGGTGATCCTCCCGGACAGCACCGGCGCCCGCCGGGCGCACGAGCGGGTGGTGCAGAGCGGACCCGTGCTGGGAGACGAGGTGCTGATCCTGTCGGGCCTCTCCGCCGGGGAGCAGGTGGCGGCTACGGGATCGTTCAAGCTGCGGGAGGCGGTGCGGGTCGAGGCACCGGTCGCGCCCAGCGCATCAGCCACGGAAACCAGGTAACGGCCGCGGCCGCCGCCTGCAACGGGAACTCACATCATGCGTTCGTTCACCGATGTTTTCATCAAGCACCCGGTTCTGGCGATCGTCGTCAACCTGGTGATCGTGCTGGTGGGCTGGCGCGCCATCGCCAACCTGCCGGTGCAGCAGTACCCGCAGATCGAGAGCTCCTCGGTGGTCATCACCACGGTCTACACCGGCGCCAGCGCCGAGACCGTACGGGGCTTCCTTACCACGCCCATCGAGCGCGCCGTGTCGGCGATCAGCGGGGTGGACTACCTGGAATCCACCAGCCGGGCCGGGGTGAGCACGGTGACGGTCCGGCTCAAGCTCAACCACAGCAGCACCGCGGCCCTGGCCGAGGTGACCGCGCGGCTCCAGCAGGTGCGCTCGGAGCTGCCGGCCGAGGCGGAGCCGCCGGTGGTGGAGGTGCAGCGGGCCGACCGGCCCTATGCCTCGTTCTACCTGAGCTTCACTTCGACGGCGCGGGACGTGCCGGCGATGACCGACTGGCTGCTCCGGTCGCTCCAGCCCCAGCTCTCGACCCTGCAGGGGGTCCAGCGGGTGACGATCGAGGGCGGCCGCCAGCTGGCCATGCGGGTGTGGATTGACCCGGAGCGCCTGGCCGCGCTGGGCCTGGCGCCGGGCGACGTGTACGCGGCGCTGCAGCGGAACAACTACCTCGCGGCGGTGGGCCAGACCAAGGGCAACCTGGTGCAGGTGAACCTGCTGGCCAACACCGACCTGCGGACCACGGCGGAGTTCCGGGACCTGATCGTGGCCGAGCGCCGGGGGGCCATCGTGCGGCTCAGCGACGTGGCCCGGGTGGAGCTGGGCGCCGAGGAGGCCGATATGGTCGCCAAGTACGGCGACCGCGAGGCGGTGTACCTGGGCGTCTGGCCGCTGGTGGGGGTCAACGAGATTGACGTGGCCCACCGGCTGCATGCCGAGATGGAGCGGATCCGGCCCAGCCTGCCGCCTGACATCGACATGCAGATGGCCTACGA
>CAZCVG010000213.1:0-4367 GCA_964501735.1 uncultured Gemmatimonadaceae bacterium | reverse complement strand
CCCGCAAGCTCGGCATCCGCACCGTGGCCGGGCTGGTGCGGTTCGCGATGGATGCGGGGCTGGTGAAGCCGGGGTAACGATCGCCCCATGGCGCCGAGCGGACCGCGATGGCGACGCTGGCTGCCGCAGTGCGCGTGGGACACCGGGCTCCTGGAAGGACCCCGCAAGGCTGACGCGGGGTTCGCGATATGGACAGTCGTGCCTCGGAACCCGGTTAGCTACGGGCGAACCTCGGCCCGGGCCCCGAGGTAGAAGCGCCGCTCCACCTGCCCGGGCCACTCCGCCGGCCGGGCGTTGAAGAGGTTGTCCACTCCCACGTTGAATCCCACGCCCCCCGACAGCATCCCCGCCAGTTGCACGTCGGTGGCCAGGAAGGCGTCCCGCTCCCCCACCACCCGGGTTTCTCCCGCCGCCGTGCCGAGGATCGGCGCAGGGCCGGTGTAGCGGGCTGTCAGGTCGAGGGTTCCGTCAGGCAGGAAGCCGAGCAGGCGGGTAACCCGGAGGCGGGCGGTGTGGGCCGCGCGCCGGTCCAGCGGCAGGTCGGCGCCGAGATCCCGGCCGTGCAGGTAGTCATAGCCGGCAGCCAGGATCCACGGCCCGATGGCCCGGCGCAGGTCCACCTCGAGCCCCTCGGTCCGGGCCCGGTCCAGGTTGCGGGGCTCCAGGATGAGGAGGCCCGCCGGGGTCGAGCCGGCACTGGCGAAGTCAATCAGGTCCCGCACCGAGTTCCGGTAGGCCTCGACGCCGAGCCGCCAGCCGCCGCCGGGAGTCCAGGTGGCTCCGGTGGAGTAGCTCCACGACCGCTCGGGGCGAAGCCCCGGGTTCCCCTGGATGACATAGCCGGCCGCGGTGTTGGAGAACGTCCAGGCCAGCTCCTTGAACGACGGTCCCCGGAACCCCCGCGCCACGGCGGCCCGCCACCGCACGGCCGGGGTCACGTCCCACGCGGCGCCGAGGCTCGGGGTGAGCGCCGTCCCCCAGCGGGAATTGTTGCTGAGGCGGGCCCCGCCGCTCAGGTACCAGCGGCCCAGCCGCCAGCCGTCCTGCGCGAAGACATCGAGGTTCTCGTCGCTGGCGGCGCCGGCGCTGATGCGGCCCGGCGCCTCGACCCGCCGGAGTGATGCCTCGACCCCGACATCCACGACGTGCCGCCCAGCCGGCCTCGTCCAGGCCACCACGGTCCGCAGCGACTGCTCCGTCTGTTCTGGCGCGCTGTCGGAGGCGATCGGCTGGCTGCCGCGGGCGAGGCGATACCGGTAGGAGAAGTGCTGGCCGGCCGTGCGCACCCGCAGGGTGCCGCCGGCCGGATGCAGCGTGGCCTCGGCGAGGGCCCGTGCGCCCCACGTGTCCACGAAGGCGTTGAACCCGCCGCTCACCGGCCAGCGCTGCCGGGTGCGGTCGTAGCCACCGTCCACCCGGAGGCCGGCACCGCCGACCGTTCGCCGGGCCGTGGCCACGAGATCCCAGGACCGCTCGAAGGCCGAGCCCGCGCTGTCGAGGCCCGCCACCTGGTCGGTCTGCCGCCATCCGCCGGCCAGCCGGACGCCGGTGCGGCCCCCGCTCACCAGCGCCACATCTCCCTCCCGGCGGCCGCCGGTCCCCGCGCGGGCCGCCGCCGCCAGCCGCAGCGGGCCCTCGGGCGGCGCGGTGACCACGTTGATCACCCCGCCGATCCCATCCGACCCGTGCTCCAGCGACCCCGGGCCCTTGGTCACCTCGATCCGTTCCACTGCGAGCGTCGAGGTGCGGCTCAGGTCGCGGTTCTCCAGCATGGGCCCGCCCACCGGCTGCCCATCCACCAGCAGCAGGACTCGTGAGGCGCCCAGCCCCCGGATGTAGAGCGTGCTGCCCGCCGGAAAGCCGGCGCCCTGCTGCACCCCAGGCAGTTCGGCCACCACCTGGTCCACCGCGGTGGCCGCCTGCGCGGCGATCTCCCGCCGCGGGATGGTCACCACCGACCCGGTGGCCTCGGCGATGCTTCGCTCGCGGCCGGCCACCGTAGTGACGATCTCGGGGAGCACCATCACCTCGTGCACCAGCGCCACCCGGATCTCGCCGGCCGCCCCCGAGGCGACCGGCCGGCGCGCCGGAGCATACCCCGGCGCCGCGACCAGGAGCGTGTCATCGGTGCTGGGCGAAACGAGGGCCGCCCGCCCGGCGCCGTCCACCGAAGCCACGGCGCGACTGCCGAGCAGCCTTACCCTGGCCCCCTCGATCACCCGCTGGTCACCGGCATCTTGTACCACGACGACCAGCCCGACCGCCTGGCCGGCCGCCGGCGTGACGCCGCCGGCCGCCAGCAGCGCCAGGGCCAGCCACCGCCGGATCATTGGATGCGGGCGTACCGGATGGTGGGATAGCCGCTGGCCCCCGTGTCGCTGTAGTAGCCGGTGAGCTGGACCTTGTAGACCGCGCTGCCCACCCGAATCAGGTAGATGTTGAACGTGGGGCTGAGCCGCTGGTCGCCGGCGAGGTCATACAGGAAGGGCGCCGTGGGCACGCTGAAGGAGCTGGGGATCGGCCCCGAGACCCGGGCCAGGAAGGGCCCGTATTCCGGGGCGTCGTCGGCGCGGGACACCGAGGTGAAGCTCTGCGACACATCGAGCGGGAAGGTCCCGGTGCCGCACCCGCCGCTCACGCTGACCAGGAAAGTCACGTCGGCGCTCACGTCCCAGCCGCAGCCGGTGGCCGCCACGGCGCTGGCGGTCCCGAAGTCCACGGCGTTGAGCCCGCCGGTAGTGCCAATCGCCAGCTGCTGGGCCACACCGAGGTCGCCGTTCTGGTCCGCCAGGCGCCACTCGAAAACGACCGAATCGAGGGTCGTCTGGGTCGCCACGATCCGCGCCACCCGCAGCAGGGCATACCCGGTCCCACCAGCGCGCGCCACCTTCCAGGCCGCCTGCGGGTTGGCCACCAGCCCGTTGGAGAACGGGTCGAACCGGAACCACGACGCATAGTCCGGGCCCAGCCCTTCACTGGTGAACGACCCCGTCCCCGGGATGTCCGCCGTGCCCACGGCGTCGAAGGCCGCCAGCTGGTTGGCCGCGGTGAACGACAGGATCGCCGCGGTGTCAGCCGAGGCGTTGTTCGCCAGGTTGAAGCCGGCTACTCCCTTGGTGCCCCCGACCCCCCCGTTCAGCCGGACCGTGTAGCGCCGGAAGGCGAGGTCCCACTCGGCATCACTGGCCGGCGCGGCCACGGCCACGGCCGAGTCTCCCTCGAAACGCAGGTATGCGAACCCGGTCTGGGAACTCGCGTTCAGGGTCAGTTCACCGGTGCGCGGCGCGGTGGAGGGCCCCGCCGAGTCGCCTTCACAGGCGGCCAGGGCGGCGGCGGGGAGGAGGAACAGGAGCGCCCGCAGGGCGCGGGAGTACCGGATAGTGGTAGGCATCGCAACGGGTCCGCGGTTGTGGGAAGGGTCAGGCAATGCGCGGCAATCTAGGGAGCGGTTGGTTGTTCGGGCATTCGGGGAATTACGGTGGGAGAGTTCCCCCGTAGAACTACGGGACCGGGGAACGGGACACTTCCGGATGCCACAACCTCGCGTGGGGCCCTACACTTGGCGCCAACCGCCGAGGCCCCCATGCGAACCGCCGTCCACTACATCCCCATCTTCACTACCGTCCTCGCGCTCGGCTTCGCCGTCGTGCTGTTCCGGCGGTACCGGGAGCGGGGCGGGCTGCACCTCTGGTGGTGGGGCCTCGGCATGCTCACCTATGCGGCGGGGACGCTGACGGAGTCGCTCACCACCCTGCTGGGCTGGCATGAGCCGGTCTTCCGGGCATGGTACATCAGCGGCGCGCTGCTGGGCGGGGCGCCGCTGGCGCAGGGCACGGTGTACCTGCTGCTTCCCAGGCGGGTGGCGGACCGCCTCACCCTGGCCCTCGTCGGGGCGGTCGTTTTGGGCGCGGCCTGCGTGCTGCTATCTCCGATCAACCTGGCGGCGGTGGAGCCCTACCGGCTGTCGGGCAAGGTGCTGGGCTGGCAGTGGGTGCGGCTGGTGAGCCCGGTGATCAATCTGTATGCGGCGGGGTTCCTGATCGGGGGGGCAATCCTCTCGGCGGTGCGCTGGCTGGGAACGCCGGCCAGCCGCCACCGGGTCTACGCCAACGTGGCCATCGCCATCGGCGCCCTGCTCCCGGGCATCGGCGGCACATACACCCGGCTGGGCCACGTGGAAGTCCTGTATGTCACCGAGTTCGTCGGCCTGGTGTTCATTGCGCTGGGCTATCGCCTGAGCGTTGGCCCAGTGTTCGGCGCACCTCTGCAATCAGCTCTTCCGACGTAAACGGCTTCTGGAGCAGGTAGGCGTGCAGGGACGCGATCCCGCGCTCCCGGAGGGCGTCGGAGGTGTAGGCGGAGACGAA
>CAZCVG010000212.1:0-4419 GCA_964501735.1 uncultured Gemmatimonadaceae bacterium | reverse complement strand
GGCAGCCGGGTGGTGGTGGGACCGGTCGAGTTCGGCGGCGAGCGGCCGGTGCTGATCGCCGGGCCGTGCTCGGTGGAGAGCCAGGAGATGATCCTCCGCACCGCCGAGCTGGTCGCGGCCGGCGGCGGCGACATGCTGCGGGGCGGCGCGTTCAAGCCCCGCACGTCCCCCTACGACTTCCAGGGCCTGGGGGCGCGCGGCCTCAAGTTCCTGGCCGAGGCGCGCGAGCGCACCGGGCTCCCGGTGGTGACCGAGGTCATGAGCTGGGAGGAGGTGCCGCTGGTGGCCCGCTACGCGGACATGCTGCAGATCGGCGCCCGCAACATGCAGAACTTCGCCCTGCTCCGCGCCGCCGGCCGGAGCGGCAAGCCGATCCTGCTCAAGCGCGGGGGCGGGGCCACGATCGAGGAGTGGCTGCACGCGGCCGAGTACGTGCTGGCCCACGGCAATCCCAACGTGGTGCTGTGCGAGCGGGGCATCCGGACGTTCGAGCGAGCCACCCGGCACACCCTGGACCTCAACGCGGTGGCCCTGATGCGGGAGCGCACCCACCTGCCGGTCATCGCCGACCCCAGCCACGCCGCCGGCGTCCGGAGCATCGTGCCGGCGCTCACCCTGGCGGCGCTGGCCGCCGGCGCGCAGGGGGCCATCATCGAGGTGCACCCCGACCCCGACCACGCGCTGAGCGACGGCGCCCAGAGCCTGGATCCGGACACCTTCGCCCGGCTGGCCGCCGGGATCCGGGGCGAAGAGCGGCCGGCGGCGCCGCGGGTGCCGCTCACGCTGCTCTCCTGAGCGGCCGGGCGGCGCCCGGGGGCCGCCACATGAAAGGAGTGTGAAAGGGGCCTTATCCCCTTGCGGGGCGCACGGGAGGGCCCGATGCTCATCCCATGAGCACCGGTGAGCCGCACCAGATCGCCCCGCACCTCCGGGTGCCGGGCGCCAACCCGCTGACCGCCTGGTTCCTCGGGCCCCGCGCGGAGAACGCGGTGGCCTGGAGCGAGCTGTTCGACCACATCTTCACCGACTACGTCCACTGGCGCCGGAACTACTTCCCCGCCGACCCGTGGATCGTGGGCCGGGCCAGGCGGCGGAGCCCCGAGCACGAGGCCTGGTACGACTGGCTCACGTCCCACCTGGACGTGATCCTGAGCGAGCTCAAGTTCCACTTCCCGATGCACTCGCCCCGGTACAACGCCCACATGGTGTCGGAGCAGAGCCTCCCCGCCGTGCTGGGCTACTTCGCCGGCCTGCTCTACAACCCTAACAACGTCTCGGGCGAGGCCGCCCCGATCACCATCGCGCTCGAGCTCGAGGTGGGGCGGATGATCTCCACCATGCTCGGGTACAACCCCCGCCGGGCGTGGGCCCACATCTGTTCCGGCGGGACGCTGGCCACCCTGGAGGCGATGTGGGTGGCCCGCGGGGTACAGTTCGCCCCGTTCATGGCCCGGGAGTACTGCCGCCGCCACCGGGTGGTGTTCCCGGTCCGGACCGCCAGCGGCGCCGAGCGTCCCATCACCGAGATCGAGGATGCGGCGCTCATCGCGCTCCGGCCCCACGATGCCGGCGGCATCCTGCGCGCCCTGGCGGAGCACCTCGCCCGCACCACCGGGCGGCCGGCCGACGAGGTCCGGGCCGCCCTGGATGCGGCGGTGGCGGGCAGCCGCTACAACGTGGCCCGGCGAGGGCTGGCCCCGATCCTGGCGGAACTGGGCTGTCGGCCGGTGGTGCTGGCCTCGGCGGCGGCGCATTACTCCATTGCCAAGGCGTGCAACGTGCTGGGCTACGGCGAGGACGCGCTCCGGCTGGTCCCGGTGAACCACCGGTTCCAGATGGACGTGGACGCCCTCCGGGCCATGATCCACCGCCTCGCGCCCGAGGAGTATGTCGCCGCGGTGGTCGGCATCGTGGGCACCACCGAAGAGGGCGCGGTGGACCCGATTCACCGCATCCGGTTCCTGCGGGACGAGTGCGAGCGGGAGCGCAACCAGTCCTTCTGGCTGCACGTGGACGCGGCGTGGGGCGGGTACCTGCGATCGCTGTTCACCGGCCTGGCCGTGGAGCAGGTGCCGCATGGCGCGGGCCTGCCGGCCGTGTGCGACGCGTATGTCCGGGCCCTGGACATGCGCGAGCAGTTCGAAGTGGACGCCGGGGCGGGCCATCCCGAGGTCCGCACCCTGGAGGTGCACTGGAGCGACCCCGAGACCTATGCCGCGTTCCTCGCAATGCCGGACGGGGACTCCACCACCATTGACCCCCACAAGATGGGCTACGTGCCCTACCCTGCGGGGGTCGTGGCCTTCCGCGACGGCGGCGCGGCGGAGCTGGTGACTCAGCGGGCCCAGTACCTCTCGGACGAGCGCGAGGGCATCGGCTCCTTCGGGGAGCGGGAGGTCACCGCCCTCGGTCCCCACATCCTGGAGGGATCCAAGCCCGGGGCGGCGGCGCTGGCCTGCTGGCTGGCGCACCGCACCATCCCGCTCACCGCCCAGGGCCACGGCAAGATCGTGCGGGAGAGCCTGCTGGCCGCGCGCAAGCTCTGGCGGCTGCTGGGCGTCCACGCCCACCTGTTTCACCGGCTGGAGGCGGAGCGCCGCCCCGCCGGGCCCGAGGCGCCGGCCTTCACGTTCTTCCCGGTCACCGAGCCGGAGACCAACCTGGTCTGCTTCGTGGCCCGGCCGATGGCGTGGAAGGACGGGGTCATGGGTACCGCCCCGGTGACGCTGCAGGCCCTCAACCGACTCAACCAGGCGATCTACGACGCCGCCAGTATTCCCGGGTCACGCTCCCACGAGCGGATCTCGGCGGCCCAGCCGTTCTTCGTGTCGCGCACCCGGTTCGAGGAGCGCCAGTACCGGGGCGCGAGCCTGGGGCACCTGCTGGAGCGGCTGGGAGTGGCGGCGGAAGACTATGCGCGGGAGGGACTCTTCGTGCTGCGGTCCACGGTGATGAACCCGTGGCACGCGGAGGCCAAGCAGGCGGGGATGGACTACCTGCTGGAGTTCGTGCGGTTCCTGCACCGGGTCACGGCCGAGGCGCTGGATCAGCGCTGACCGATGGTACCCTTGACGATGGCGCGCTTCTTCAGCCGCAGGATCTCGAAGCTCACGGTCTCGGCCGGGGCATAGCTCCTCAGCATCCGGAGGAGGTGGGCCGGGCTCACCGTCTGCCGGCCGTCCACTCGCAGGATCACATCCCCGCCCTGCAGCCCCAGCGCCGACTCCTCCGGCGAGCGGATCACCAGCACCCCCCGGTCGCTGCCGAAGTAGCGGCCCAGCTCCTCGTTGAGCGGCGCCAGCTCCAGGTGCTCCAGCGGCGTGCCCAGCATCATGAACATCGCCGGCGGCCGGCGCTCCCCCGGGCGGGGCGTCGGGCCGCTCATCACCAGGGGCGCTTCGGCGCCGGGCGAGTCGGTGCGGACCCGCAGCCGGACGCTCCCCGGCATTCCCTCCCCCATCCGCCGGAAGGCCTCGTCCATCGCCTCGGGGCTGTCGCCGATCACGTAGCCGAAGGTGCCGTCGGGGCCGTTCCAGGTCAGGGCGGGCTGGTCCCCGGCCACCAGGGTGACGGTGCGCCGCTCGCTGCCCCGGCGATACTGCACGGTGACGGTATCGCCGGCCTTGAGCTGGGACGCCAGCTCGCCCAGCCGCACGCCCGGGGCGGACTGGCCCCGCTGCAGCCGGGGTCCGTCCACCACCAGCGGCCGCCCATTGAGCCGGGTGATGATATCCCCGGCGCGGAGCCCGGCCCGGGCGGCGGGACTGTTGGGTGACACCCCGTTGATCAGCGCGCCCAGGCTGTCGGTGTCCTGTGCCAGGAAGTTGATGGACACGCCCAGCCGGGCCCGGCGGGTGATGAGCACCTCGAGCTGCTGGTCAGGGGGGAGGCGCTCGAACTGGCCCGGGGATGGCGTCTCGGACGCGGGGCGGGGCCGGTCCTGGGCCGCGAGGCCGGCGGGCGCCACCAGCAGCACCCCGGCCAGGAGCATCCTGCCCTCGGGCCGCCAGGCGCGCATCAGAACCCCACCGCCTGGGCGCGGGTGAGGTGCACATCCACCAGCGCGTCCAGCAGCCCCACCCGCTGGCGCCAGAGGCGAAGCAGCTGGTCATCCCGCTCACGGGCGCCGAGCAGCTGGGCCATCTCGAGTTCGCGGTCCAGCACGGCGATGCGATCCTCGAGCTGCCCGGCCATCTGCACCGCCCGGCCGTTGGTGACCCGCTGATCGGGATTGTAGGACTGGATGAGCTGTTCCAGCTGGGAGGACCGGGCCATCGCCTCGGAGATCGCCACCTCGTGGCCGCCGGCGCCGTTCCCCCGGCTGCGGAGCAGCACCACCAGCGCGACGCCGGCGGCCAGCGCCAGCCCGCCCCGCACCGCCAGCCGGGCCGCCCGGCGGCGGCGCTCGGCGGCCAGCCG
>CAZCVG010000211.1:0-4443 GCA_964501735.1 uncultured Gemmatimonadaceae bacterium | reverse complement strand
CCACCCAGCTTTCGATTACCACCCAGCCCTCGGCGGCGGCCAGCAGCGGCGCGGTCCTGGCCCAGCAGCCGGTCCTGCAGCTCCGCGATGCGTTCGGCAACGCGGTGGCCCAGGCCGGCGTGAGCGTGACTGCGGCCGCGTCGTCCGGCGGCACCCTCGCCGGCACGACGGCGGCCAGCACCAGCGCCGGAGGGCAGGCGTCGTTCACCGACCTCGCCCTGAGCGGGCTGGCGGGCAACTACACCCTGAGCTTCAGCGCCACCGGCCTCACCGGCGCCACCTCGGGCACCATCACGCTGAGCGCGGGCGCGGCGGCGTCCATCAGCCTGAACGCCGGGAACAACCAGACCGCCACCGTGGACAACAACGTGGCTGTGGCGCCGTCGGTGATCGTCCGCGATGCCAGCAATAATCCGGTGAGCGGGGTGAGCGTCACTTTTGCCGTGACCTCCGGTAACGGCTCGGTGACCGGCAGCCCGGCCACTACCAACGCCAGCGGCATCGCCACCGTGGGCAGCTGGCGGCTGGGCACCACAGCCGGGCCCAACGGCCTGTCGGCCACCAGCACCGGCCTCACCGGGAGCCCCGTGGCCTTCAGCGCCACCGGTGTGGCCGGTGCCGCGGCCACCGTGACGGCGCAGAGCGCCACCAGCCAGACCGGACGGCTGGGGATCGCGGCCACCGCGTCGCCCTCGGTCCTGGTCCGGGATGCCTTCAACAACCCGGTGAGCGGGCAGTCGGTGACCTTCGCGGTCACCGCCGGAGGCGGCAGCGTCACCGGCGGGTCGGCCACCACCGACGGCCTGGGGATCGCCACGGTGTCGGCGTGGACCTTCGGCAAGACCGTCGTCACCAACACCGTCACCGCCACGGTGGGTGCGCTGCCCACCGTGACGTTCGATGCCACGGTCTCCTTCGTCCCCGCCAGCGTCGCCGGCGGCAACGACCACACCTGTGCCCTCACCATTGACGGGATTCCCTATTGCTGGGGCCAGAATGCCGCCGGCGGGGTCGGCGACGGCTCGACCACCCAGCGCTTCTCGCCAGTCCCCGTCACCACCACCGCCACCTACTCGGCGGTGTCGGCCGGCCGCGGGTTCAGCTGCGGGGTCGAGACCGGAGGGAACGGGCGCTGCTGGGGGAACAACTCCTTCGGGGAGCTGGGGACCGGCAACACCAACCCCAGCAGCACTCCTGCCGCGGTCACCGGCGGCCTCGTGTTCAGTGGCGTGTCGAGCCAGTTCGTCGGCACCAGCAACGACGCCTGCGGCCTCACCACCGCGGCAGCGATGTTCTGCTGGGGCGACAACAGCTCGGCCCAGTTCGGCCGGGGCAGTCCCACGCCGGCCACATCCTCCACCCCCCTGGCGAGCGGCGGGACCGGGACCACCTACACCCAGGTGACCACCGGTGACAAGTACACCTGCGGGGTGCGGACCGGCGGGGCCGGGTTCTGCTGGGGCATCAACGGTTTCGGCCAGCTGGGCGACAGCTCGCTGACCACGCGCGTCAACCCCGTCGCCATCAAGGGCGGGCTGACGTTCTCGCAACTGGCCGCAAGCCAGGTGCACACCTGCGGGCTCACCACCGGCGGCCTGGTGTATTGCTGGGGTGACAACCTGAACGGACGGCTGGCGCAGGACACCATCGCAGTGGCGGGAACCACCGGGCCGATTCAGGTCGCCGGGCTCAGCAACGTGACCCGGCTGGTGGCCGGGAGCGGGCATACCTGCGCCCTGACCAGCGCGAACCAGGTCTTCTGCTGGGGCCTCAACGACGCCGGCCAGCTGGGGGACAACACCCTGACCAACCGGCCCACACCTACGGCCATCACCATGCCGGGCGGCGTGACCGGGTTCAGCACGATTTCGGCAGGTGCCTCCTCGACCTGTGGCGTCTCCACCGGCAGCGCTCTGTACTGCTGGGGGGAGGGCAGCGGAGGCCAGCTGGGCGACGGCACTGGCCTGGACCGCTCCGTTCCCACCGCGGTGATCGACCCCTAGGCGGGACCACGCCACCGGCCCGTCAGGCTGACTGGCGGGCCATCCCCACCGGGTGGGTTGCCACCCGGCCGTCACGGAGCGGTTACGGACCCTGGGGTTGCCCCGCCGCCACGCCGCGGCGAAACTCCGGGGTCCTCACGTTCCAGGGCGCCGGCCTCCCCGTCCCGATTCGCATGCTCCGCACCCGGTTCACGCCTCTGCTCGCCCTGGCGGCTGCGCTGCCCCTCCTCGCCCCTGCCGTCCTGGCGCCGCCTCCGCGCCCGGCGCTCGTCGTGGTCATCACCGTGGACCAGCTCCGGCCCGACCAGTTCAGCCGCTGGCGCGGGCAATGGACCGGTGGCTTCGCCCGCCTGATGCGGGACGGGGCGGTTTTCTCCAACGGCCTGCAGGATCACGCCATTACCGAAACCGCTCCGGGCCACGCCAGCATCCTCTCGGGCCGCTGGCCCGCCCGGACCGGTATCCCCTTCAACTCGCTGGGCGTTGGGGACACCGCTTCACCAGTCCTTGGCGGTGCGGGGCCGGGGGCCTCCCCGCGCCGCTTCCAGGGCACCACGCTGGTGGACTGGATGCGGGCTTCCGATTCCGGGCTCAGGGTCCTCTCCGTGGCGGGCAAGGACCGGAGCGCCATCCTCACGATCGGCAAGCACCGTGGCGAGGTCTACTGGCGTGACGAGGGCGGGTTCACCACCAGCCGCTACTACGCCGAGTCGCTGCCTGACTGGGTCCGCCGCTGGAATGCCCGCGGCGGTGTTGCGGCGCTGGCGGGACGCGCGTGGAACCTGCTTCTCGACCCCTCCCAATACGCCGAGGCCGACTCGGCCCCGTGGGCGGCGGCCAGCGTCCCCCACGGCTTCCCTCACCACATCTCGGCCGACCCGGCCCGGGTCACCGGCGATGCCAGCTATACGCCATGGATGGACTCGCTGACGCTGGACATCGCCCTCGAGGGCAGCACCCGGCTTGGGCTGGGGCGCCGGGGGCGGCCCGACCTGCTGGCGGTATCGTTGTCGGCGGTGGACTACGTCGGCCACCGCTACGGACCCGACAGCCGGGAGATCCACGACCACCTGCTCCGGGTGGACCGCTGGCTGGGTACCTTTCTCGACTCGCTGTCGGCCATGGTGGCGCCGGGGGGGATCCTGGTGGTCCTCACCGCCGACCACGGCGTCACCCCGTATCCCGAGCAGGCGCGCGCCAGGGGCCTGGATGCCGGGCGGATCCGTCTCGGCCCGCTGGTGCGGGATCTCAACCGCCAGCTCCAGCGCCAGGCTGGCGACAGCGTCACCCTGGAGGCAGGGAGTGGAATCATTCATGGCGACCTCGAACGCCTGCGGGCGGCGGGAATCTCCCCCGAGAGCCTGGCAACGGCGGTGGTGTCCAGGGTCTGGCGGCTGCCCGGCGTCGCCGATGCCTGGACCCCGGCCACCCTCGGGGGCGCGGCGCAGGTGAACGTGCATGCGGCCCGCTGGCGCCGCTCACTTCCCCGCGACCTCCGCTGGCTGGTGGTCGCCGCGGCCAGGCCCGGCTGGATCTGGTCCGATGGGGACGGCGGCACCACCCACGGCACCAGCAACCAGGACGATGTGGGCGTGCCGATCATCTTCGCCGGGCCAGGGGTCCGGCGAGGTGAGTTCCGCGACACCGTCCGCACCGTGGACATCGCGCCGACCCTGGCCCGGCTGCTCGGCGTCAAGCCGGACGGCCGCCTCGACGGGCGGGCCATCCGCCGGGTGGGCTCGTGACCGACTTCCCCGTCCTGCCCTGCTATCCCTGCCCCCACCAGTCCAACTGCTGCAGCTACGGGGTGACACTCTCCGAGGCCGAAGCCCGGGACTTGAGCGCCCGCTACGGCGCCGACAAGGTCTACCTGAGCCGCTGGGGGGAGTGGCGCACCCGGGTGCGTGGCGGGCGGTGCGTCTTCCTGGCCGACAACACCTGTACCATCCATGCCGATCCGGCCTACCCCGCCGTGTGCCGGGCCTTTCCCTGGACCGACGCCGAGACCGGCGGCGCCTACGAGTACGACCAGACCATCTGTCCCGAGTTCGTGGCCAGGCCGGAGCTGCTGATGCTCGGCAAGCCCGACCGGAAGCGCACCTGATGCCGAGGCCGGCCGTCGTCCCCTTGCCGCACACTGGACCTGTTCCCCCGGAGTTGTCCATCATGTCCTGCCCTTCCGCGCGCACCACCTGCGCCGCGCTCCTGCTGCTCTCCCTGCCGGCGTCCCTCGCGGCGCAGGACCCTGCGCTGCTCCGCCGGGCGGAGCGGCTGCTGGAGCAGACCATTCTCATCGACGGCCACAACGACCTGCCATGGGAGATCCGCACCAGCCGCGCGGCTCCCCGCGACGTCGAGGCGTACGACCTGCGCGCCCGGGCCCCGGGACACACCGACCTCGCCCGGCTGGCGGCCGGCCGGGTCGGAGCCCAGTTCTGGT
>CAZCVG010000210.1:0-4443 GCA_964501735.1 uncultured Gemmatimonadaceae bacterium | reverse complement strand
TATCTTCCCCCCATGCCCGCAACCCTCGACCGGATCATTTCCCGCTTCCAGACGGCCGACAAGCAGACCCGGCTTGAGCTGCTGCTCGACTACAGCCGGAAGCTGGCGCCCTTGCCCGAGCGGTTCCACTCGGCCCGCGACCAGGGACTCAACCAGGTGCCCGAGTGCCAGTCCCCAGTGTACCTCTTCCTCGAGAAGGAGGGCGAGGGCCTGGTGCTGCACGCCGACGCGCCCCGGGAAGCGCCCACGGTGCGCGGGTTCGTCGCCCTGCTCGCCAAGGGCATCCAGGGCGCCCCGCCCGCCGACGCCGCCGCCCTCCCCGCCGACCTCCTCGACCAGCTGGGCCTGGCCGAAGCGCTCGGCATGACCCGGATGCACGGACTCACGGCGATGATCGGCCGGATCAAACGGATGGCGGGGGAGCTGAGCTAGTCCGCCACAGACGGAAACACCACGGCCCCCCGTGCCAGAGCGCAGGGGGCCGTTCGAATTTCGGTGCCAGGCGCCGCTACTTCTCGATCGGCAGCCGCACCCCGTTGCCCCACTCGGTCCACGACCCGTCGTAGTTCTTCACGTCACGGAAGCCCAGCAGGTAGGTGAGGGCGAACCACGAGTGCGACGAGCGCTCGCCGATCCGGCAGTAGGCGATCGTCTCCTTCTCCGGCGAGAGCCCCTGCTCCTCCTGGTACAGCTTCTTGAGCTCCGCAGCCGGCCGGAAGCAGTGGGTGTCGGGGTTCACCGCCCGGGCCCACGGAATGCTCCGCGCACCGGGGATGTGCCCGCCCCGGAGCGCGCCCTCGTTGGGGTAATCGGGCATGTGCATCCGCTGCCCGGTGAACTCCTCGGGGCTCCGCACATCAACCAGCTGGCCCTTCTTCTTCACATGGGCCAGCACCTCGTCACGGAACGCCCGGATGGCGCCGTCGTTCCGCTCAGCGACGGTGATCGAGCCCGCCGGGTACGACGGCACCTCGGTGCTCATCGGGCGCCCCTCATCCACCCACCGGGCCCGGCCGCCATCCATCACCTTGAGTTTCTCGACCCCGAACAGCCGGAACACCCAGAAGGCGTAGGTGGCCCACCAGTTGTTCTTGTCGCCATAGAAGACGATGGTGGTGTCGGCGTTGATGCCCTTGGCGCGGAGCAGCGCCTGGAACCGCGCCCGGTCGAGGTAGTCGCGCTGGACCGGGTCGTTAAGGTCGGTCACCCAGTCAATCTTCACGGCGCCGGGAATGTGCCCGGTGTCGTAGAGCAGCAGGTCCTCGTCGGACTCGACCAGCCGGACGGCGGGGTCCTTCAGGTGGCGGGCCACCCAATCGGTGGAGACCAGCACTTCAGGCCGGGCGTAGCCCCGGCTCTCGATGGGCGGCGCTTCGGGGACGGCGTTGGCAGTGGACATGGGACGGCTCCTGATTCCTGGCTGAGACAACTCCCGTCCCGGCAAATACGACTAAACCGCTCGGGTTGTCAAGGCCAGCGTGCCCTGCCCGGCGGCCCGGAGCACTACTTCCCCCAGGGCGCTCACCACGGCGGGATCGAACTGAGTCACGGCGCTCCGTTCCAGCTGGCGCAGGGCGCTGGCGGTATCCAGGCCGGGCCGGTCGGCCCGGGGGGCGAGGAGGGCATCGAAGGCATCGCACACCGCCACCAGCCGGCTCAGCTGGTGCGGTTCCCTCGGGTAGCTCAAGCGGGGGTACCCGCTCCCATCGGAACGGAGGTGATGCTCGTAGGCCACCACCGCGGCGGCCTCGAAGCTCTGCCCCTGCCGGAGGAGCAGCCGGGCGCCTTCCAGCGGGTGGCCCCGAAGCACCGCCCGGTCGGCCGGGGTGAACCGGTCCACCGCCAGTGTCTGGGCGGGAAGACGGGTCATGCCGATGTCGTGAAGCAGCGACGCCAGGGCCGCCTCGTGGCGGTCGGTGGCGGACAGCTCCAGCTCCCGGCCCACCGCCAGCGCGAGCACGGCGGTGTTGAGCGCATGGGCGGGCTGGTAGTCATCCCGGCTCTTGACCTGAAGCAGCGGCAGGACCGGCCCGGCGTTCCGGCCATTGGGTCGCTCCAGCGCCACCGCCACCAGCGCCGCATCCCCGCCACGCACGCCGTCGCCCCGCTCCACGCCGCGGAAGATGTCGCGCACCACGGCCAGTTCCTCCTCCAGCGGGTAGCCGTCCTCCCGGAGGGCCGACTCGCCGAGGGAGAGGCCCCACCGGAGCCCGTCCGGTGTCAGGCGGGGCGCCAGGCCGCCGTCGGGGAGGAGCCCGGCGGCGTAGTCGAGGAAGGCCGCCAGCGTGCCGGGAGCGGGAAGCGCGGTGAACTCCAGCCGCTCGATGCCGCGGGCGGCGAGCCGGGCGCTCCAGGGCCAGTACTCCAGCTCGATCAGCCGCAGCGCGCCGTACTCCAGCCCCTCCCGCCGGAACCGGAAGAGCGGCCGGGGGTCGTCGTGCAGGAGGTCCCGCAGCCGGTCGTAGCAGGCCTCGTCGGCGGCCCGCTGCTGGGCGGCGCGGGCGTCGGGCTGCTGCCGGAGGGCGAGGGCGTCGCCGAAGGCGCGGAGGAAGCGGGCGGCTGCGATCATCCTGGGGTCACCCGGTACGAGCCGGAGCTGGAGCGGCGGGTCGGGGGGCGTCCCGCCTCGCGCACTTCTTCGTCCCGGGACTGGCGGGCCGCGTCGAGCACCGGCCCCGCCTTGGGATGCTGGCTCCAGTGGGCCGCCAGCCCGCGGAGCGCGGCCAGCATGGGTGCGCTCTTGGGAGCCAGCCGGCCCAGCCCGGTCAGGCCGGGCGCCACCACGAGGCGCCGGAGGAAGCGCAGCACCACGGGATCGTTCACCGGCGCCATCGCTGACACGGCCAGGGCGCGCATCTCGGCCGAGCTGGCGGGATCGGTGGCCCGGGCCAGCAGCCGGGGGAGCAGGTCGGGCGGGCAGTAGTCGGCCAGGGCGGTCAGGGCCAGCCGGTTGGTGGGCTCGTGGTGTGCCTCCAGCCCCCGGGCGGCGGCGGAGTCCCGGAGCACCGGATCGGTCAGGGCCAGGGCGATCGCCTCGTGGGACACCCGGGGATCCCGGTGGGAGAGCAGCGGCGCCGGGCTGAACCCGGCGGGGAGGTCGCCCAAGCGGCCGAGGAGGGCGAGCAGGTTGCGCTGGACGTACCACGGCATGCCGGGGATCCGCTCGGCGGCCAGCGGGCCGATGGCGCTGCCGTAGCGCACCAGCAGGTCCAGCAGCTTGAGCCGCACCCGGCGTTCCGGCGACTGGGCCAGGGCGTCGAGCAGCGCCGGGGCGGCCTCGATGCCCACGGCCGGGATCAGCTTGTCGAGCAGGTCGAGGTCCACCGGGCTGGCGGAGAGCAGCTGCCGCACCGTGCGCGGGTGGTACACCTGGCCGCGCACCGCGCGGGCCACCGGGTCCTCGCGCGGCACCGTCTCCAGCAGCGCCAGGAGCGGCGCCACCTTGCGCTGCTCGATCATCCGGTCGGCGGCGGCCAGGGTGCCCCGCTCGACAATGCCGGTCTCGAAGGCCAGGGTCAGGACCCGCTCCGGCTCGAGCGACCCGCCCTGCCGCTCCCGGCCGGCCCCGGCCTCACCGCCGTCCACGAGGCTGTCGAGCGCCAGCTCCAGCGCGGGCCGGGCCTGGGTGTTGTCGTCCCGCGTGAGCCGGGCCAGCAGCCGGAGCGAGGCACCGGAAATCCGCGCCTCCCGCCCCGGGACCAGGGCCTGGATGAGCCGGAGCAGCGAGCCCGGCGGGAGCAGGGGAACGGCCTGCGTCAGGAAGCGGTGCCTGGCCTCCCGGTCCCCCGCCGGCGAGAGCAGCCGCCGGAGCGCCTCGGCCGGCGCGGCATCGAGGAACTCCACCAGGGCGTCCCGGCCGGCGGGATCGCCCACGGCGTCCACCGCCACCGCGGTCAGCGCCGCCAGCAGCTGGGCGTCCCCCCGGGCGCCGGCCGGGTTGAGTTCCAGGGCGATACCCAGCTCGGTGGGGTGGCGGGCGGCGGTGGTGCGTTCGGGATCGTCGAGCAGGAGCCGCTCCAGCACCAGCCAGGGATCGAGCCCGGCCGCGGCGGGAGGGAGGAGCGGACGCAGAAGGCAGTGGGGCGTGGCGGAGAGCGGCGCCCCCACCGCGAGCCTGCCCAGCACCGGGACCAGCTCGGCGACGGTCACCCCGGCGCGGAACTCGATGGCGCCGACGCCGGCTTCCCGGCAGTGGATCGCCAGGTCCCGGAGCGGTTCGTAGTCGGGGTTGGTCTCCATCCCGTCCACGGTGAGCTGGACGCTCCGCACCTCGATGACCAGGCGTTCCCGCGCCCGCAGGAGCGGCAGCAGCGCCCGCTCCAGCCCCTGGGCCGCAGTGGCGACCGAGGGGTGTTCGGGAGGCTGGGTGCGCAGCCGCTGAACCAGGCTCTGCAGCGCCAGCAGCAGATCGGCGAGGGCGGAGGAGGAGAACGACATCCGTGT
>CAZCVG010000209.1:0-4457 GCA_964501735.1 uncultured Gemmatimonadaceae bacterium | reverse complement strand
GACGTGGACGGCGCCCACATCCGGACCCTGCTGCTCACCTTCTTCTTCCGCCAGATGCAGGAGCTGATCGAGGCCGGCTACGTGTACATCGCGCAGCCGCCGCTGTACCGGGTGGCGTACAAGAAGGACGAGTTCTACGCCTACGACGAGAAAGAGCGCGAGGAGTACGTCAAGCGGCTCGCCAACGGCGAGGCCCGCGGCAACGTCAACATCCAGCGCTACAAGGGGCTGGGCGAGATGAACCCGGAGCAGCTCTGGAAGACCACCATGGACCCGGCCCGGCGCACCATCCTGCGGGTCACCCTCGACGACGCCGTCGAGGCGTCCAAGCTGTTCGACGAACTCATGGGAGACGAGGTGGAGCCGCGCCGGCTGTTCATCGAGAAGAACGCCAAGTACGTGAGCCACCTGGACGTGTAGCCGGCTGGCCCTGCAGCGGCACCATGAAGGGGACCCGGCAGCGGGTCCCCTTCTGTTTACGGCCATCGGGGCCGATCCGCCGCGCCGATCGCCTCACCGCCCGGCACCCGGGCCCCAGTCGTCCTCGTCCGCCTCGTCCAGGGTCTCTCCGCCCGGGCTGTCCCGGAGTTCCCGCTCCGCCTCCGCCAGCGCCTCGGCATCCACCGGCTCGACGGCGTCGCCGGGCGGCACGGGGCGGGCGGGCCGGGAGAGCCAGATCGCCAGGGCCACCAGGAGCCCTGCCCCGATGAGGATGAGCATCGTCAGCTCGCCAGCGGCTCCACGCCGGCGGCGCTGACCCGGTAGAGGAGGAGCGGCAGGCTGGGCGCCGGCGGGCCGATCCGGATGGCGTCGCCGAGCGCGGCGAGGCCGGTCTCGATCCCGGCGCGGTCGGCCGCGAACACCGAGGCGATCGGCTCGCCCTGCTGGACCTGGGCGCCGAGTCGCGCGGACACCACGAAGCCGACGCTGTGGTCAATGGGGTCATCGAGACGCTTGCGCCCCCCGCCCATTGCGGTCACCGCCTGCCCCAGCAGGCGGGGCTCCACCGACTGCACCACGCCGGCCACCGGGGCCTCGAACAGCTCGACCTCCTGGGCCTGGGGGAGAGCGCCGGGGTCCTCCACGACGGCGGGACTGGCCCCCTGGGCCTCCAGCAGGTCGGCGAACTTGGCGCGGGCCCCGCCCGCCATGAGCCCGTCGGCCACCATCCGCTCGGCCTCGTCCGCCGTGTCGGCCACGCCGGCCAGCCGCAGCATCTCCACCCCGAGCGCGCCGGTCACCTGCAGGAGGTCGGCGGGGCCCTGCCCTTCCATCACCAGCAGGGCCTCTTCCACCTCGAGGGCGTTGCCGATGGCCCGGCCCAGGGGGCGGTCCATCGCCGTCACCAGCGCGACGGTGGGACAGCCGTGGGCCGTGCCGATCTCGACCATGGTCCGGGCCAGTTCGAGGGCCAGGGGCGTCTCGGTCATGAAGGCGCCGCTGCCGGTCTTCACGTCCAGCACCAGGCCGGTGAGGTTCTCGGCCAGCTTCTTCGACATGATGCTGGCCGCGATCAGCGGGATGGACGGGACCGTGCCGGTCACGTCCCGCAGGGCATAGAGACGGCGGTCGGCGGGGACGATCCGCTCGGTCTGGCCGAACATGGCGACGCCGATGCCCGCCAGCTGGGCCTCCACTTCCTCGAGGGACAGGGCCGTCCGGAACCCGGGGATGGATTCGAGCTTGTCGGTGGTCCCCCCGGTATGGCCCAGCCCCCGCCCCGACATCATCGGGACCTCCACGCCGCAGCTGGCCACCAGCGGGGCGAGGATGAGGGAGGTCTTGTCGCCCACCCCGCCGGTGGAGTGCTTGTCAATCCGGGCGCGGCCCGGGGCGGCGGGGGCCATGCGCTCGCCCGAGTCGAGCATGGCCCGGGTCAGCTCCGCCAGCTCGGCGGGGGCCAGGCCGCGCCACACCACCGCCATGAGGAGCGCGGCCATCTGGTAGTCAGTCACTTCCCCCGAGAGATAGGCGGGAATCGCTTCCGCCCAGGCGCCGGGGGGGAGCGGATGACCGTCGCGCTTGGTCTCGATGAGCCGGGTGAAGTGCACGGGATGGGGGCTGGATGGCTGCCGGATCAGGGGGACGGGACTAGATTCCCGGTGGAGTTTCCGCTTTCGGGGACAGTCCGCAAGTGGCCGTCCCGACCCCCGTCACCCAGAGTCATCATGGTCCGACCGTTCCTGCTCCTGGCCTGCCTGGCCGGCCCGCTCACCGCCCAGTCGGTGGACGAGCTGGTGGCCGCCGGTATCGAGTCACAGCTGGCCCGCGATCCCCACACCGCCCTGGGACACTTCGAGGCGGCGCTGCTGGCCGACCCCCGCTCGTACGAGGCCAGCTGGCGGGCAGCCGAGGCGCTGATGGACATCGGCAAGCAGACCCCGGACTCGGTGAAGAGCCCGGCCCGGGACTCGCTCTACGCCCGGTCGGAGACGCTGGCCCGGCTGGCGGTGGAGGTGAACCCGGAGGGAGCGGACGGCTACTTCGCGCTCTCGGCGGCGATCGGGCGCGCCTCGCTGACCAAGAGCAAGAAGGAGCGGGTGCGGCGGGCGGCAGAGATCCGGGAGGCGGCACTCAGGTCGCTGGAGCTCCAGCCCGAGCACCACAAGACCCTGCACGTGCTGGGGCGCTGGAACGCCGAGATCATGCGGCTCTCGGGACTGGAGCGGTTCTTCGCCAAGAACTTCCTGGGCGGGAAGATCTTCAACGCCGCGGCCTGGGACAGCGCCCTGGTGTACCTTCACCGCGCCGTGGAGGCGAGCCCGGAGAACATCTACCACCGGCTCGACCTGGCGGAGGTGCTGATTGACCGCAAGCGCTACAGCGAGGCCAGGGCCCAGCTGGAGCGGATCGGGACGCTGCCGGTCTACGACGTGATGGACCCGGCGTACCAGGAGCAGGCGGTGGCCCTGCTCCGGCGGATCGAGGGAAAGAAGGACGACCCCAAGACCTAGCTGGCGCCGAGCCGGTCGAGCAGCGCGGCTTTCTTGTCGCGCAGGAGGGCGCGGGCCTCGTCGCGGGCGGAGGCCAGTCCCTCGCCGGCGTCCTCGATCAGGTCCGAGGCGCCCCGACGCAGGCGGCGGCGGGTCTTGCGCCCCGACGCGGGGGCCAGGAGCAGCGCGACGCCCGCGCCGACCGCGGCGCCGAGCAGGAGTCCGGTGGCGAAGCTGCCGGCATCCCAGCCGCTGCCCTCGGTGTGGTCGAGATCCTGTGCGTCCTTCATGGTGCCCTCCGGTGAAGTCCTCCGGAAGGTACCCCGGCTTGACCGCCCTTCGCCACATCACGAAACTTCGACGTCCTCCGCCAGGCCATCCATGACCGTCCCGACCGCCGTATCCGACGACACCCTCCGCCTGCAGGCCCGCGTCGCGGAGCTGGAGGTGGAGCGCCGGCACCTGCTGGCGATCATCGAGATCCTGCAGGAGATCGCCGGGTCGCTGCACTTCGTGGACATCATGCAGTCCATCGCGCGGCGGCTGGGTGAGGCGTTCGGCCTCGACCGGTCCTCGATCTTCCTGGCCGAGCGCGACGGGCAGACCGCGCGCCTGGTGGCCAGCTTCGAGGATCCCAGCATCCGCAATTACGTGGTGGACCTGGACCGCTACCCGGAACTCCGCCGGGCGCTCCGGGACGGGGAGACGGTGTTCATCCCCGACGTCGAGCTGGACCCGGCGCTGAGCCACCTGCGGGGCACCTTCGAGAGCCGGCGGGTGCGCACCCTGACGGTGATTCCGATCACCTGGCGGGGCGCGGCCATCGGGGCCATCATGCTGCGCACCTTCCGGGACGGGCCGGCGTTCTCCGAGGCCGACCTGCGGTTCTGCCAGGTGGTGGCGGGGCTCACGGCCAAGGCGCTTCGGAACGCGCACCGCTTCGAGCGGCTGCAGCACCGGGTGGGCTCGCCCCCGGGGAGCCACACCCGGGAGCGGGAGCGGGTGGCCCTGATCGGATTCCTGCGCCGCCTGGTGGACGAGTTCGTGGCCCGGGAAGGCCCGTGGAGCGAGGGCAGCCTGGCCCGGGCCAGCGCCGAGGAGATTGACCGCCTGGTGGGCGTGGCGCTCACCGTGATCTCGCAGGAAGCGTCGGCCCGGTGACCCCGGGAGCCCGGGGCGGGCCGCCGGGGTGGCTGGGTCCGCGCCGCCCTCGGCCCCGCTCGCGGTAGCCCGCCCCCGTTTCCCGGTCCCCGCGCCCCACCCCATGGCCGATCCCGCCGCCCGCGCCGCCGAACTCCGCCGACTGCTGGAGCGAGCCAACCACGCGTACTACGTGCTCGACGCGCCGGAGATCAGCGACGCGGAGTACGACCGCCAGCTGCGGGAGCTGCAGGCGCTGGAGACCGAGCATCCCCACCTCCGCACCCCGGACAGCCCCACCCAGCGGGTCGGCGCCGAGCCGGCGTCCGCCCTCGCCAAGCACACCCACCTCCGGCCGATGATGTCGCTGGCCAACGCCTTCAC
>CAZCVG010000208.1:0-4468 GCA_964501735.1 uncultured Gemmatimonadaceae bacterium | reverse complement strand
CAGGCGGAGGGCAGTGGCCATGGGGACGGGTGTCGGGGGCCGGGACGTCGCGCGGGTGAGGGCGTCCCCTGCAATATGGATGAGTACGGCGACTGGCGGCAGCTACCTCGGCCGATCGCGGGAATAGGCGGGTGGCCGGTGTACGAGGTCCGGCGCCCCAGCCATATGCCTCCCAGCCGCCGCAGGGCGTGGTCCTGGTGGTCGTGGTGTCCGGGTCACTCCCCGCATGAGTCGCCCACCGGATGCGGCCAAGGCCGTACAGGTCTGGAACACTTCCTCATGCCTGACCAGCCTGCCTAACTCGCCCCCTTGCGTCCCCCCCCCCCCCCAGGCGCTATGCTCGGAGGGACCCCGCCGGCCCCGGTGCCGGCCGCTCGCTCCGGTGAGCCGGGTCACCCATCTTTCCTCCCGGCGGTCCCATCATGTGGCAGGATCTCCCGCGCCCGCACGCGCCCCGAGGTGCCCGACCGATGCTCGTCTGCCTCCTTTCCCTGGCCACTGCCGGCCTGCTCGCCGCCGGCGGCTGCCGCGACACCCTGGACCCCTTTGACCGGCTCCACCCGGGGCCCCGGGGGCGGCTGGTGGTGACCGACACCCTGCTGGCCGACGCCGACACCTACATCCGCCAGTCCAGCCCCAACACCAACTGGGGGACTGACACCGCCCTGCAGCTGGGCGGCGGGGGCAGGAGCCGGGTGCTGGTGCGGTTCGACTCCACCGCGCTCCGGGCGGTGGTGGGGGCGGGGACGCTGGACAGCGCCTGGCTGGAGTTCACCATCACGGCCGGCCCGCAGGGCTGGGGCACCAACGAGCGCACGGTGGACCTGCACCGGCTGCTCCGGGACTGGACCGAGCTGGGGGCCACATGGAACTGCGCGGTGGACGCCAACCCCGCGAACAGTGTCCCGGACTGTCCCACCCAGGGGTGGGACATGACCAATAACGGCAACGGGACCTATGCCCCGGGCAAGACCGACCGGGTGAAGGTGAGCAACGGGCAGACCGGGGTGCTCCGGCTGGGCGTGACAGCGGACGTGGCGGCGTTTCTGGGCGGGAGCCAGCTGCACCAGGGCTGGGTGTTCCGGAAGACCAGCGAGAGCCAGGGTGGGGAGGCGGTGATCTTCTCCCGGGAGTCGGGGAGCCAGCCGAGGCTGGTGGTACGGGTGACGACGAGTGTGGTACCTCCAGTGGCCCCGGACTCGGTTCCGCTGGCCATATGGAATGCTCTGCACGCACCCAGCAACATGGCGCCCGGGGATGCACGGCTTACAGGGCCATTCCCGCGAAATCTGGTCCTCGTGGAGTTTCAGCCATCGGCGAGTCCCTCCCAACGGCAAGCCGCGATAGACCTCGTAAACGGGGCTGTGATCGGCGGGATCCGCCTCGGTTCAGACGGCTGGTACTATGTCCAGATCACCGATGACGGGACCACCGGCCCACTTTGGGCCGCAGTCGATCAACTGAGCGCCCTGCCTTACGTCCGCAACGCCATGGCTGAGCCCCATGAGATCACGCCCAACTACCTTCGTCCTGTTGACGCGGTGCTCTGGCGTGACTGGAGGCTGGTGCCGGACTCGGCAGATGGGGAAAACTGGGCGCTAGAGGCGATCAACGCGCCGTTTGGCTGGGGCTGTGCAACCGGGTCCGCTTCCGCGAAGGTCGCCGTCGTGGACCACGGATTCCATGACCTGCCGGACTTTCGGGTCAACGTGGCCGCAAGCTCGTCGCCCATGTTCGGGCAGTATCCAAGTGTAACCCACGGGACCCAAGTGGCGTCCATCCTGGGGGCGGTGGGGAACGACACCGTTGGTATGACTGGGGTGGCGTGGCGCACTTCGATGGAGTTGCGAGAGTACCACCTTGGGCCAAATGTGCATGTTACCTTGGGGGCCGCGCAGCAAGTCTTCAACGCGGGAATGCAAGGTGCCCGCGTGATCAACCTCTCATCCGGCAAGTACTGGCTGGCAACATCTGGCAGACTCCCCAACCCCACAACCGCCGACAGCCAGGTAGCACGTGACATCTTCAGGCAGTTCCAATCAGCGCTCATCAGACTCGATTCGGTGGGTGTCCGACCCCTCGTCGTTGTCGGAGCCTCTAACGACGGGGTCGACGCCTATTGGTCCGGGGTCGCCCAACTGGAGGACTCGTTTCCCCACCAGGTAGTCGTAGTTGGAGCCAGCACCCGGGGTCGCCAGCGGGCATCTTTCTCGAACTTTGGGACACGCGTTCAGGTAATGGCCCCAGGTGACTCGGTGTACGCCCTCCAATCGACCGGAGCAATCGCGCCAGCCTCCGGCACTTCCTTTGCCGCCCCTTATGCAGCTGGGCTGGCCGCTCTCCTGCTGAGCTTTGATCCCGGCCTCACCGCAGCGGCCCTGGACAGCCTCATCGTCAACGGCGCCATCCGCGGCGGCCGGACCGCCGGCGGCATCCCCATCCTCAACGCCTACGAATCCCTCAAGCTGGCCGCCGAGCGCCCCGGGGCGCCCCTCTGCGGCAACCGGGTGTTCGTCCGGGGGGACAGCGTCTTCGTGCAGCGGGGCAGTGCCGGGCCCGACGAGAAGATCCTCACCATTCCCGGCGCCGGCGGCGACGGCTGGGTGCTGACCTACCACGGCGGGCGCTTCCTGCAGGCCGTGAACCCCTACCAGTGGACCAGCACCGGCTGGATCCCGTCGGACACGGTCCCCCAGGACTTCGCCCAGAGCCTGACCGGCTCCGCCCTCAGCCGGGCCTGGGTGCCGGGCAACTCGCCGGTCTCGCACGACTTCGACAGCACCGCCTTCGAAGTGGAGATCTCCACCTCCCCCCGGACATTCGACCTCCGGCTGGCGCTGCTCAGCGACCCGTCGCAGTCCCGGCTGGTGACCAGCTTCCCGGGCCTCTGGAACAACGACGCCATCGCCATCCCCCCGGTGGGGCCGGAACTGGTGGTGGGCGTCCTGCGAGACGATGGCGTCTACACCACCTGGGATGTGTACGCCGTCCACCAGGCGACGGGCGCCCAGCGGTTCCTGTTCTCGCGGACCGGGTCGGTCTACCTGAGCCCGGGCTTCTCGGAGGACGGGGCCGAGCTCAGCCTCTCCCGCTACCAGACCGACGGCCAGTGCGTGACCGAGTTCCTGAGCCCGGTGACGGGCGCACCGCTGCGGTCAGCGGTCTCCTATCCGGCGGGGGGCTACCCCTATTGCCACGGCCCCGCGGCCTGGGGCGCCAGCCGGCGGCCGGTGAACTCGACCCGGCGGCACTGACCTCGTGACGGCGGCCGCCCCTCCGACCCGCGCCCTTGACGCCCCCCCGGCATGCGGCGTATTGTATGACCATGCATCAGCCAGTGGCCTTCGGCTTCTTCTTTACCACGCCCGGCGGCGCGTCGCCGTCCGGTGCGGGGCCGCGCTGACGCGTACCTGACACCCGGACACCCGACGCCCCGCCGGATCACCGGCGGGGCGTTTTCTGTTTCATAACCGTGGAGATGCTATGCGCGTGGCGATTCAGGGCACCCGGGGTGCCTTCAGTGAGGCGGCGGCCCGGCTGCAGTGGCCGGACCTGGAAACCGTCGCCTGCCGGGAGGTGGCCGACGTGGTCGCCGCGGTGCGGGAGGGCCGGGCCGACGCCGGCTGCCTGGCCATCGAGAATTCGCTGGTAGGATCGGTCACCCCGACGTATGACCTGCTCCAGACGGCCTTCGGCGACGGGGAGCTGCACCTGAGCCGGGAGATCCTCTTGCCGGTCCACCACAGCATCATGGGCCTGCCCGGCGCCCGGCTGGACCAGGTGCGCCAGGTACTGTCCCATCCGGTGGCCCTGGGGCAGTGCCGGGTGTGGCTGGGCCGGCACCTGCCCAGCGTGACCCTGGTCAACGCCTGGGACACCGCGGGCAGCGCCGAGATCGTGGCCCGGGACCAGGACCCGTCACAGGCCGCCATCTGTTCGGCCCATGCGGCGGCGGCCTACGGGCTGACGGTGTTCGAGGACCGGATCGAGGACGATCCCACCAACCAGACCCGGTTCCTCACCTTCAGCCGGGAGCCCGCCTCCGAGGCTGACCAGGCCCTGCCCCAGAAGACCAGCCTGATCGTCTGGACCGATCACCGGCCCGGCATGCTGGCCGCGGTCCTAGAGGCGTTTGCCGGGCGCGGCGTGAACCTGACGAGCCTGCAGTCCCGCCCCGAGCGCTCGGCGCCGTGGACCTACCGGTTCTACTTCGACGTGGAAGGCGCCCGGACCGAGCCCCGGCTGGTGGAGGCGCTGGAATCCATCGAGGCGCTGGCCAGCCGGATCGTGGTCCTGGGCAGCTACGCCGCCTGGCAGGCGGAGGGGGCGATCGCCGGCCCGGCCGCCCCCCAGCTGCCGCACCACCGGCCCAAGCCAGACCTGCCGCTCTTCGACCGGCGCCAGCACCCCGAAGGCAGCCGGGTGGTGGTGGGACCGGTCGAGTTCGGCGGCGAGCGGCCGGTGCTGA
>CAZCVG010000207.1:0-4482 GCA_964501735.1 uncultured Gemmatimonadaceae bacterium | reverse complement strand
AGGTGCACCTGGCGGTCGGCGTGGGCGGCGATGTCGTGCTCGTGCGTGACCAGCAGGATGGTCTGGTTCTGGCTGTGCAGCTCCTCGAACAGGGCCATGATCTCGGTGCTGGTGGCCGAGTCGAGGTTGCCGGTGGGCTCGTCCGCCAGCAGGATGCTGGGCCGGTTCACCAGGGCGCGGGCAATCGCCACCCGCTGCCGCTGGCCGCCCGAGAGTTCGTTGGGCCGGTGGTCCATCCGGTCGGCCAGGCCGACCCGCTGGAGCGCTTCCTCGGCCCGGGCCTTCCGCTCCTTGCCCGGGACCCCGGCATACACCAGTGGCAGCTCCACGTTGTGGAGCGCGTCGGCGCGGGGCAGGAGGTTGAAGGTCTGGAACACGAACCCGATCTCCTTGTTCCGGATCCGGGCCAGCTGGTCGTCGCCCAGCTCCGAGACCCGGTGGCCGTTGAGCCAGTACTCCCCGTCCGACGGGGTGTCCAGGCAGCCGATCATGTTCATCAGGGTGGACTTGCCCGAGCCCGACGGGCCCATGATGGCCACGAACTCGTTGCGGCGGATGGTCAGGTCGATACCCCGCAGCGCCCGGACGATCTCGCCGCCCATGTCGTACTCGCGCTGCAGGTTGCGGGTGACGATGACCGCGTCCCGCGGCACGTCGGCGGGAAGCAGGGCCATCCGTTCGGCGGTGTCCCGCAGGGCGCTGGTCATAGGCGGCGTCCGATCAGGGCCTCGATCTGGGCCCGGGCTTTGAGGAAATCGAATCGCGCAGTGACGGCATCCACCTCCGCCTGCGCCAGGGCTTCCTGCGAATTCAGCACGTCGAGGATCGTCGCCGCCCCGACCCGGTAGCGCTCATTCACCACCCGGAGATCCTCGGTCGCCGCCTCGACGCTGGTGGCGGTGATCTCGATGCGGACCCGCGCCGCCTCCAGCGCGGCGAACTGGGTGGTGAGCGACGCCTCGATCTCCCGGCGGGCGTCGCGGGCCGTCGCCTCGGCGGCGTTGAGCGAGCTGATCCGGGTCTGGATGGTCTGCTCCCGCTGGAAGCGGTTGAACAGCGGCCAGGAGAGCCCCAGGCGGAGCTGCTGGTTGCCCTCGAGGTTGTAGTCATCGAGGCTGTTGCCGCTCCAGTTGGCGTCGCCCGACAGGGCCAGGGTCGGGAAGTAGGCCGCCCGTGCCGCCCGCACCGAGGCGTCGGCGGCGTTGCTGCTGGCCTCGGCCGCCTGGACCCGGGGCGAGTTGGCCAGCGCGTCCAGCCGGAGCGCCGCGGTATCCAGCCTGGCGGTGGGGACATAGAACGCCGAGTCGTCGGCCGCCTCGACCCGGCCCTCCACCCCGATCAGCCGCGCCAGCCCGGCCTGGGTCCGGGCCACATCACTCTCCGCCGACACCAGCTGCAGCCGGGCGTTGCCCAGGTTGACCAGCGAACGGAGGGAGTCGCTCCGGGTGGCGGATCCCACCCGCAGCTTGGCGGCCGAGAGGCTGAGCTGCTCCTCGGCCCGGCGCACCCCGGCCTCCCGTACCCGCACCAGCTGCTGGGCGGCCAGGGCATCGAAGAACTGCTGGGTGACGCCCAGGCCCGCCTGGAACTGGGCGTTGGTCAGGTTGGCCTCCGCCGCCTCGAGCCCGGCGCGGGCGGCGCGCGAGTCCGCCCCGCGCCGGAAGCCCGTGAACAGGTCCACGCTGGCCGACAGCCCCATGTTGAGGCTGGTGGTTGTGGTGGTGAGCCGGCCGGTGGACTGGTCCAGCCGGGGCGTGGCCGAGTAGCTCTTGGTGCCGGTCGTGGTCGCGGTAACGCTGGGCAGGTAGGCCCCGAGCTTGGCTGTCCGCACCTGCGCCTCGGCGGTGTTGACGTTGCCGAACGCGGTGATCACGCCGGGCTGGACCGCCTGGGCGCGGCGGACCGCCTCCTCCAGCGTCACAGTCGGCGTCTGCGACGCCCCGGTCCGCGGGCCCAGCAGGGCGAGGGTGGCGGCCAGCAGGGCCGCTCGGGGACGAAAGAAAGTCATGTGTTCGATCATCGCTTGCGGTGGGTGCGCCGCTCGGCATCGAGCCGCGCGGTCACCTCGGTGTACCGGGCCTGCTGCTCGGCCGAGAGCTGGGCCCGGATGTCCTGACGAATGGCGGACCGGAGCGAGTCGATGCGCGACTCCATGTCGGTCCAGATCTGCTCCATGGGGGCAGAGTACCGGTCGAGAACCGCCTCCACACTATCCCGCTGGGAGGGTGTGAGGGTCAGCTCGCGCTGCAGCAGCTCCACGTACCAGTCGCTGCCCCGGCGGTGCCCGCCCGGGCCATGGCCCCCGCCGATCACCGATACGGTGATCGCACTGCCGGCGGCGCCCCCCAGCAGCCCCGCCAGGAGCAGCAGCCCGACCGCCTTCCACCGGCTGGTTTCGCTCATTCCCTACCTCGTTGCGCCAAGGACCACGCCGACCAGTTCATCCCGCTCCGGGGTCTCCGCCAGGACCGGCTGGGTGGTGTCCCCGGAAGAGGCGGACTGCATCGCCAGCACCGCACCCGCCAGCGTGGCCAGCAGGAACCCGGCGGCGATGCCGGGCCGGGCCCACGCGGCCAGCACATCCCAGAGGGACTCCTCGGGGACCCCCACGGGAACACCGGACAGCCGGGCCCGCACCCGCGCGGTGAAACCGGCCGGGTCGGCGCCATCCAGGTGCTCGCGCAGGATCTCTCCCAGGCGCTCATCCCGCTCGCTGCTGAACGGGTTGTCCATGGTCATTCCGGAGCTCCTCCCAGTTCGGCGAGTGCGGCCCGGAGCCGCCGCCGGCCTTGAAAGACGTCCGACCGCACCGTGCCTTCAGGAATCCCCAGCAACGCCGCGATCTCATTGTGCCGGTAGCCCTCGGCGTCATGGAGGACCACCGCCAGCCGCTGCCGCTCGGGCAGGTCGGCCAGCGCCGTGTCCAGCCGTTCCCGCAGCACGCGCCGCTCGGCGTCCTCCTCGGGGCCGGGACGGCTGGAGGCCAGGGTCGGAGGAAGGTCGTCCATCCGCCGCACCCGGTTTCGTCTGGCCAGGTCACGGGCCGCGTTCAGCGCGATCCGAGCCAGCCAGGGCGGGAAGGCGAGGGCCGGGTCGTATCGCCCGATCGCGCTCCAGGCGGCGGCGAAGGCGTCCTGGGCCGCGTCGTCCGCGTCCTCGGTATGCCGGAGCACGGCCCTGGCGAGGCGACGGACCATGGGGGCGTGCCGGTCCACCAGCATCCCGAACGCCTCCCGGTCTCCGAGCCTGGCCCGCCGGGCCAACTCGGGGTCGGACACAGTGGGTATACGCACAGCCTCCCAGGAATGTTGGGGTGCGTTGCGGGGCCGCCATGGGCGGCCCCGGAGGGGGGCGCCCGGCATCGCCGGGGGAATTGTAGCGCAGCCATTCGGATTTGCGCGAACCACCCAGGGTTGCGGGCGAGTGCGCCCGGCGCTTGAAGCGCTGCGCTACAGGGCGGTGCGAATTGATCCGAGGCCAAGGCCAGGCCTTGAGCGGTCGCGAAGGGTGTCAATCCCTTGTGGAGAAAGGTCATAGCCGCCTGATCGGAACCGCGGGTCGAGGGAGCACATGAATTGCCCCGACGGAGCCCGGCCACCAGCCAGGCCGCCCACTCGACTCCGAGGCCCCGATGACCCCGCGCCACCTGAGGATCGCGCTCTACTCGCACGACACGATGGGTCTCGGCCACATGCGCCGGAACCTGCTGGTAGCAAACGCCCTCACTCGCCTGCGGCCGGCACCTTCCATCCTGATGCTGTTCGGGGCCCGGGAGGCCGCAGCGTACCCCCTGCCGCCCGGGGTGGAGGCGGTCACCCTCCCCGCGTTCGCTAAAGGCGGGGACGGTCGCTACCACGCCAGGGCGCTGGATGTGTCGCTCCACGGCCTGGTGCACCTCCGGGCCCGCGCCCTGCTGGCCGTGCTCGACTCCTTCGGGCCGCATCTGCTGGTGGTGGACAAGGTGGCCCGCGGGGCGCTGGGAGAACTCGAGCCCGCGTTGCGCGCCCTCAGGGCGCGGCACGGGACCCGGTGTGTCCTTGGGCTGCGGGACCTGCTGGATGCGGCGGACGTCGTCAGGCAGGAATGGGAGGCAGAGGGCACGGTAGCCGCCGTGCGCCGCTACTACGACGCCGTCTGGGTTTATGGTGACCGCCGGGTGTGTGACCCGGTGCGGGAGTATGGGCTGCCTCGGGAGGTGGCCCGCAAGGTACGCTATGCGGGCTACCTCGATCCGCGGGAACAGTGGACCGTCACCGGGGAGCGCGACGTGAGGCTGCCGTCACGGCCCTTCGCGCTCTGCATGGTTGGTGGCGGGCAGGACGGAGACCGGCTCGCGGACGTGTTTGCCGCCGCGCCGAGGCCGCCGGGCCTCGACGGGGTAATCATCGCCGGCCCCTTCATGGCGGCTGCCGCCCTGGAACGGATCACCGCCCGGGCCGCCACCGACACGGGGCTCCACTTCCACCGGTTCTTACCTGACAC
>CAZCVG010000206.1:1930-4608 GCA_964501735.1 uncultured Gemmatimonadaceae bacterium | reverse complement strand
TTCGACTTCTTCTACCCCGGCTACATCGACATGTGGCCCTCCATGCGGGGCGGGATCGGGATGACCTTCGAGACCGACGGGGGCCCGGAGCTCAAGAAGCGGAAGGACGACGGCACCTACACCACCTTCCGGATGGCCATCGCCCATCACTACGTGGCGTCGCTGGCCACACTGGCCGAGGCCGCCGCCACCCGGGCCGAGCGCCTCCGGGACTTCCACGAGTTCCATGCCAGCGGCATGCGCGAGGCTGAGCGGCGGCCGTTCCGCCGGGTCGTCTTCACCGCCAGCGATCCGGGCCGGGCCCGGTGGCTGGCCCAGCGGCTGGCGGCGGAGGAAGTCGAGGTCACCCGGCTCACCCAGCCCTGGACGACGGCGCGTGCCGTCCCGTACCTCGCCGGCGCGGGGCCCGACGCCGAGGCCGCCACGCCCCGGGGGCGGGGCCCGGCGCCGCTGGCCGGAGCCACGCGGCGGGCATTCCAGCCCGGCACGTACGTGGTGGACCTGGCCCAGCCCGGGGCCCGGCTGGCCACTACCATGCTCGAGGCGCGGGCCAGCTTCGATTCGGGGTTTGTGCGGCGGCAACTGGCCGCGTACCAGCGCAACCAGCGCCGGGGGCCGGCCGAGAGCCAGGAGGGCTACGACTTCTACGACGTGACCGCGTGGTCGCTGCCGCTCACCCTGGGGCTCGATGCCTGGTGGACCGACGATACCGCCCCGGTCACGGGCCAGCGGGTCCAGGCGGGTGAGGCCGCGGACCAGCCTCCCGCGCCGGGCCGGGCCCAGTCCGCCTACCTCTTCAGCAACGAGAGCGATGCCCACGCGGTGCTCGCCATGCGGCTGGCCGATGAGGGGTTCAAGGTGTCGGTTGCCACCCGGCCGCTGGTGGCCGACGGCCGAAGCTGGCCCCGCACCACGTTCGTGGTCCGGACCCAGCGCAACCCGGCCACGCTGCACGAGCGGGTGAGCGCCCTGGCCCGCGAGACCGGCGCGGCGGTGACCGCCGTCCAGTCCGCCTTTCCCGATACCGGCGGCGTGGGCGTGGGCAGCGAGAGCGTGGTCGCGGTCCGGGCGCCGAAGATCCTTCTGGCCGCGGGGGACGGGGTGGACCAGACCGCGTTCGGCGCGGTGTGGTTCTACTTCGAGAAGGAACTGGGCTTCCCGGTCACCCCGGTGACGGTCGCGACCCTGGCCAGCACCGAGTACTCCGACTACAACGTGCTCATCATCCCCAGCGGGTCCGCCTCGCGGCTGTGGCGCGAGCTGGGCGAATCGGGGGCGGAGCGGCTCAAGGGCTGGGTCCGCTCCGGCGGCGTGGTGATCGCGATGGGAGGCGCCGTCGGGCTGCTCAACCGGAAGGGCGTGGAACTGACGACGGTGCGCGCCGTGGCCACCGACTCCGCGGCCGAGAAGGACACCACCCTGGCCGAGTCGGCGCGGCCGGCGCCCCCGCTGGTCTCGCCCGGCGCCAGCGGCGGCCGGGAGCCGGAGTACGTGCCCGGCGCGATCTTCCGCGCCTCGCTGGACCGGACCCACTGGCTTACCGGCGGCTACGAGCGGGACCAGCTGCCGGTGTTCCTCGACACCAGCCAGCTCCTCAAGCCATCGGAGAAGGGGGCCAATCCGGTCGTCTTCACTGGCGCCGGCCTGACCCTCGCCGGGTTCGTGTGGCCCAGCAACACGGAGAAACACCTCCACGATTCCGTCTGGGCGGCGGTGGAGTCGGTGGGACAGGGCAGCGTGGTGATCTTCGCCGAGAATCCGGTGTACCGCGGCTTCTGGCGCGGGCCGGCCAAGCTGCTCACCAACGCGGTGCTGTTCGGCACGGGGCGGTAGGGCGTGACCCCGCCGGCGCCACCCACGCTCGTGGTCCTGGCGGCCGGCATGGGCAGCCGGTTCGGCGGGCCCAAGCAGTTTGCGCCCCTCGGCCCCGGCGGCGCCACCCTGATGGACTACTCGGTCTACGACGCCCGCCGGGCGGGATTCGGCCGGGTGGTGTTCGTCATCAGGCCCGACATGGCTGAGTGGGGCGCCCAGCGCATGGCCCGCCCGGGAGGGCTCCCCGCCGAGGTGGTGTTCCAGCGCGCCGAGGACCTCCCGGCGGGGTTCGCGCTGCCGCCAGACCGGCGGAAGCCGTGGGGAACCGCCCACGCCGTCCGGGCGGCCAGGCAGGCGGTCACGGGACCCTTCGCGGTGCTCAATGCCGATGACTTCTACGGCCGCCCCGCCTTCGAGGCGGCGGCCCGCTTCCTCCAGGCCGGCCCGGCCACCGGCCATCACGGTGTCATCGGGTACCGGCTCGACGGCACGCTGAGCGAGTCCGGTGGGGTAAGCCGCGCCCTGCTCGAACCCGGGCCGGATGGCACCCTCGGCGCCATCAGCGAACTGCACGGCCTCCGGCGCGACTACGGTGGCATGGTCCGTGGCACCCGTGACGGGGTGCCGATCCTGGTGCCCGGGGAGGCGCCGGTGTCCATGAACTTCTGGCTCTTCGCGCCCGGCATCTTCGACCGGCTCGAGGTGGACTTCACCGCGTTCCTCGCCGCCGGCCCCGGCCCCACCGACGAGTGTTACCTGCCGGAGGTGCTCCAGCGGGCGATCGCCGAGGGGGCTGCCCGCGTCACCGTCCTCACCCCGGACAGCGGCTGGTGCGGGGTGACCTTTCCCGAGGACGTTCCCGG
>CAZCVG010000206.1:0-1830 GCA_964501735.1 uncultured Gemmatimonadaceae bacterium | reverse complement strand
GGACCGGTGCGGCGGTGGCGGACCACCTGGCCCAGTGTGTGCGGCGGGACCGGCTCTCCTCGCCAGAGCGGCGCGTAGCCCGGCCCTGCCTCACCCGCTCGGGGGAGGCCGGGGTGCGCGCGCCGGACGGGGCCTGGTGGCGGCTCGCTGCCTGGATCGGCTCGGCCCGGGCGAGGGAGCGGGTGACGACGCCCAGTCAGGCGGAGGAGGTCGGGATCGGCTACGGCCGTTTCCACCGCTGGATGCGCGACTACTCCGGCCCGGCCCTGGTCCCCGCCATTCCCGGGTTCCACGACACCGCCGCCTCACTGGCCCGGTTCGAGGCGGCGGTGCGCCGCGACCCGGCCGGGCGGGCGGGCGCGGTCCGGGCGGAAATTGACGCGGTCCTCGCGGCGGGAGGACTGGCCACGGCCCTCCCGGTGGAGGAGCTGCCGCGACGGATCATCCACGGCGATGCCAAGCCGGCCAACCTGCTGGTGGATGAGGCGAGCGGCGAGGCCCTGGCGGTCATTGACCTCGATACCGTGATGGTGGCCACTGTCCTGTTCGACATCGGCGACCTGATCCGCTCGGTGGGCTGCAGCGTGGCCGAGGATGACCCCGGGCCGCGGGCGGCCGACGTGCGGGAGGACTTGCTCGAGTCGCTGGTTCTCGGGCTGGGGCGGGGCCTGGCGGGCGCGGCGCTGGAGCCCATGGAGCGGGCGCTGGTGGTCAGGGCGGGGCGGGTGATCACCCACGAGCAGGCGGCGCGGTTCCTGGCCGACTACCTGGAGGGAGACCGCTACTACCGGACCACTCGCCCCGGCCAGAACCTCGACCGGGCCCGGGTGCAGCTGGCCCTGCTGCACCGGCTGGGCGAGCGGGAATCGGCGCTGGCGCTGATGGCGGAACGCCTCCTGGCGCCTCGGTAGGGCCGCTCAGGCCGGCTGCTGCCGCATCAGGAACGGCGCCAGCGCCGTCACGGGCGGGTGGGTCAGGCGGGCCGCCACAGCCGGGGCAGCAGCCGCACCAGCCCCGCGCCGCTCAGCGTGAAGACCACCAGCCACAGGAGTGCCGGGCCGGTCTTCCCGTAGAGGAAGCTCCCGGTCCCGAACAGGGCCGAGTAGACGAAGGCCAGCCCCAGCATCCAGCCCAGCAGCGCCTGGGGCAGGCTGTCAGGCGCCGGTGCCACGCCGGCCTCGGCGCGCACCGAAGTCCAGCCCGGGCCCGCGGGGCGGACCAGCCGGTAGAACGCCACCAGCCGGCTCCGCTCGGTGGGCGCGGTGAGGAACGCCGTGGCCACCCAGGCGACGGTCGTGATCACCACACCCGCGATCAGGCCGACATGGCCGGGCAGCGCCTCACCCCTGGCGGCCAGCACGGTAAGGCCCACCGCCACCAGGAAGCTGGCCACCATCGCCGCGATCTCGCTCCACGCGTTGACCCGCCACCAGAACCAGCGGAGCAGGTAGAGCAGCCCGGTGCCGGCGCCGACCGACAGCAGCAGCTCGAACGCCTGGCGGGCGGTGTCGAGCACCAGGGTGAACAGCGCGGCGATCACCATGAGCAGCGCGGTCACGATCCGCGCCACCAGCACGTAATGCCGCTCCTCCGCACCCGGCCTCAGGAACCGCCGGTAGAAGTCGTGAACCAGGTAGGAGGTGCCCCAGTTCAGGTGGGTGGCGATGGTGGAGATGTACGCTGCCAGCATCCCGGCCAGCATGACGCCCAGCCAGCCCTGCGGCAGGAACTTGAGCATGGCGGGATACGCCATGTCATGGCCGAGCAGCCTGGGGTCCACGTACGGGAAGGTCCGCGCGATGTCGTCGAGGGTGGGGAAGACCAGCATCG
>CAZCVG010000205.1:0-4673 GCA_964501735.1 uncultured Gemmatimonadaceae bacterium | reverse complement strand
ACGGCGTGATCCACCGCGACATCAAGCCGGAGAACATCCTGCTCCACGACGGCCGGCCGATGGTGGCCGACTTCGGGATCGCGCTGGCGCTCTCGGCGGCGGCGGGCGGGCGGATGACCGAGACCGGCATGTCGCTGGGCACGCCGCATTACATGAGCCCGGAGCAGGCGACGGCGGAGAAGGAGATCACCGCCCGCTCAGACGTGTACTCGCTGGGGAGCGTGCTGTACGAGATGCTGGCCGGCCAGCCGCCGCACCTGGCCGGCTCGGCGCAGCAGATCATCATGAAGATCATCGCGGAGGACGCGGCACCGGTTACCACGCTCCGGAAGTCGGTGCCGCCGCACGTGGCGGCGGCGGTGGCGATGTCGCTGGAGAAGCTGCCCGCCGACCGGTTCGAGAGTGCAAGGGCCTTCGCCGAGGCGCTGAGCAATCAGGCCTTCCGGACCGCGACCGTCGCGGGCGCAGGTGTGGCGCAGTCAACCGCCCAACCGCCCAACCGCCTGACCGCCCTGCTCGGCGCCGCCCTGGTTCTCATGACCATCGTGGCAGCCTGGGCGCTGCTCCGCCCGGCGCCGCCCCGGCCGGTGATCCGCTACGCGCTGGCGCTGCCGGCCAGCCAGGAGCCGGTGGCCGGCGGCTTCGCGCTTGTCACGTCGGACGGCTCGCACATCGTGTACGCCGGCCCGGGTGTGCGTCCCGGCCAGTGGCAGCTGTGGGTCAAGGCCCGGGACCGGCAGGTCGCCACGGCGCTCGAGGGCACGGAAGGGGTCACGGCCGCGGCGATCTCGCCGGATAACCGGTCGGTCGCGTTCGTCCAGGGCGGCATTCTCCGGACGCTGCCTCTGACCGGCGGTGCCGCCGTGAACGTGGTGGAGGGGGTGGGCAGTGTGCACGGCAGCGTCGCCTGGCTGGATGATGGCACCATCCTCTACAGCCACGGCCAGGTCCGTGTGAGGGGCATCAGTCGCGTCGCCGAGGACGGGGGTACGCCGGAGGTGGTCTGGAGCTCCGATTCGCTGTTGCCCACCTCCCTGGTGCCGCTGCCGGCGGGGCGCGGGGTGCTGTTCGCCGCCTGCTCCGCCCCGTGCGATCGTTCGGCCATCTGGGCCCTGGACCTGGGGTCGAAGACCGCCCGGCCGGTGGCGGCCGACGGCTGGGCTGGCTGGTACCTGAGCACCGGCCACCTCGCCTTTGTCCGGCGGGATCGGCACCTGATGGTGGTGCCCTTCGACCTCAAGTCCCTCACCCCCCGGGGCACCCCGGTGGCGGTGCTCGACAGCGTCTCCACCGAAGGGCCGATTCCGTATTTCGAGGTCTCCGCCTCCGGTACGGCGGTGATGCGGCTGGGCGCCGAGGCGCAGGCGCTCCGGTTCAGCCTGGTGCGGGTGGACCGGACCGGACGCGAGACCCCGCTGGACTCGAGCTGGACCTTCCGGGTCACCCAGTTCGCCGGCAACTACGGCTGGAGCATCTCGCCCGATGGGTCGCGGCTCGCCATCGGGCTCAACACGCAGGAGGGCGACGATATCTGGGTCAAGCCGCTGCCGCGGGGCCCGGCCACCCGGGTCACCTTCGGCGCCGGGGCGGAGAACCGTCCCCGCTGGACCCCGGATGGGCGGTCGCTGACGTTCGTGTCCCCCGAGGGGCTGAGCCTGCGGCGGGCCGACGGGACCGGGCGCGATTCGGTGCTGGTGCCGGGCCCGCTGGACGAGGGGCTGATCTCGCCCGACGGGCGCTGGGTGGTTTTCCGGCGGGGGGCCTCCTCCGCGGCCAGCGGCGGGCGCGACATCTTCGGCCTGCGGCCCGGGGTGGACAGCGCGCCGGTGCCGGTGCTGGCCACGCCCTACGACGAGATGGCGATGTCGCTCTCCCCCGACGGCCGCTGGATGGCGTACCAGTCGGATGAGTCGGGGCGCGTCGAGGTGTTCATCCGGCCGTTCCCCAACACCACCGACCAGAAGGTCCAGGTCTCGAGCGCGGGCGGCACCGGGCCGCTCTGGGCCCGGAACGGGCGCGAGCTGTTCTACCTCCGGGATGATGGCACCATGATGGCCGTGCCGGTGAGCGGCAGCCCGCTCCTCCGCCTGGGCGAGCCCCAGCCGCTGTTCCGGCTGCGCGAAGAGCTGTCCTATCTCAATGCCCGCTACTCCACCCCCTGGGACGTGGGGCCGGACGGCCAGTTCATCATGGTGCG
The DNA here is from genome assembly GCA_964501735.1 of uncultured Gemmatimonadaceae bacterium. Lineage (GTDB taxonomy): Bacteria > Gemmatimonadota > Gemmatimonadetes > Gemmatimonadales > GWC2-71-9 > JADJOM01. The sequence goes on along the minus strand of CAZCVG010000205.1, from coordinate 2,476 downwards.
GAGCGTGGACGCCGGGGTGGGGGTGCGCACGCCGCTGGTGGTGGTGGAGAACTGGCTCGAGGAGATCAAGGCCATGGTGAAGCGATGACTGCCGGTGCCGGGCGCCCTGCCCTGCGCCGTTACCTGTCCGCTCCAGCCATCCGCGCCCGGAGTTCCTGCCACCACCCGGTGACCACCACCACCTGACGCCGCACCGCACCGGTGGGACGGCGGAGCAGCAGGAACCGCTGCCCGTCGGGGGTCACGTCCCAGGAGCGGGGCGAGGACCAGTTCAGCTCGTCCGGGTACGGGCCGGCGAACAGGGTGGTGGCGGTGCCGACCTCACCGGTGGCGGGCTCCACCGTGACCGCCATGACGCTGTCCCCCCGGCGGAAGACCAGCTCCCGGCCCCCGCGCGTCCAGATCGGTTCCGAGCCGCCCCCGGTGGAGACCTGCCGGCGGGCGCGGGCGGGGTCGGGGAACGACTGGATGTAGGTCTCGACGCGCCCGGTCTCATCGGAGTCGTAGGCCATCCATCGGCCATCCGGGGAGAGCGTGGGATGGCCGAGCTGGAAGCCGTTGGCGAGGTAAGGCCGGGCCTCGTGCGCCCCGGTGAGTGCCACGGTCCACAGATCCGACTGCTTCTGGGCGCTGAGGACGAAGGTCAGCAGGCGACCATCGGCGGAGACGTCGCCGACGATCCGGTCGTGGCCGCCGCCCAGGAGCGGCTCGGGCGGCCGGCTGCCGTCGGCGTCCCGGGTGAAGAGCTCGAAGAGCGGCCGCTCGTTCATGTAGACCAGGGTGCGGCCGTCGGGAGTCCAGGCGGCGCCGAAGTCCGAGGCCTCCTCGGTGGTGATCCGCTGGCGGCTGCCGCGGGCCAGGTCGATCACCCAGACGTCGGTGGCGCTCCGGGCGGCGGGAATATCGAGCGAGATGCGCCGCCGGTCCGGGGACCAGCGGGGGTTGTCGAAGTGCTCGGGCGTGCCGAGGAGGGTCCGCTCCCGCCCCTGGCGGTCGGCCTCGACCACGATGGACGCCGCGCCGCCCTGGCTGGCCGGCAGGTAGGCGAGGGTGCCCGAGGGAGAAATGCCGTAGGCCGCGAATCCGTCGGAGTAGTTCATCGCCACGTCGTCCACCACCACGACCGGTGCGCCGGTCACCTTGAGCGACCCCAGGTCGAACCGAACCGCCAGCACCGACCCATCGCGGGCAAAGAGCAGGTGGCCTGACGCCGAGTAGCGGCCGATCAGGCCGCCTTCGATGAGGACCGTGCGTGTTCCTGTCTTGCGGTCCAGCACTTCGATCGTGGCGCGCGAGACCGGCGTCCGGTACGCGGTGAAGAGCACATGCCGGCCGTCGGGCAGGAGCTCGGGCCACCAGTGGGCCAGCTCGCCCGAGGCCGAATCCGGCTGGGTGAGCTCCCGCGCGTCGCCACCCTTCTCGCTCACCTGCCAGATTCCGCTCTGGTAGCTCGGGTTGTAGACGATGGTGCCGTCGGTTCCCCAGGAGCCACCGCCCCAGGCGGCATCGGCCAGGCTCACCGGCGTGCCGCCCGCGATGGGCAGCTTGAGGAGCTTGCCGCGCGCGGCGTAGCCGATCCAGCGCCCGTCGGCGGACAGGAAGGGCCGCACCGCTCCCTCCCCGCCCGGGATGACGGTGGCCTCCAGCCGATCGAGCCGCCGCATCAGCAGTTCGGTCCGCCGGGCCACGACGGCGGGCACGACGATGGTGCGTCCGTCGGGGGTCACCAGCACCGGCGCGGTGGCGGGGAAGGCCTGGGCCTCCTCGATGTCCGCCGCGAACCGGGTGGTGACCGCTGCACCCGACGCGGCGCTCTGCTGGCCGAGCCAGGCGGCGGCGAGGAACAGCACCGCCGCGAGGGCCCAGGGCAGCGCCCGTCCGCCGAGGGCCTGGCGCCAGGCCGGCCCGCGGGCGGCGAGCCCCGGCGCGGGGGCAGGACCGGTGGTGAGCCCGGTGCCGAGAGCACCGGCGAACTCGGCGGCGCTCTGGAAGCGATCGGCGGGGAGCTTCTCCAGGGCGCGGCGGGTGGCGGCCTCGATGCCGGAGGGAACGGTGTGTCGCTGCAGGGTGAGCGGCCGCGGGGCCTCGGTCATGACCCGGGCCACGATGGCCTGGGCGGTGGGGCCGGTGAAGGGCGGCTCGCCCACCAGCATTTCGTAGAGCACGCAGCCCAGGGCGTAGACATCGCTCCGGGCGGTGATCTCCCGCTCGCCCATCGCCTGCTCGGGGCTCATGTAGGTGGGCGTGCCCAGGGACATGCCGGTCTCGGTCATGCGGGTGCCGCCGGCCTTGCTGGCGGCGAGGGCGATGCCGAAGTCGGCCACCAGGGCCCGGCCGTCGTGGAGCAGGATGTTCTCGGGCTTGATGTCCCGGTGGATCACGTTGTGGCGGTGGGCGTAGTCGAGGGCGCCCGCCACCTCCGTGGCGATCCGCACCGCATCGGCCACCGGCAGCTGCTGCTCCCGGTTCAGCCGGT
>CAZCVG010000204.1:3521-4678 GCA_964501735.1 uncultured Gemmatimonadaceae bacterium | reverse complement strand
CCACTCGCACCTCGTGTTCGCCGGCCAGGTCGAAGACCGCGCGGGCGGCGCCCAGCGGTTCCTCGTCCAGCCAGACCTCCGCCGGATCGAGCTCCTCGAGCCACACATTGAGCCGGAGCCGGGGCCCCGCCGACCGGCTGGCCCGGAGGGCCAAACCAGAGCGGGTGCGCTGGAAGCGCAGCTCCATGGTGGTACCGCCGACGCGCAGGCCGAGCAGCGAGATGTGGGACCAGCCGGGCTCGAGCAGCGGCGCCAGGTGGAGCGCCCCGGAGGGCGCGTCAGGCCAGAGTCCCCAGAGCCCCTCAACCACCTGCCCCACCACACTGAGCCCGGCAAGATCCTCCCGCCGCCGGCGGGGCAGCGGCCGCGCCGGTACAGTGGCGTCGAGTCCCGCGAGGCCGGTGCCATAGCGGGCGAGGAACGCGTCGTCAGCGGTCCAGCCGCGGAACCCCGCGACCAGTCCCTCCAGCGCGGGCACCAGCCCGGCGGCCAGGTCACCGATCTCGCGGGCTCGCGCCAGGGCGCGGATCAGGTCCCTGGCCGCTTCCCGCTCTCCCTGCGCCAGCAGCGCCACCGCCGCCTCACACGCCTCCCTCGGCAGGGAGCCATCGGCGAAGCCCGCGCCGCGGCCGCCGGCGATGGCGGCGCGCACCAGCCCCTCCAGAAAGCCGTTCGCCCGCTCCCAGCCCTCGGTCAGGGCGGGCGCGGGCGCCAGGAACCTGGTGCGGAGCACCGGCGGCTCAGCCCAGGGCGCGGAGCACGCCGAGCAGTTCGCTGTTCTCCCGCCTGAAGCCGCCGTGCTCCTCGACGTGGGTCCAGCGGACCACGCCTTCCTTGTCAATCACGAAGTAGGCCCGCTGGGCGTTGAACTTGGCCTCGTTGAGCACGCCGTAGGCCCGGCTTACCTCGCGCCGGAAGTCGCTGAGCAGCTCGACCCCGATCCGCTCCTGCGCCTTGTAGGCCTTGAGCGACGGTACCGCGTCCACGCTGATCGGCAGCACCACGGTCCCGGTCTTCTCGAATTCCGTGTACTCATCGGTGAAGGCGCAGAGTTCCGCGGTGCAGGTCTTGGTGAAGGCGGCGGGAAAGAACGCCAGCAGCGCCTTCCGGCCGCGGAGCGCCGACAGGGTCACGTCGGCGCCGGCGGTAGAGGCCAG
>CAZCVG010000204.1:0-3421 GCA_964501735.1 uncultured Gemmatimonadaceae bacterium | reverse complement strand
CCTACTTCCCCTCGAACCGCCGGCCCACGTCGGTCCAGTTCACCACGTTCCACCAGGCGGTGACGTAGTCCGGCCGGCGGTTCTGGTACTTGAGATAGTAGGCGTGCTCCCAGACGTCGCAGCCGAGCAGCGGGACCTTGCCCTCCATCAGCGGGCTGTCCTGGTTGGCGGTGCTGTAGACCTCCAGGCTCCCGTCTTTCTTGCGGGCCAGCCAGCCCCAGCCGCTGCCGAACCGGGTGGTGCAGGCCTTGGCGAAGGCCTCCTTGAACTTGTCGAAGCCGCCGAAGGTCTTGGTGATGGCCTCGGCCAGCTTGCCGGACGGCTCCTTGGCGCCGCCGGGGGCCATGACCTCCCAGAACAGGGTGTGGTTGGCGTGGCCACCGCCGTTGTTGCGCACGGCGGTGCGGATACCCTCTGGCACGTCGTCCAGGCTGGCGATCAGCGCGGCGAGCGGCTTGGCCTGCAGGGCGGCGTGGCCCTCCAGGGCGGCGTTGAGGTTGTTGACGTAGGCGGCATGATGCTTGTCATGATGGATCCGCATGGTCTGTTCGTCCACATGCGGTTCCAGGGCGGTGTAATCGTAGGGAAGTGGAGGCAGTGCGTGTGCCATGGCCAGACTCCTCATCAGCGACCGAAGAATGGAATTTCCGAGAGTCGAACTCGGAACATATCACCGCCGGCCCCATGGTGCCACCGGCGACGCGGTGCGCAGTCTGTTCACCGTTTCCAGAGGTAGCTCGCGCCGCACAGCACCACCAGCACGGTGTAGACCGCTTCCGCCGCGAGCCCCCCCGACAGCACCGGCACCAGCAGCAGGGCCGCCGCCACCACCGAGGCCTGGGCCACGGCCACCCCCTCCACCGTGAGCGCCCGTCCCGAGGCGCGCACCAGCGCATGGCCCCGGAGCAGCGAGACACCGGCGGCCAGGCCGATGGCGCACCAGCCCACCAGGAAGGCGCCGCTCAGCAGGCCGAGCGCGGCGAGGGCGGCCAGCGCCTCGGTGTCCCGCCGGCTGACCAGGGCGTGGACCATCGCGGCCAGCACCAGCGGGTAGAGCACCGGCTGCCAGTGCTCCAGGCCGATGGGCACCGCCTCCGCCACCATCCGGGCCAGGAGCGCGCCACCCACCACCGGTGCCAGCGGCCCGAGCCGGGTGTCGTGAAATGGGAAGAGCCCCAGCCAGGGCCAGGCGGCCAGCGCCAGCGGCAGCGCCACGGACAACTCGAAGGCCTCGCTGTACGGCGCCTCGTGCAGCGCGCCGATCCAGAGCGGCGCCTCACCTCCCACCAGCGTGAGGGCATTCCACCCGCCCGCGAGGAGCAGCAGCGCCACCCCCTGGCCCGCCTGGGGGCGAGCGCCGCCGGTGGGGCGGACCGCGAGTCCGCCCGCGACCGCCGCCAGCACGGCGCCGGCGGCCAGCAGGTGGAGATGGGGCGAGACCAGCACCAGCAGCACCGCGACTGCGTGGAGCGCCAGCCAGCGTCCCCGGACGTCGGCGGGCGCTACGGTGGCCGGCGGCAGCGAGGCGCCGGGCCCCCTCGCGGCCAGGGTGATCAGGACGATGCCGAGCAGGAGAAGGCCCGCGCCCACCACCAGCGCTCCCGCGCTGTCGAGCCCGCCCACCCGGACACCGGCGCCGGCCAGCGCGATGATCAGCACGCCGGCCAGCATCCGGCGCCGCGCCACCATGGTGGAGCGGGTCACGGCCAGGGAGGTGAGGGCGGTGATCGCCAGGACGGCGACCACCGCGACGACGATGGACATCGGTGGCTCTCCTGGCAGGGCGCCGCCGCCCCTACCGCCTGACAGTGATCAGGGTACTCACCACTCCGGCGTGGTCCGATGGCCACAGCGGGAAGAGCGGTCCGGGGATCTTCTCCCTGGGCTCGAGCCCGATCCGCCGGATGGTGCCCACCGCCGGCTGCGGGCCGGCGCCCGTACCCCGGGCCCAGATGTAGTCAATGCGCTGAGTGAAGGCCTCCACCTGATTGGAGAGGTCCTCGGCGTGGCAGCAGGTGTAGCCGGCGCCATTGGGGCGAAGCGCTCCCCAGACATCGGTGAATCCGGCGCCCGAGAGCACCTGCCACATCGGCGACCCGGGATCGTCGTTGAAGTCCCCCAGCAGGATGGCCGGCCCGGCGGCGCCGAGCACGGTGGCAATTTCGGTGGCCTGGGCGGCCCGCAGCAGGTCCAGCCCCGGAGCGCGCCCCGACTCGAGGTGGGTGTCGAGGACCACGTAGTCGGTGCCGTCCACCTTCACGCTGGCGGCCACGTAGCCGCGGACGATGGTGACGCCCGGCGCCACCGGCCCGATGTTGTTCTGGAAGTTCTGCGCGGCGAGCACCCCGTTGACCGTCACCCGGCGAGTGTCCACCAGCAGCACGTCGTAGTCCACCAGGCTGACCCCGGGCAGGGGCTGCGCGGTGGTGTTCTGGACCACGGCCGCCACGGTGTACTCCAGGCCGCGGGCCACCAGCAGCGACTGCAGCGTGGCCAGGAAGTCCTGGTGGATCACCGGCGACGGAATGCCAAGCTGGTTCAGGTCCACATCCAGCTTGGACACCTCCTGCAGGCCGACGACGTGGGGCCGGAACCGGGCGATCTCGCCGGCCATGGCTGCCGCCCGGGCCGGAAAGTCGGTGGCCTGCACCACCGCGATGGCACCGAGCAGCGCCGGGAGGTCGTCGGTCGGGTCGGGGGTGGCGAGGGCGCCGATCACCCGGTCCACGTCGGCGCCGATGTACATGTTGCGAGTCATGACGGTGAGGTGGGGCCCACCCCGCCCGTCGGTGGACACCCCGGCGCCGTTGAGGGCAGCGTCGCCCGGGGCGACCGCGGCTTCAGGGGTGCAGCCGGCGGCCAGTACGGCCAGGCCCAGCTGGAAGAGCAGGATCATCCGGCGCATGGGGACCTCCTTGTGGTGGGGCGGCCCGGACAGGCCGGGCCGCCTGGACTCGTGGCAGAGATACGCCACGGCACGGAACCGCGCCAGTGAAGGAGGGAAGGCAGGGTCAAGCGGGGATCAAGCGGGGGTCCGGGGAGGAGGGGCGTGGGAGCAGTTGGAGTCCTGCGTCCGGCAGCGTATCCACACCTACTTCAGCCACGGCTTCTGCCCCGGCTGCGAGCAGCGCGGGACGGAGGCCCATGCGGCCTGACGGCCGAGGGCCTCCGTGTCAGGCAGGGGTCACCAGCGCCCCGGCACCCGACTCTTCGCGCCAGCCGGGGTCCACCACGAACTCCAGGGTGCGCCGCCCCACCACCACGCGGCCCAGCGCCGCGCAGACCTCGGGATCGAGGCTCCTCCCCGCCAGTGCCTGGACCTCCGCGAAGGCGGCCGCCGGCGAAAGGGTGTCCTGCCGGTACGCGCGCCGGGTGACCAGGGCATCGTAGACCTCCACCGCGGCGATGATGCGGGCACCCC
>CAZCVG010000203.1:2090-4682 GCA_964501735.1 uncultured Gemmatimonadaceae bacterium | reverse complement strand
GCATCACCTCCAGCAGGGCCACGGCCAGCATGAACCCGGCCCCGAAGGCCAGGAAGAGGTTGATGACGTCGAGGCTCCGCCGCTCGCGGCGCACCACGGCATAGCCGCCCACCATGTTGCCCAGCGCGGCTACCAGCGCGAAGAGAAGGGCCGTCACGTCAGGCGCCCCGCCGCCGCCAGCAGCGCCTCGCGGGAATTGAGGGCGGGATCGTCCACCACCATGGCCAGCAGCCGGTCCAGGACCATCCCCAGCCGGGGCCCCGGCGGGATGCCGATGCCGGCGAGGTCATTCCCCGTGATGGCCAGCTGCCGCCGGGTGGTGGGTTCGCCCCGCTCCCGGATGCCTCGCATGACCGTGGCCCACGGCGCCGGGGTGCCCCGCCGCAGCCGCCATAGCTGGGTCAGGTCATCCGCCGCCTCGCCCACGGCCGCCATCCACCGCCGAACCGCCGCCGGGGTGGTGCCCTCGGGCTCGGCCGGCCCAGTGACCATCGCGGTGGCCCGGACGATCTCCGCCCGGGAGGCCTTGAGCCGGATCAGCACCGCCACCGGATCGAGGGTGAAGAGCGAGGTGAGCAGGATTGGGTCCCGAGGGACCTCAGTGTGGTCGCCGTCGAGGAACTCCGCCCCCCGTTCCGCCCCGGCGTTGCCGGCGGGACGGAGCTCCGGGAGCAGCACCGCCGCCACGCCGGAGCTGCTCCACAGCTCCAGCAGCCGGTCCAGCGACCGGGCGGTGCGGAGTCCCTTGAACCACTCCTCGCGTACCCGCTCGGCGGAGAGCTGGGGCAGCCCGGAGGCGGCGCCCTGCATGGCACCCCAGGTGGCCGGGTCAATGCTGAACTCGAACCGGGCCGCGAACCGGAGCCCGCGCAGCACCCGGAGATAATCTTCCCGGAAACGGAGCGCCGGGTCTCCCACGGCCCGCACCACCCGGGCGCCGAGGTCGGCCTCGCCGTGGTACGGGTCGCGCCACTCCTCCTTGAGGGGGTGGTAGGCGATGGCGTTGATGGTGAAATCGCGCCGGGCGAGGTCCTCCTCCAGCGACGCGCCAAACTCCACCACCGCGTGCCGCCCGTCGGTCTGGACATCCTTGCGGAAGGTGGTGACCTCGTGATGCCGGCGGTGGGTGCGCACGGCCACCGTGCCGAACCGCTCGCCCACCGCCACCGTGTGGCGGAACAGCTTCTGGACCTCCGCCGGAGTGGCCGAGGTGGCGACGTCGTAGTCGGTGTTGGGCTGGCCGAGGAGGGTGTCCCGGATCGCGCCGCCGACGCACCAGGCCTCGTGCCCGGCGCCCTCGAGGGTGCGGGCGATCTCGCGCACGTCCTGGGGGATGTCGAGCGTCGGCGGGAAGGGCATCGGGAACACGGGGACGGGGAACCGGACTCGGAGAACGGTGGCAAAGATAAGGGCGGCGTGACCGGACGACAGGCCGCCGCGCCCGGAACGCCTATCCGGCGCCGCCGTAGCGGAGCCCGGCCGAGAGGCAGATCACCAGTTCCATCCGGGCCTGGGCCAGCGTCCTCGGCCCAGCCGGAATGACGCCCTCCCGGACCAGGGTCGCGCCACCGCCGGGGAAGGCGTAGATCGGGGCCACCTCCCCCCGCGGGCACCGGGTTCCCAGCACCACCGGCTTCCCCTCATCCAGCCACCGGCGGATGGCCGGTACCGCGCCGGGTGGGAGGTTGCCGCTCCCGAACGCGGCGATCACCACTCCGTCGTGATGCGGCCGGGCCAGGTCCAGCAGCTCCCCCCTGTCGCCCAGCACCATCGGAATGAGCGCCACCCTGGCCGGGAGACCTGGCGGCTGGGCCACCGGGCGGGGCGCAGGCGGGGCCGTAAAGGTCACCCGGCCGTCGCGCACCTCGCCAATGGGGCCCGCATGGGGCGCGTCGAAGGCGGCCATGGCCGTCGCCTCGACCTTGGCCACCTCGCGGCCATCGTACACCCGCCCGGCGAAGGCGACCATCGTCCCCCGGCCCCGGCTGGCGGGATCGGCCGCCACCCGGGCGGCCTCGGTGAGGTTCCGGGGCCCGTCCCACCCGGCATCGCTGGTGGTGAGCATGGCCCCGGTGATGACCACGGGGATGGCCGGGTCGAGAGTCCGCGCCAGCAGGTAGGCGGTCTCCTCGATGGTGTCAGTGCCGTGGGTAATCACCACCCCGGATAACCCGGCGCCATCCGACAGGACCGACCCGACGTGGTTGCGCAGGTCCCAGAGCTTCTCCTGCCCCATGTGGCACGCCGGGTAGCGGCCCCAGTCGTCAACCCGGAACGGACCCACAGCCGCGAGTTCCGGCGCCATCGCCACGAGAGCGTCGCCCCCATGGGTGGGCACGTTGCCACCGGCCGCGGCGTCTCGCTGCATGGAGATGGTCCCGCCGGTGAAGAGGAGATGCAGCATGTGAGTCAGGCGGTCAGAGGTTCACGACGCAGGGACGCGGCACGACTGTCCGACCGTCCGACCGTCGGGCCCGCCGGCCCCGGACCTTCACCCGCACAGCACGCTCCCGCCGTTCACGTTCAGGACCTCACCCGTGATGTGCCGGGCCAGCGGCGAGCAGAGGAAGAGGATCGGGCCCGCCACATCCT
>CAZCVG010000203.1:0-1990 GCA_964501735.1 uncultured Gemmatimonadaceae bacterium | reverse complement strand
GTGATGTGCCGGGCCAGCGGCGAGCAGAGGAAGAGGATCGGGCCCGCCACATCCTCCGCGGTGGCGATCCGGCCGACCGGGATGGTCGCGGCGATCCGCTCCCGGCCCCCGTCACCGAAGGCCGACCAGCTCATCTCGGTGTCCACCCAGCCCGGGGCCACGCAGTTGACGGTGACCTCGGGGGCGCATTCCACGCACAGCGACTTCACGAAGGCGATCATCGCGCCCTTGGTGGCGGCGTAGTCGGCGTGAAGGGCCTCGCCCCGCTGCCCCGCCGTGCTGCCCACCAGCACCACCCGGCCGCCGGGCCGCATGCGGCGGAGCGCCGCGCGGGTGGTCAGGAAGACCGCGTCGAGGTTGGCCCGCATGGTCTCGGTCCATCGCCCGGGAGCCATGTCCCGCACCGGCGTCTCATCTGGCGGCCAGATGCCGGCGTTGCCGACGAAGCAGTCCAGCGGACCCAGGGCCGAATGGGCGGCGGCAAAGAGCCGCTCGACCGTGGCCTCGTCGCCGAGATCCCCCGCGCCCACCCATGCCCGTCGCCCCAGCCCGCGGATCTCGGTGGCCACCTGCTCGGCTTCGGCCTGCCGGCTCCGGCAGGTGAGGGCGACATCGGCGCCCGCCCGGGCCAGCAGCAGGGCCGTGGCCCGGCCGATGCCTCGTGAGGCGCCGGTGACGAAGGCGGTCTGTCCGTTCAGGGAGATCATGGGCGGTCCGTGGGTGTGCGCCCGAACATGGCGCGGAGGCGCTCGAGGAAGGCCAGCCGGAAGGTGAAGGCCGGCACCGGCTGCACCGGCTGGTCGGCCACGATGGCGGCCGGGTTGGTGCGGAACAGCAGGTTGGCCTGGATGCCGCCTTCATGGTCAATCAGCGCGTCCCAGGCCGGCTTGAGGCTGCGCTCGTCGCCGTGGTTGTCCCCGGCGGCGATGTCGGCCAGCCCGTACTGCAGCAGCTGGCGGGCCCGCTCGCCCCGCGGCCGGGAGGACAGCAGGGTGGGCCCGTCCACCTGGAGCAGGGCCCCCAGCCCCTTCCAGCGGTGCACCGCCTCGGGCGTGCAGCAGCTGTAGCGTTCGGGGTGGGCCACCAGCGGGACCAGCCCGATGGAGACCACCAGGGCCAGGGCGTGCTCGACGGTCTGGCCGGCCACCAGCCGGGGAAATTCCACCAGCAGGTAGCGGCTGCCGTTGAGGGTCACGGCGCGCTGCTCCGCCACCACCGCCTCCAGCGGGCGGTCCAGCATCACCTCGGCCCCGCGATACAGCGTCACCTCGCCGGACACCGCCGCGCGCAGCTGCTCCCAGGCGTATTCATGGGCGGGGGGCACGCCCGCAGGAGCCTGGCTGGCCAGGAGGTGCGGTGTCAGGCAGACCGCGGTGACGCCCTGGGCCCGGAAGCGCGCCAGCACCCCCACCGACTGCTCCACGCTGCGCGAGCCGTCGTCCACCCGCGGAAGCAGGTGACTGTGGAGGTCAATCACTCAGCCGGCCCGTTCCGCCGCCAGCAGGGATTCGGCGAACCGTCCCAGCCCCTCGGGGCTGGCCTGGGCCTGGGCCAGGAGCGCCAGGGTGATCAGCCCGTCCCCGGCCAGCAGGTCGAGGGCGATGCTCCGGTCCCCGGGATGCTCCTCGACGATGGCCAGCACCCGTTCCGCCGCGACGGCCAGCCGGTCGGCGATGGAGTCCCCTTCGGTCACCGCGGCGGCGTGCTCCCGCACCCGGTCGGCGAGCGCCTGGGGGGCGCGCTCGGTGTGCCGGCGAAGCCAGGCGGCGGTGGTCTTGTCAGGCTGGCCCGGGGGCACGGGCTAGCGCTCCCCCGCGAGCCAGCCCCGGATGATCGCCGGAGCCGCCTCCCGCGCCGCGCCCAGCCGGGCCGGATCCCCCGCCCCCGCCGAGGCGAAGCCGGGCCGGCCACCCCCCTTGCCGCCGCTCACCGCGGCGATCCGGTTGACCAGGTCGCCCGCCTTGCGGCCGGCCTTGACCAAATCCTCGGT
>CAZCVG010000202.1:0-4689 GCA_964501735.1 uncultured Gemmatimonadaceae bacterium | reverse complement strand
TGGGCCAGGAGCTGGGCCTCGGGGTGGTGGCCACCAACGATGCCCACTACCTCCGGCGCGAGGATGCCGAGGCCCACGATGTCCTGCTGGCCATCGGCACCGGCGCGGAGCTGGACGACCCCAAGCGGTTCCGCTTCACCGGGCAGGAGTCCTACGTCAAGTCGGAAGCCGAGATGGCCCGGCTGTTCAAGGACCATCCCGAGACCCTGGCCAACACTCAGCTGGTGGCCAACGCCTGCGAGTTCAGTTTCGAGAGGAAGTACTTCCTGCCCGGCTTCCCCCGCCCCGAGGGCTACGCCACCGACGAGGCCCTGCTGGAGTCGCTGGCCACCCGTGGCGCCGAGGCCCGCTACGGCACCCCGCTGCCCGCCGTGGTCCGCGAACGGCTGGCCTATGAGCTGGGCGTGATCAACACCGCCGGCTACGCCGGCTACTTCCTGATCGTCCAGGACTTCATCGCGGCCGCCCGGGAGCGGGGCATCCCGGTCGGGCCGGGCCGCGGTTCGGCGGCCGGCTCGCTGGTGGCCTATGGCCTCGGGATCACCAACGTGGACCCGCTCCGGTTCGACCTGCTGTTCGAGCGGTTCCTGAACCCCGAGCGGGTCTCGATGCCGGACATTGACGTGGACTTCTGCTTCGAGCGCCGGGGCGAGGTGATCGAGTACGTCCGCCAGCGCTACGGCCGGGCCAGCGTGGGCCAGATCATCACCTTCGGGACCCTCAAGGCCCGAGCGGCGGTGAAGGACGTGGCCCGGCTGCTCAGGATCCCGCCCGGCGATGCCGACAAGCTCACCAAGCTGATTCCCTCCGGGCCGGCCTACGCGCTCACGGTGGACGAGGCCCGGAAGAAGGTCCCCGAGTTCCGCGAGCTGGTGGACGGCAACGCCCAGTACGAGCGCTGCGTGCAGCTGGCCAGCCGGATCGAGGGCATTTCCCGGCACGCCTCGGTGCACGCGGCCGGCGTGGTGATCGCTCCCGGCCCGCTGCGGGAGTACGTGCCGGTGTGCACCGCCCCCACCAAGGGGGCCGGCCAGGCGGCCGAGGGCGAGGACGCCATCATCACCCAGTTCGAGATGGGCCCGCTGGAGAAGGTCGGCATGCTGAAGATGGACCTGCTCGGCCTGAAGACGCTGACGGTCATCTTCGACGCGGTGCGCATGATCCGGGAGCGCCACGGGCGGGAGCTGGACATGGACAGCCTCGACCTCGAGGACCCGGAGGTGTACAAGGTGCTCCGGGCCGGCCGGACGGCGGGGATCTTCCAGTTCGAGTCGGCCCTGGCCACCGAGACGCTCCGCAGCATGAAGTGCGACCGGTTCGACGACCTGGTGGCCTCCAACGCGCTGCTCCGGCCGGGCCCGCTGGACGCCGGCATGCACCTGGTGTTCATCAAGCGGAAGCTGGGCCAGGAGAAGGTCAGCTACCCGCACCCGCTGCTGGAGGAGGTGCTGCAGCCGACGTACGGCGTCATCACCTACCAGGAGCAGGTGATGCGGATCGCCAACGTGCTGGCGGGCTACTCGCTGGCCGAGGCCGACGTGCTCCGCAAGGCGGTGGGCAAGAAGGACCAGGAGCTGATTGACCAGGAGGTCGGCCGGTTCATCGAGCGGGCGGTGGCCAAGGGCATTGCGCCCCGGCTGGCCGACGAGCTGGGCAGCCAGATCAAGACCTTCGGCCGCTACGGCTTCAACAAGTCGCACTCGGTGGCGTACTCGGTGCTGAGCTACCAGACCGCCTGGCTCAAGACCTACTATCCGGCCGAGTTCATGGCCGCGCTGCTGTCCTCGGAAATCGGCAGCACCGACAAGGTGGTGCAGTACATCAACGAGGCCCGCGAACTGGGGATCGAGGTCCTGCCGCCGGACGTCAACGAGTCGGGGTTCAAGTTCACCGTCACCGGCGACCGCCGCATGCGCTTCGGGCTGGGCGCGGTGCGCAACGTCGGGCGGGGCGCCATCGAGTCCATGATCGCCGCCCGGACGGCGGCGCCGTTCACCAACCTCCGGGACTTCGCCCAGCGGGTGGACCTGCGGCTCTGCAACAAGCGGGTGGTCGAGTCGCTGATCGCGGCGGGCGCGCTCGACGGGCTGGGCGGGCACCGGGCCCAGCTCACCCAGGCGCTGGACGAGGTGCTCCGGGAGGCCCAGCTGCTGCAGCAGGAACGCGAGGTCGGGCAGGCCTCGCTGTTCGGCGAGGGGCCGTCCTCCGGCCGGCCCGCGGCGGCCCCGCTCCCCGAGCTGCCGGACTGGAGCGAGCAGGAGCGCCTGGCCCGGGAGAAGGAGGTCATCGGGTTCTTCATCTCGGGCCACCCGCTGGAGCGCTTCCGGGCCGAGGTGGAGGTGTTCGGCTCCCGGACCACCGCCACCCTGGCCGAGTGGAGCGAGCACCAGATCACCATCGCCGCGGTGATCACCCAGGTGAAGCGGCAGATCTCCAAGAAGAGCGGGAAGGAATACGCCCGGCTCACCCTGGAGGACTTCCACGGCACCGCGGAGGCGATCGTCTTCCCCGACGCCTGGTCGCGGCTCAACCAGGTGATCCGGGACGATCTGGCGGTGCTGCTCACCGGGGGCTACAGTGCCCGGGACCGGGGGGAGGACCGGGCCCCGTTCGTGGTGGAGGGGGCCCGGCCGCTGGAGGAGCTGCTCCAGGCCGGCGCGCTGGGTCTGGCACTCCGCTGGAGCCTGCCCGATGCCCCCCCGACCGAGGCCCTCCGGCAGGCCGTGGCCCTCTGCAGCCGCCACCCCGGCCCCGCCCCTCTCTATATTGAGTGGAGCGATGGCAACGGCGAGCGCCTCCGGGCCCGCTCCCGCCGGCTCCGGGTGGCGCCCGACGAGGAGCTGCTGGGCGGGCTCCGCCGCCTGCTGGGCACGGACGCGGTGGGGTTCGTGAAGGCAGGGTGACAGGCCGCAGGACCGTTCGCTCCAAACCACATCCCCGACAGCCCAGGCTCTATGGCCTCCAATTACGCACTGGACTTCGAAAAACCGCTGCAGGAGCTGGAACGCCAGATTGACGACCTCCAGCAGCTTGGCGCCGAGCGCAAGATTGACGTGGCGGAGGAGACCCGCCTGCTGCAGACCCGGCTCGAGACGCTGCGCTCGGAGATCTACCGCGCGCTCACGCCGATGCAGCGGGTGCAGGTCGCGCGGCACCCCCGCCGGCCGTACACCCTGGACTATCTCAGCACCATCTTCACCGACTTCATCGAGCTCCACGGCGACCGCCAGTTCCGTGACGACCCGGCCATCGTCGGCGGCTGGGCCCGCCTGGCCGGCCTGTCGGTCATGGTGATCGGGCACCAGAAGGGGCGGGACACCAAGGAGAACCTCAAGCGGAACTTCGGCATGGCCCACCCCGAGGGCTACCGCAAGGCGCTCCGGCTCATGAAGATGGCGGCCAAGTTCGACGCGCCCGTCATTACCCTGATTGACACCCCCGGCGCCTATCCCGGGCTGGGCGCCGAGGAACGGGGCCAGAGCGAGGCCCTGGCCCGGAACATCCTGGAAATGGCGGCGCTGCCAGCCCCCATCGTGGCGGTGGTGATCGGCGAGGGCGGCTCCGGCGGCGCCCTGGCCCTGGGGACCGCCGACCGGATCCTGATGTTCGAGAACTCGGTCTACTCGGTGATTTCGCCCGAGGGCTGCGCGGCCATCCTCTGGAAGGACTCCTCCCAGCGGGAACGGGCGGCGGACGCCCTCAAGCTCACCGCCCAGGACCTGCTCAAGAGCAAGCTGATTGACGAGGTGATCGCGGAGCCGCTGGGCGGCGCCCACCTCGACCCCGACGCCACCGGCGAGGCCCTCCGCGAGGCGCTCATCCGCCACGTCAACGAACTGCGCAAGGTGCGGCCGGAGAAGCTGGTGCGCCGACGGGCGGAGAAGTTCGCCGCCATGGGCGCCTACACCGAGGCCTGATGCCCCAGACCGTCGAGGTTCGCTTCAAGGGCATCCGCCGCGACTTCTTTGTCTGGCCCGACGACCAGGAGCCGCTGCGCCTGCGGGAGGCGGTCGTGGTCCCCGCCGAGCGCGGCCATGACCTGGGCCGGGTGCAGTCCGCCGGGGAGGCGGCCGACCGGAAGTGCGGCGGCTGCTCCTCCTGCGAGGTGGGGGCCCAGATCAAGGAAGGCCATGCCGGCGGGCGGGTGGTGGAGGACGCCGCCCCCGCCGAGGGCCAGCTCCCGAGTGCGCCCGTGAGCGGCCCGGAACCCGCCACCCCCGCCCCGGCGGCGCCGGCCCTCCGCGCCGTGCTGCGCCGGGCCACCACCGAGGACATCCGCACCAGCAACGACCTGCGCCGCGCCGAGGAGGACGTCCGGCGCCAGATCGTCGAGAAGATCCGGCAGCACAAGCTGGAGATGCGGGTGAGCGACACCGAGTGGCAGTGGGATCGCACCAAGCTCACCGTCTATTTCACCGCCGAGAAGCGGGTGGACTTCCGGGCCCTGGTGCGCGACCTCGCCGCGATGTTCCGGACCCGCATCGAGCTGCGCCAGATCGGGGTGCGCGACGAAGCCGCCCGCCTGGGCGGGGTGGGCCGCTGCGGCCGGGAGTACTGCTGCTCCACCTGGCTCAAGGACCTCTCGCCGGTCAGCCTGGCCCTCGCCAAGGACCAGCACCTCTCCCTCAACCCGACCCAGATCTCCGGCGGCTGCGGCCGCCTGCTCTGCTGCCTCAAGTACGAGCACGA